>DASSTO010000178.1:0-43508 GCA_035707865.1 Longimicrobiaceae bacterium | reverse complement strand
ATCGCGGGCGCGGTGTACGCGTCGGTGCACATGCCGCAGACGGTGAAGAAGGCGCAGGAGCTGGTGACGTACATGGAGGTGAAGGAGAAGCCGCCGGAGCCGGCGAAGCCGACGCCGCCGCCGCCCCCGCCGCCGGAGGCCCCGAAGCCGGCCACGCCGCCGCCGCCCAAGGGCTTCCAGGAGCTGATGCCGCCGAAGACGCCGCCGCCGGCGATTCCCGACATCAACCCCGAGGCACCGCCCGTGGATCCGAAGGACTTCACCGGGATCGGGCAGGCGGGGGGCACGCACAACGGGGTGCAGGGGGGCACGCCGCAGAATGCGAACCCGGCCGACAGCAGCAACTTCGTCTATCAGTCGCAGCAGCTGGATGCGCCGCCGCACATCACCAACGGCTCGCAGGTGCAGAGTGCGCTCTCGCGCATGTATCCGCGCATGCTGCAGGATGCGGGGATCTCGGGGACGACGGTGCTGGAGTTCACGGTGGAGAAGGACGGCACGGTGGACGGCAGCACGGTGAAGGTGATCTCGACGACGAACGAGCAGTTCTCGGATCCGGCGCGACGGGTGGCCGAGCGGATGCACTTCACGCCTCCGATGTACCGCGGCCACGCCGTGCGCACGCTCGTCCAGATGCCCATCCAGTGGAAACCGGAGTCGTAACGTTCCGGCACTACCCGGCGCGGGCCAGGGGGGTCCGCGCCTCTCGCTCCCACTTCACGGAGTACTAAGATGCAGCTGTCGTTGACGGAGCTCTGGGCCAGCATGGGCTGGTTCGCCCGCGGGATCGTCATCACGCTCGTGATCATGAGCATCATCTCGCTCTCGGTCTCGGTGGCGAAGCTGATCCGCTTCCGCCGGATGACGAAGGCGACCCGGGCTTTTGCGCCGCAGTTCTCGCAGGCGCTCGAAGAGGGCAACATTCCGACCGCGCTCGAGCTGACGGAGTCGTACGACAAGTCCCACGTCGCGCGGGTGCTCGGCGAGTCGCTGCGCGAGGTCGCTCCGCTGCTGGACAACCCGCAGGCCGCCGGCGCGGCGATCACCTCGGCCGAACGCTCGGTGGAGCGTGAGCAGATCCTGCTCGCCAACGACCTGAAGAGCGGCCTCGGCCTGCTCGCCACCATCGGCGCCACGGCCCCGTTCGTCGGTCTACTCGGCACGACGATGGGCATCATCAACGCGTTCACGAGCATGTCGGTCTCGGGCGCCGGCCTCGAGTCGATCTCGGCCGGTATCGCGGAGGCCCTCATCACCACCGCCGTCGGCCTGCTGGTGGCGATCCCGGCGGTGTGGCTCTACAACTACTTCAGCGCCCGGCTGGACACCCTCTTCTCCGAGCTCGCCTACGCCGGTCGTGAGATGATCGACTGGATGATGACTCGGGAGGCGGAGCGGGAGATGAACGCCGGCCGCAAGGGCGCTTTCGCGGGGGACTGATCCATGGCGATGAAGCTTGGGGGAGGCGCGTCGTTTGGCGGTAGCGCCGTTCCTACCGTCGCCGGGCTGGAGGGGCAGAACGTCAACTCGGAGATCAACGTCACCCCGATGATCGACGTGATGCTCGTGCTGCTGATCATCTTCATGGTGGTCACGCCGGCGCTGAGCTACGTGGCGAAGCTGCCGAACGCGGTGCACGTCGCTCCGCAGAAGGAAGACCGGGTGACGCTCGGCATCGACAAGGACGGCAAGTTCTATCTCGACAAGGACGCCCAGCCGATTCCGCCGGGGCAGCTCACCGCGCGTCTCCAGCAGGACTTCGCGTCGCGGCCGGAGGATCACGTGCTGTACCTGAAGTCGGATCAGGGCGTGTCGTACCGCATCGTCCTGACCGCGATCGACGACGCCCGCGCCGCGGGGGTCCGCGTGATCGGGGCCATCACCGAGGCGCCCAAGGGCCAGGCGCTCCACGAGAGCAAGTAAGGAGACCGGCGTATGTCGATGAGCGTAGGCGGTAAGGGCGGGGGTCCGAATTCGGAGATCAACATGACCCCCATGATCGACATTCTGCTGGTGCTGCTCATCATCTTCATGGTGGTGCAGCAGGGCCTCCAGAAGGGAATCGCGGTGCAGGTCCCGCCGATCCAGGAGTCGGACATCGCGTCGACCGAGGACCAGATCGTCCTGACGATCGACAAGGGGAACGTGTACGCGGTCAACCAGCAGCCGATCCCCGCGGATGGGCTGGTGGAGGGCCTGAAGAAGATCTACGAGGGACGCAACCGGAAGGTGATCTTCGTGAAGGGGGCGGAGGACATCACCTACGGCGACGTGATCTACGCGGTGGACGCCGCGCGCGCCGCCGGGATCGAGGTGGTGGGTCTCGTTCCGCGCACGTAGTCGCGTCGAGCGCGACGGAGACGCAGACGGCAGCCCGTATGGCTGCCGTCTGCGTTTCTGCGCCTGGCGCACCGCGCGGCGCCCGGGCTATACTCCCCGGCCCGTGTCCCCGAGCGTGAGCAGAGAGACCCCGGAGCTGCATGGAAGCGGTTCGATCGGTGCTGGACTTCATCCTCCACGTGGACCGGCACCTCGCGGTCCTCGTGCAGAGTTACGGAGCGTGGACGTACGGCATTCTCGGCCTGATCCTCTTCTGCGAGACGGGCCTGGTGGTGACGCCGTTCCTGCCGGGCGACTCGCTGCTCTTCGCGGCGGGTGCGCTCGCGGCGACGGGCGCGTTCCACGTCGAGTACCTCTACCCGCTCCTCTTCTGCGCGGTGGTGCTCGGCGACAACGTGAACTACTGGGTGGGCTCGCTGGTGGGGCCCCGCGCGTTCAGCGGCAGGGTGCGCTTCCTGAAGCCGCGGCACCTGGGGCGGACGCAGCAGTTCTTCGCGAAGTACGGGGGCAAGACGATCGTCCTCGCGCGCTTCGTACCCATCGTGCGTACCTACACGCCGTTCGTCGCCGGAGCGGGGCGGATGCCGTACCCGCGCTTCCTGCTCTTCAGCGTGCTCGGCGCCGCCCTGTGGATCACGATCTTCCTCTGGGGCGGCTACTTCTTCGGCAACATCCCCGTCGTCCGGGAGAACTTCGGCCTCGTGGTGATCGCGATCATCCTGCTCTCGGTCGTGCCGGCGGTGGTGGAGATCGTACGGCACAAGAACCCAGAAGTCAGAAGCCAGAATTCAGAATGACGGCTTCTACGTCCCTTCTTCTGACTCCTGATTCCTGATTCCCGTGTCCTTCCAATCGCTCTTTCGGCGCAAGCCGATCGCCGAAGCCCGGGCGGAGGGCGGCCCGGTCCCGTCCGACCTGCGCCGCAGCCTGGGCGTGTGGCAGCTCACCTCCCTGGGCGTGGGCGCCATCATCGGCGCGGGGATCTTCTCGGCCGTCGGCGCGGCGGCGGCGAACGGGCCCGACCATCCCGGCGCCGGTCCGGCGCTGATCGTCTCGTACCTGCTGGTGGCGATCGCGTGCGGCTTCGCGGCGCTGTGCTACGCGGAGTTCGCCTCGCTCATCCCGCAGGCCGGCAGCGCGTACACCTACGCCTACGCCACGCTCGGGGAGCTCGTCGCGTGGATCATCGGCTGGGACCTGATCATCGAGTACGCGGTGGGCAACATCGCCGTCGCGGTCTCCTGGTCGGCTTACTTCCAGACGCTGCTGCACGGCTTCGGCCTCGGCTTCCCCGAGTGGCTCGCCACCGACTACCGCAGCGCGTTCGACGCCTTCCAGCAGCTCCAGGCCGACCCGTCGCTCGCCTCCACCGCGAGCGTGGACGTGCTCTCCGCGGCACATGCCTGGGCCCACGCGCCGGTCGTCGCGGGGGTGCCGATCATCTTCAACCTCCCGGCGGTGCTGATCGTCGCGCTCATCACCTGGGTGCTGGTCGTCGGCATCCGGGAGAGCGCGTGGGCGAACACCGTGATGGTGATCCTGAAGCTCGCGATCCTGGCCTTCTTCGTCGCCGCCGGGGCCTTCTGGGTACAGCCCGACAACTGGACGCCGTTCATGCCGAACGGCTGGAACGGCGTCTTCGTGGGTGCGTCGCTCATCTTCTTCGCCTACATCGGCTTCGACGCGGTGAGCACGGCGGCGGAGGAGGCGCGGGACCCGCAGCGCGACATGCCGCGCGCCATGATCGGCTCGCTCGTCATCACCTCGATCGTCTACATCGTCGTCACGCTCGTCCTGACGGGCCTGGTGCCGTGGACGCAGCTCGGCGTGGGCGACCCGCTGGCGAGCGCCTTCGTAAACCGGGGCTATCACTGGGCGGGGGGGGTGATCGCCTTCGGCGCGGTCGTCTCGATGGCGAGCGTGCTGCTCGTCTTCCAGCTCGGCCAGCCGCGGATCTTCTACTCGATGGCGCGCGACGGCCTGCTGCCGCCCTTCGCCGCGAAGATCCACCCGCGCTTCAAGACCCCGGTGGCGACGACGGTCATCACCGGGGTCTTCGTCGCCTTCTTCTCGGCGTTCGCCAACATCAAGGAAGTGATCGAGCTGACGAACATCGGCACGCTCTTCGCCTTCGTGCTCGTCGCGCTGGGGGTGATGGTGCTGCGCCTGCGGGAGCCGGAGCGGTACCGCCCCTTCCGGACGCCGCTCGTCTGGCTGGTGGCGCCGGCGGCGATCGTGTCGTGCGGCTTCCTGATGATCAAGCTCCCGGCCGTCACCTGGGCACGCTTCGTCATCTGGCTCGTGGCGGGGCTGGTGCTGTACTTCTTCTACGGCTACCGCAGGAGCCGGCTCCGGAGTGGCGCGGCGGTGGATGGAGCGGACGAGCCGCGCCCCCTGTGACTCACAGCCCTGGATCGGAGATCATGGACAGTCAGCCTGAGATCATGCACCGCACGGCAGCCGACGACCACCGATTGCGGCGGGACATCGGCATCGTCGGCCTGCTCTTCACCGCGGTCGGCTCCATCATCGGGTCGGGGTGGCTCTTCGGCGCGCTCAACGCCGCGGAGATCGCCGGGCCGGCCTCGATCCTGGCCTGGGCGATCGGCGGGGTGATGATCATCCTGATCGGGCTCTGCTACGCGGAGCTGGGCACCATGTTTCCCATCTCGGGCGGCGTGGTGCGCTTCCCCCACTACTCCTTCGGCTCCTTCGCCAGCTACACGCTGGGGTGGGTCACCTGGCTTGCGGCGGCGTCGGTCACCTCGATCGAGGTGGAGGCGGCGCTGCAATACGCCACCAACTACATCCCGTGGCTGCAGCGGCTCGACCAGGGCGTGCCCGTGCTCACCGGCGCGGGATTCGTCGTGGCCGCCGTGCTGCTGGCGATCTTCAGCCTCATCAACGTCGTCGGCATCCGCTGGTTCGCGCGGCTGAACAACGCGCTCGTCTGGTGGAAGCTGCTCATCATCACGGTGGTGATCGTCGCCTTCCTCGTCACCGTCTTCCACCCGGTGAACTTCTCGCACGAGCTGGCGGGCGGCTTCATGCCCTTCGGCTGGAGCGGCGTCTTCTCGTCCATCGCCACGGCGGGGATTGTCTTCTCGTACCTGGGCTTCCGGCAGGGGGTGGAGCTGGCGGGCGAGACGCGCAACCCGCAGCGCAACGTGCCGATCGCCATCATCGGCTCGGTGCTGATCACCGCCGTGATCTACGTCGCCCTGCAGGTGGCCTTCATCGGCGCTCTGCCGGACCGGGCGCTGCGCAACGGGTGGGCGAACGTGGGCACCAGCTTCACCGGCGGCCTGAGCGACATCGCCGCCGCCTATGGCCCGCTCGCGGCGCTCGCCGGCGCGATGGGGCTGAGCTGGCTGGCGATCCTCCTCTACGTGGACGCCTTCGTCTCACCCGCCGACACCGGACTGATCTACGCCACGGTCACCGCGCGCATCTCGTACGCGATGGGCCGCAACGGCAACGCGCCCCGGTCGCTGGCGAAGGTCAACGACCGCGGCGTGCCGTGGGTGAGCGTCATCCTCACCTTCTTCGTGGGGCTGATCTTCTTCCTTCCCTTCCCCGGCTGGCAGAAGCTGGTGGGCTTCGTGACGTCGGCGACCGTGCTCTCCTTCGGCTCGGGGCCGCTGGCGCTCGTGGCGATGCGCCGGCAGATCCCGCGCCAGGAGCGCCCCTTCCGGCTCCCCGCCGGCCACCTGATCGCCTACCTGGCCTTCCTCTCCTCCAACCTGATCGTCTACTGGTCGGGGTGGGACATCGACTGGAAGCTCTTCGTCGCCGTGCTCCTCGGCTACGTCGTGCTGGTGCTGCACGAGTGGAAGAACCACGCGACCACGCCGCCGATGGAGTTCCGCTCGGGCCTGTGGGTGGTCGTCTGGATGGCGGGGCTGGCGCTCATCAGCTGGCTCGGCTCGTACCCCGATGCGTCGAAGGGCGCGGGCAACCTCGACGCGCTGGGCTTCGGCTGGGCGATCGTGGTGCTCGCCGTCTTCTCCGCGCTCATCATGTGGATGGCCACGAGCCTGCGCCTGCCGACCGAGCGGGTGGAGGCGCACCTGAGGGAGACGCTGGAGCCGGCTGCACCCACCGCCGAGCCGGCGCCGGCGCCGTGAACTGCTGAACTGCTGAACTGCTGAGCGGGTGAGGGACGCGCTGAGTGCTGAGTGCGCGGGGGCCCGGGCATCAGTGGGATGCTCGGGCTCCGGTGCCGGCCCTCACCCGGCGCGCTGAGACGCGCCACCCTCTCCCGCAAGCGGGCGAGGGGACTTGCCGGGACCCGAGCATCGGCGCGATGCCCGGGCCCCCGTTCACCGGTCCACCCCATCCCCCGTTCACCGTGCCGCCCCGTCACCCCATCCCTTCCCCACCCGACCCGCTCCCGCGCCGCCTGGGCGTGTGGAGCGCGGCGGCGGTGCTCGTGGGCTCGACGATCGGGAGCGGGATCTTCCGCGTGCCGAGCGCGGTGGCGGGGGACGTGGGCACCGCCGGGGCGATCGGGCTGCTCTGGGTGCTGGGGGGCGTCGTCGCGCTCGTCGGCGCGCTCACCGTCGCCGAGCTGGCGGTGCTCTTCCCGCGCTCGGGCGGGATCTACGTGTTCCTGCGCGAGGCCTACGGCCCGCTGCCCGCCTTCCTCTTCGGCTGGACGGAACTGCTGGTGATCCGCCCCTCGGCGCTGGGCGCGATCGCGATGCTCTTCGCCGAGTACGTGCGGGAGTTCCTGCCGCTGGGCGATGCCGGCGTGCGGGGTGTGGCGGCGGCGGCGATCGCGGTGCTCGCGCTCGCCAACATCCGCTCCGTGAACTGGGGCGCGGCGGTGCAGAACGCGTCGACCGCGGCGAAGGTCGCGGCGCTCACCGCGCTGGCGGTGCTGGCGTTCGTCCTGGGCGATGCCGCCGGGGGCGCGTTCGCGCGGCCCGTGCACCTGGCTCCGCTCTCGTGGGGCGGCTTCGGGGTGGCCCTCATCGCGGTGCTGTGGGCGTACGACGGGTGGGCGGACCTGACCTTCATGGGCGGCGAGGTCCGTGACCCGGGCCGTACGCTGCCGCGCGCCCTCCTCGGCGGGACGCTGGCGATCGTGGCGATCTACCTGCTCGTGAACGCGGCGTACCTCTACGTCCTGCCCGTGGCGGGGATGGTCGACCGCCCGCTCGTGGCCGCCGACGCGGCGCGGCGCATCTTCGGCGAGGCGGGGGCGGGGGTGGTCGCCGCGATGGTGCTCGTCTCCGCCTTCGGCGCCCTCAACGGCGCGATGATGACCGGGCCGCGCATCTTCTTCGCGATGGCCGAGGACGGCCTCTTCTTCCGCCCCATCGCGGCGGTGCACCCGCGCTGGCGCACCCCCTGGGCGGCGATCGCGCTCGCGGGGCTGCTCGGCATCGGCTACGTCTCCGTGCGCACCTTCGAGCAGCTGGCGGACTCGTTCATCCTGGGGATCTGGCCCTTCTACGCGCTCGCGGTGGGCGCGGTCTTCCTCCTGCGCCGCGCGCGGCCCGACGCCCCGCGCTCGTATCGCACCGTCGGTTACCCGTGGACGCCGTTGCTCTTCCTCGCCGCGTCGCTCGCCATGCTCGGCAACGCGGTGGTCGAGCAGCCGGTCTCCACGCTGGTGGGCTTCGGGATCATCCTGCTCGGCGTCCCGGTCTACTACCTGTGGCGCCGCGCGGAGCCGGGTACCCCTTGACGGCCCCGCGCGGCCGCCATCAGATTCCTCGATCCCAGCCAGAACACCGCCCGGCATCACTCGCGGTCTCCCGATCATCATCTCCGACGTCCTAGCCCGGAACGGGGCCTGAGCCCGATCCTGCGGTGATTCCCGCGCAACCTCTCACGGAGCCGACCCTTGAACCTCTTCGCGCGCAAGTCGATCGACGAACTGCAGGCCGACGCGTTCAGCGAAGGCGAGAACACGCTGAACCGGGCGCTCTCCGCCACCAACCTGGTGCTGCTGGGGATCGGGGCGGTGATCGGCGCCGGGATCTTCGTGATCACCGGCACCGCCGCGGCGCAGTACGCGGGCCCCGCGGTGGTCCTCTCCTTCGTCGTCGCCGGCCTGGGCTGCCTCTTCGCCGGGCTCTGCTACGCGGAGTTCGCGGCGATGATCCCCATCGCGGGGAGCGCCTACACCTACGCGTACTCCACGCTCGGCGAGCTGATCGCCTGGATCATCGGCTGGGACCTCATCCTCGAGTACCTCTTCGGCGCCTCCACCGTGGCGGTGGGCTGGTCGGGCTACTTCACCGCCTTCATGCGCGAGCTCGGCATCGACCTGCCGGACGCGTGGACCAAGGCGCCCCTCGCGCTCGAGGGCTCCTCCACGATCGTCCGCGTCCCCGGCGGGATCGTCAACCTGCCGGCCGTGCTGCTGATCCTGGCGATGACCGCCCTGCTCGTGGTCGGGATCCGGGAGTCGGCGCGCTTCAACAACTTCATCGTCTTCCTCAAGGTCGGCATCGTCCTGCTTGTGATCGGCTTCGGCTTCCGCTACGTGAACACCGCCAACTGGCATCCCTTCATCCCGGCGGCGACCGGGAAGTTCGGGGAGTTCGGCTGGACCGGGATCGTCCGCGCCGCGGCGGTGGTCTTCTTCGCCTACATCGGCTTCGACGCGGTGAGCACCGCGGCGCAGGAGGCGAAGAACCCGCAGCGCGACATGCCGATCGGCATGCTGGGCTCGCTCGGCGTCTGCACGGTGCTCTACATCCTGATGTCGCTGGTGATGACGGGGCTGGCGAACTACACGACGCTGAACGTGCCGCACCCGATCTTCGTGGCCGTGGACGCCGCCGGTCCCGCGCTCGCGTGGCTCGGCTTCCTGGTCAACATCGCCGCGATCGCGGGGCTCGCCTCGGTGGTGCTGGTGATGCTCATGGGCCAGCCGCGCGTCTTCTTCTCGATGTCGAGGGACGGGCTGCTCCCCCCGGCCTTCGCCCGGGTGCATCCGCGCTTCCGGACGCCGTACGTCACCACGATCGTCACGGGCGTGGTGGCGGCGGTCGTGGGGGGCCTCTTCCCCATCGCCATCCTGGGCGAGCTGGTCTCCATCGGGACACTCCTCGCCTTCGTGATCGTCTGCGCGGGCGTCTGGTGGCTGCGGGTGAAGGAGCCCGAGCGGGAGCGCCCCTTCCGCACGCCGTGGGTGCCGCTGGTGCCGATCCTCGGCATCCTCACCTGCGGTTTCATGATGTACTTCCTGCCGATCGACACCTGGATCCGGCTGGTGGTCTGGATGGCGATCGGGTTGCTCGTCTACTTCACCTACAGCCGCAGCCACAGCGTACTCCAGCGCACGGGGCACATGGCGCCCAACGAGGCGGCGCTTCCGCCGGAGCCCACGTACACCGAGCCGCGGGAAGGCCGCTGAGGGCGCGGCCGGAGCGAGCCGCGAACAGTAGCGGGCTTCCGTGGTAACAGTGCCAAGTGCCGGGTGCCAAGGGCCAAGTAGATTCGTTCCTTGGCACTCGGCACCCGGCACTTGGCACTTCCAGACGAGCCCCGATCGTTGTTCGAGCATATCCGCAGCCGTCCGGTCGGCCGCCCGTCGCGCGAGCAGTGGCGCGCGGTGGCGATCGCCGTCCTCGTCCACGCGGCGGTGCTCGCCCTGCTTCTCTGGCAGGGCGGGCGCGTTTCTGCGCTCCTGGTGGGCAGCGGCGCGCGCGGAGCGGGGTTCGGCACGGGGCCCGGGACGGGTGCGGTGGGGGGCGGCGGGGGCGGGGGCGGGGAGCAGGTGACGTACATCCGGATCGCTGCGCCGCCGCCGCCACCGGCACCTGCGCAGCCGACCCCCGAGCCGGTGCCGGAGGTGAAGCCGCCGGAGGAGGTGGTGAAGCCGCCGCCCGCCGTTCCGCCGCCGCCGAAGCCGGCGGTGCAGGCGCCGGCCGCGCCGACGGAGCTGGCCGGCGTACCCTCGACGACGGCGCAGAGCGGCGCCGGCGCGGGGGCCGGAGCGGGTCAGGGCCCCGGTACCGGCCCGGGCGCGGGCGGCGGCTCGGGTGGCGGGACGGGCGGGGGCATCGGGTCCGGGACGGGGCCGGGGACCGGGGGGGGGATGGGCACGGCCGGCATCACCCCGCCCACTTCCAAGTCGATGATCCTTCCACCGACCGCACCGAGGTCGCTGCACGGCGAGGTGGTGGTCCTGCTCACCGTCGACGCCCAGGGGAAGGTACAGGCCGCGGAGGTGACGCAATCGAGCGGGGACCGCGGCTACGATTCGCGGGTGCGCAAGGCCGCCATGGAGTGGACGTTCAACCCGGCGCGCACGGCGTCGGGCCAGGCGGTGGCCGCGCGGCTGCCACTCTCCTTCAGCTTCTGATCGCGTGGCCGTGGGCGTGAAACCTGCCGGAACCGGAGCGACCGCGGCCACGCCGCAGGGGGCAGCTCTTCGGGAGAACGCCATGCAGATGCCGGAGGACGAGCGAAAGCGAGCGCAGCTGGACCGCATGCGCCGGATCGCCACCGCGCTGCTCGTCGCGGCGGCGGCGGTCTTCGTCGTCTCGCACGCGCTGGAAGGGCGCTTCCCGTGGATGGGCTTCGTGCGCGCGACGGCCGAGGCGGCGATGGTGGGCGCCATCGCGGACTGGTTCGCGGTGACGGCGCTCTTCCGCTATCCGCTGGGCCTGAAGATCCCGCACACGGCGATCGTGCCCACGCGCAAGGACCGCATCGGCGGGAGCCTGGGCCGCTTCGTGGAGAACAACTTCCTCTCGCGCGAGGTGCTCTCGGCGAAGGTCCGCTCGATGCACGTGGCCCAGCGGCTGGCGGAGTGGATGCAGCGGCCGGAGAACGCCGAGCGGCTCGCGCGCCACGCGACGGGCGCCCTCGCCACCGCCGTGCGGTCGCTGAACGAGCGCGAGATGCAGCGGCTGATCGAGCACCAGATCGAGGAGCGGCTCCGGGAGACCGAGGCGACGCCGGTGCTCGCCGACGCGCTCGCGCTCGTCCTCGCCGGCAAACGCCGGCAGGAGCTGCTCGACGGCACTCTCGCGCTGGTGGACCACCTCCTCGAAGAGAACAAGGACCAGCTGCGCGAGCGCATCGAGCGCGAGCTCCCGTGGTGGGTGCCCGCCCCGATCGACGACAAGATCTACCGCAAGATCCTGAACGCCACGGAGGGCGCCCTCCACGAGGTCCGAGCCGACCCCGAGCACCCCTTCCGCCACCGCTTCGACGAGCTGGTGAGCGCCTCCGTCGACCGGCTGAAGAACTCCCCCGAGCTGATCGCCCGGGGCGAGACGATGAAGGAGGAGCTCCTCGCGAGCCCCGCGCTCGAGCGCTTCTCCGGCCGCCTCTGGTCCGACCTCCGCGCGACGCTGGTCCCGAACGGCGACGGCGGTGGCCGGGCGGAGATCCAGCTCCCGATCGAGCGCGCCATCCGCCGGCTCGGCGAGACGCTCCTGGAGGACCCGGAGCTGATGGAGCGCGTCGACCGCTGGGCGGAGAACGCCGTCGTCCACGTCGCCGAGGACTACCGGCACGAGGTCGCGCACCTCATCGCGAGCACCGTCGCGCAGTGGGACCCGGACGAGACCTCGCGAAAGATCGAGCTCCAGGTGGGCAAGGACCTGCAGTTCATCCGTATCAACGGCACCGTCGTCGGCGGCCTCGTCGGCCTGCTGCTGTACACGCTGTCGGTTCTCATGTGAGGAGCGCTCCGGCGCGCTTGCCAGCGGCGGCGCCGGTCGCTACCTATTTCAGAGGCGGTCCGTGCCCGCCGCGCCCCGTTCCGAGTCCCGATCCACCGCCGGTCTCCGTCGCCCGAACGAACCCGCGCCGGCGCACGCTGCGGCCCCGCGCGAGAGCCGGCGCAGCGGTTTCCGTCGCACCGATCGTCCATCCCAGGAAGCGAGCAGATGAGCGAGCGCACTCCCCCCCTCGCGCGGGACCTGTCGGGCGTTCAGGTCCGCTACGACCGAGCGACGCCCGAGACCCCGACGCCGGGCACGAACGGCGAGGACCCGCAGGCGCTCGTCCGGCGCCTCACCGCCGCGCTCGAGGACATCGTCGCCTTCGCCCTCTCCAGCGCCGACTACAAGGAGCGGGCGATCATGATGCACCGCCGCGCCGTCGCCGCGCTCTCCGGCGGCGCGCCGGCACGGCCGGCCGAGCAGACCGGCGCCCGCGGCTCTGGCCGATCCCCCTCCGGCCCGCCCGCGCCGGAGGGGGATACGCGCTCGAAGCATAAGCCGTGAAGGGGTGAACGGAAGTGGCAGGTACTGAGTGCCGAGTGCACCGGGGCCCGGGCATCGCGCAGATGCCCGGGCCCCGGTGCGTGGCCCTCACCCGGCGCGCCGAGACGCGCCACCCTCTCCCGCGAGCGGGCGAGGGGACGGGTGTGGCGCGGTGCACGGGCCCCGGTCCGCGAAGGCGGGCTGCCCGTGGTCCTCGCACCGACCCCGGCCGCCCGGCGCAGTGCTGCCGCGAAGCGTCTCGGTATCCGCTGGCAGAAGCTTTCTATCCTATTGCAGGCGCGTTGTTTGCATACTCTCCACCACTCGCGGATCCGTGGTACCCGAGAAGGAGAGAACCGATGAATGGAGAGCTGAACGGCAAGAGGGTGGCGATGCTCGTCGCGAACGGCTTCGAGCAGGTGGAGATGACCGGGCCGCGGCAGGCCCTGCAGGACGCGGGCGCGATGGTGAAGCTCGTCTCGCCGGTGCAGGGGAAGGTCAAGGGCTGGCAGCACGACCACTGGGGAGACGAGTTCCCGGTCGACGTGCCGCTCGACCAGGCGAATCCGGACGACTTCGACGCGCTGGTGGTCCCCGGCGGGGTGATGAGCCCCGACCACCTGCGGATGAACGACCAGGCCGTGCGCTTCGTGCGCGCCTTCTTCACCTCCGACAAGCCCCTCGCGGCCATCTGTCACGGCCCCTGGATGCTGGTCGAGGCCGACGTGGTGCGCGGCCGCACCCTCACCTCGTGGCCGTCGCTGCAGACGGACGTCGAGAACGCCGGCGGCAAGTGGGTCGACCAGCCGGTCGTCACCGACCAGGGGCTGGTGACCAGTCGGAAGCCCGACGACATCCCCGCCTTCAACGACAAGGTGATCGAGGAGATCGCCGAGGGCATCCACGCGGCGCGGTAGGGTGACGAGGTGAACGGGTGAACGGGTGAGGGGGTGAAGGGGTGAAGGGGTGAACACCGGGGCCCGAGCATCGGCGCGATGCTCGGGCCCCTCTGCACTCAGCACCCGGCACTTTTCCACCTTGTCACCCGTTCACCCGTTCAGCATCTCCTCCATCCTGGAGAGGCAGCGGGAGAGCTTCGTCGCGTAGGGGCCGCGCAGGGAGTCGGGAGGGAAGAGGTCGCCGAGGGCCAGGTCTCCGCTCGCCCGGAGGGGGGTGGCGCCGTTGTACAGCTTGTCGACGAAGTGGACCCAGCGCAGCGCGTCGACGAGCGTGCCGAGGGGGTGGACGTCCTCGACGAAGAGCGTGTCGATCGCGGCGATGAGGCCCGCGTAGCGGATGGGGTGGACCTCCCCGATCGCCCGCAGGAGCGGGTCGAAGCCGGTGAGGACGGCGCCGTCGCCCGCGGCCGCGGCGGCGTGGCGCAGACAGGCCGGCTCGACGAAGTAGCGCTTTCCCGGGTCGGCCTCGAAGTGCCGCTGGCGGTAGTCGGTGCCCTCGATGCGCAGGAGGTCGAAGGCGGCGGCGAGCTCCTCGATCTCGGCGCGGAAGTCCTTCCGGGAGAAGCGGCCGCGGCCGAGCTCGACGGGCAGGGTGTTGGAGGTGACCACGACCTGGAGGCCGTCGGCGAGGGCGCCGCGCAGGAAGGCGAGGGCGAGCTTGAGGTTGCCGGGGTCGTCGAGCTCCCACTCGTCGATGGCGGCGAGGCGGTGGCCGGCGAACGCGCGCCGCGCCTCGTCCACGCCGACGAGGCCGATGAAGTAGACGAGCTCGTCGAAGCTCAGGTACGCCTTCGGCGCGGGCGCCGCGTGCCAGAGGGCGGCGAGGAGGTGGGTCTTACCCACGCCGAAGCCCCCATCCAGGTAGACGCCGCTTCCGGGCGCGGCGCCGAGGCGCGCGCGGAGGCCGCGGAGCCAGGCCGGCCTCCCGGCGCGGGCACGGAGATCGGCGGCGAGTGTCTCCAGCCGCTCCCGCGCGACGCACTGCGAGGGATCGCGGGGGTGGTAGCTGGGGAAGCGCGCGTCGGCGAAGCGGCGCGGCGGCACGAACTGCCGCGTCAGCGCGCGGATGTCGGGCCGCGCGGGGAGGGCCGCGGCGAGCTGCTCGATCGAGGGCACGGACCGCCGGTCGTCTCTCAGGGGAGCGTGAGGCTGCGCCACAGGTAGAGGGTGGCGGCGGAGCGGTGGGGCCGCCACGCCTCGCCCATCCCGGTGAGCTCGCGCGCTCCGGGCCGCTCGGCGAGGCCGTAGGCCCGCTGGACGGCGCTCTTCAGCCCGAGATCGTCCACCGGCAGGACGTCGGGGCGGCGGAGGGTGAAGAGGAGGATCATCTCGGCGGTCCAGCGGCCGATGCCCTTCACGCGCACGAGGTGCTCGACGACGGCGTCGTCCGGGAGCTCGGCGAGGCGATCGGGCTCGAGGGTGCCGTCGAGCCACTTCGTGGCGAGGTCCTTCACGTACGTCACCTTCGCGCGCGAGAAGCCGCAGGCGCGCAGCGTCTCGTCGGGCGTGGCGAGGATCTCTTCGGGGCTGGGGCGGCGCTCTCCGGGCACCAGGTCCGCCACGCGCCCGATGATGGTCGCGGCGGCCTTCATCGAGAGCTGCTGGCTGGCGATCGCGTCCACCAGCGCCCACCAGATGTCGGGCTCGAACGACGGCTCGAATTCACCGACCCGGTCGATGACGTCACGCAGCACCGGGTCGGCGGAGCGGAGCGCCGTCACCGCCTCGCGCGGGATCGTCTGCCGCGCCGGCCGCCGCGCGCTCACGCGGCCTCCTCGTCGGCGAGCGCGTCGGCGAGGTCGAGGAAGACGGGCACGTCGGCTCTCGTGGCGCGGCGAACGACGAGATGGCTCATGCGCCGACCCGGTAAATGGTGACCGCCGTCTCCGCGATCACCAGCCGGCGCTCGCCCTCGGGGAGCCGGTGGTCGGAGGCGTGCTCCACGGCGAGGACGCCGGAAAAGCGGCGCTCGCGCCAGATCTCGACGAGGCGGTCGAGCATTCGCGAGCCGTAGGGCGGATCGGCGAACGCGATGTCGTAGCGGCCCGGCTGCTGGGCGCTGGCGAAGGCGAGCGCGTCCTTCTTGAAGATGCGCGCGCGGTCGCGGAGCCGGAAGGCGGCGACGTTCGCCTTGAGCGCGTGCAGGCTCCCCGGGCGCGTCTCGACGAAGTCGGCCGAGCGCGCGCCGCGCGAGAGCGCCTCCAGCCCGAGCGCGCCGGTGCCGGCGAAGAGGTCGAGCACGCGCGCGCCCTCCAGATCCTCCGCGAGCGCCCGCAGCCACACGTCGCGCACCGCCTCGGCCGTCGGCCGCACCCGCGGGTCGGAGGGTGAGACGAGGTCGCGGCCGGCCCATTTTCCGGCTACGATGCGCATCGGCCACCCCCGGCCCCACTGCCCCAGGGGACAGCAAGCAGGCTGTAACCTGTCCCCTGTAACGTGTAAGCTACTTCGTCCATTCCTTCCACTCCGCCTCCGCGTGGCCGAGGGTGAGCTGGTTCCCGAAGCGCACCAGCGGCGTACGCAGCAGGAGCGGGTCGTCGGCGAGCAGGGGGAGGATCCTCGATTCCGGCAGGTGCGCGACGTGGAGGCCGCGCTCGCGGAAGTGCTTGCCCTCGCGGTCGAGCAGCGCCTCCGCGCCGAACTTCTGCGCGAAGCGCCGCAGCTCCCCCGGCGAGGCCGCGCGCTCGTTCAGGTCCACGAAGTGGATCTTCACCCGCCGCTCCTTGAAGAAGCGCTGGGCCTTCTGCGTGTCCTTGCACTTACGAGTGCCGAAGATCTGGACTTCCATGAGAGAATACAGGAGTCAGGAGTCAGGAGTCAGAATGGAGGCAGGGGCCACGCCGTTCTTCTGACTCCTGTATGCTGTATTCTGACTCCTCGCCAGCCGCAGCGTCGCCCAGGCGAGGGCCAGGTTGATCGGCAGGGCGAGGGCGATGATCTCGCCGTTCACCTGACGGAACCAGGGGAGCGCCTGCAGGACGAGGCCGAGGAGCGAGGAGAAGGCGACGAGCAGCGCGAAGACGCGCGCCGGACGCGCGGCCCAGCGGCCGCCGAAGGCGAGCGCCGGGAGCAGAACGACGAGCGGCAGCGCGAGCGGGCTGAGCTGGAAGAGGTTCTCGTTGCGGTAGGCGATCGTGTGGTTCGTGAACGCCCAGAGCCCGATGAGCAGCAGCCCGCCCACGCCCGCGAGGGCCGACCAGAGCACGGCGGTGAGGGAGAAGCCGAAGCGCGGGGCGAAGCGCCGGCGCTCCGCGCCGACGCCGAGCAGCACGAGGACCGCTCCGACCGCCGCGCCGAGGATCAGGTAGCGCGGGATCCAGCGCGGTGGCGCGGCGGGTATGGGCTCGCGGCCGACGGCCTGGTAGAGAACGCGCGTCGAGCTCACCAGCGGGACGAGCCTGCCCCGCGCGTCGGGCACGCGCACTTCCGCGACGCGCGCGGCCACCTTCTCGGGGAGGAACATCTCCTCCCACTGCGAGATCGGCCGGTCCGCGGGGGGGCCGAGGCCGGCTTCCAGGAACGAGTAGACGACCGGCTCCGCCGCCAGGAAGCGCCGGCTCTGCCAGCGGAAGCTCGTCCCGGCCGGCACGGTGTCGGTGGCGGCGCGGATCCGGCCGCCGAGTACCATGTCGAGCGCGTCGCGCACCCGCGTGGAGCAGTTGTCGGTGTAGTAGTTGTAGAGGTACTCCCGGTTGCCCGGAAGCATGTTCCAGTTGAGGTAGCTCTGCAGCTCGAGCGCCTGCGCGGCAGTGAGGTTCAGGGCCTGCGCCGTGACGGTGCGGTTGAGGTACGTGTACTCCTGCATCGTCTGGGCGATGTCCTCGACGCCGATCTGGTAGATCCAGTCGCCCTTGACGAAGCGGCCCCAGTAGCCGGGCGAGTGGAAGTCGAACATCCCGTAGTTGTAGACCCAGTCGGTGCCGTGCTCCGGGTCGTGGACCCAGAGGGCGTCGTGGCCGAAGCGCTCCCAGACCTCCGTGCCCGGCCCCATGGTGAGCAGGTAGACCTTCAGGCCGCTTCCGCGCCCGACGGTTGTGGGCCCTGTGACGGTCTGCGCAGCGGCCTGCCCGCCCGGGGCGGCCAGCGCGAGGGCGGCGAGAAGAACGAGGAGCGGGCGGAGCTTCGGCACGCGGTCTGTTTCGGGTGAGGGTCGTCGGGCGGTGGTCATACCCGGAGCCGCCGCGGGCGTGCCCGATGCGGCGGCCGGCGGGCCTGATTCTGGGGGCGCGGCGCCCGGGGCGCAAATCGCGACAGGACGGACGGGCTCCGCGGCACGCCGCCGCGGAGCCCGTCCGTCTTCCACCCGCGGGCCGGCGTCAGGAGGCGCCGGCCGTCACCATCTCCTCGAAGGCGTCGAAGACCTGCGGGTCGAAAAGCTGGCCCGAGGACTCGCGCATGACGCCCAGTGCGTCGTCCGGCTGGTAGGCCGGGCGCCAGCTGCGCTCGCTGGTGAGCGCGTCGTAGCAGTCCGCGACGCTGAGGATCCGCGCGCCGAGGGGGATCTCCTCCCCCACCAGGCGGTCCGGGTACCCGCCACCGTTCCACTGCTCGTGGTGGCCACGGACGATGGCGCGCACCTCCGCGGGGAAGTTCATCTCCCCGCTCATCACGTCGCCCAGCACGGTGTGGCTCTGCAGGAGCTCGCGCTCCCCGTGCGACAGGGTACCGGCCTTCGCCAGCACCTCCATCGGCATCGCGCTGTAGCCCACGTCGTGGATCGCCGCGCCTGCGCGCAGCCACGTGAGCTCCCAGCCGCCCAGCCCCACCACCTCGCCCAGTCTCGTGCAGTAGCGCACGATCCGGTCGGTGCTCCCCGGGCGGTAGGGGTCGCGCTTCTCCACCGCCTGGACGCCCCACGCCGTCACCGCCGGCATGTACGCCCGGCGCAGCCGGTCCAACAGGCTCTCGATCTCGCCGATCTCCCGCTTCGCCTGTAGCATCTCGAAGATGCCGTACGAGCGGTTGAGCCTGCGGATCGCCTCGTGGTAGCGCTCCTCCTCGACGTGCACCAGCGCCCACTCGAGCTGGGCCTCCGCCTCGAGAAGCCGATCCTGCGAGACCTCCGCCAGCCCGACCGAGAGCGCCAGGTGCAGGCCCGCCTGCTCCAGCTTTCCCGTATCGCGATGGAGGATGCCGTACAGCTTGTACGCCTCGCCCAGCTTCGGCTTGGCCCGCATCGGCCCGAAGATGCCGAGCGCCTGGTCGCATGCGTCGCGGGCGCGCTCGTACGACTGCCTCTTCAGGTACAGCTCCGCGCGGTTCAGCTCCACCACCCCCAGGATCACGCGGTCGCCCGCGGCCGAGGCCAGCCCGTGCGCCTCGTCACAGCAGCGCTCGGCGTCCTGCCAGTTCTCCAGGTCGATGTGCGAGATGGCCATGTTCAGCAGCACGCTCGCCGCGTGCTGCTTCAGCTCCAGCCGCTGGAAGCGCTCCAGCGCGGCGCCGTAGCTGGCCAGCGCAGTCTCCGTCTCGCCCCGGATGTTCGCCAGGATCGCGAGGTTCTGCTCCACCGCCGCGGCGATCATCTCGTCGCCGCTCTTCACCGCCATCGCGCCCGAGCGCTCGTAGTGCGCCCGCGCCACGTCCAGCTCGCCACGCGACTGGTGGACGGCGGCGATGCTGATCAGGACCGACGCCACGCTCTCGTCCAGCTCGTTCATCTCCGCGACGACCAGCACCGTCTCGAAGATCTCCAGCGCCTGCTCCAGGTCGCCACGCGACTGGTGAACGATCCCGATCCGGCGCAGGATCTGGCAGACGTCCGCCGCCCCACCCCCCTCCCGGGCCACTTCCGTGAGCGCAGCCTCGTAATGCGTCAGCGCGGCGTCCCACTGGGCGCCCTGCTCCGCACATCGGCCGTTCTCGAGTAAAGTTGCGAACATGGATTTCCCTTTCGAGGAACCGGTTCGGGCGGATGGATCAGCTCGGCGCGATGACGATGTACGGCGTGAAGTGGTAGATCTGGCCGTAGACCATCTTATGATGGGTATCCACGTACGACGGCTGCACCTCGAGGGTGCCGTCGTCCTTGCGCCACGCCACGCGCATGAGCTCGGGCTGGTCGGGGACGTTGTTGGCGTACGCGTACGTGAAGATCAGCGTGAGCGGACGCCTGAAACCGGCGTGCCCCACGTCGTTGCGGACGTCCGACCCCACCGCCGTGGCGGTGAGCTCCGCGCCGATGCTGCCGTCCGGCGCGAGCTGGATCTCGAACTTCGTCGGGCCGGACACGGCGCCCCGCGGCACCAGGAGCATGTTGCCCGAGACGTAGAGCGAGCCGCCGTTCTGATCGATGATCGCCGAGTTGTAGCGCTCGGTGAAGTCGGGCACCTCGCCGGCGATGATCTTCGCGTAGTCGGCGTCGAAGGAGCGCGTGTAGTGGATGGCGTCCGGCTGCTCGATGTTGAGCATCGAGCCGACCGGGTTCTGATCGGCGCAGCTCGCCATGACCAGCACGAAGCCGAACGTGGCGAGCGACAGCAGGGTGGCCCAGAAGCGTTTGGTCATCGGTTCTCCCTCAGGATGAGGATTGGGGTGGAATACGCTTCGGAGGAGTGCCACGGTGAAAGAGCGCGGTTCAGGGTCTTCCCGGACGCCCGCCGCTGGATGCACGGCGAGGACGTCCCGCGTGAGAGTATCGGCGAACGGGAGGAAAACTTGAGTGGCCGGCGCGGGCGGCGGCGCGGGGAGGGTCAGGCGGCCGGGGCGGGGGAGTCGAGCACGTCGCGCAGCTTGCGCAGGAGGATCTCCGGGGTGAAGGGCTTCTCGAGGAGCGCGACGCCCGCCTCGAGGACGCCGTGCTGCGCGATGGCCTCGTCGGTGTAGCCGGACATGAAGAGGACGCGCACGCCGGGCAAACGGGGGACCACGCGGTCCGCGAGCTCGCGACCACTCATCCCTGGCATGACGACGTCGGTCAGGAGCACGTCGATGGGGGCATCGATGCTGTCGAGGAGCTCGAGGGCGCTCCGGGGGCCGTCGGCCTCGAGGATCCGGTAGCCCGCGCGGTCCAGGACGCGGCGGACGAGCACTCGCACCGCGAGCTCGTCCTCCACCAGCAGCACCGTCTCGGTGCCGACCAGGGGAAGCGCGGCGGGGCGCGCGGCCGTCGTCGCGAGCGTCTCCTCCACGCGCGGCAGGAAGACCCGGAACTCGGTTCCCACCGCGGGCGCGCTCTCGACCTCGATGAACCCGCCGCTCTGCTGCAGAATGCCGTAGACGGTCGAGAGGCCCAGCCCCGTGCCCTTCCCCTGCTCCTTGGTGGTGAAGAAGGGCTCGAAGATGCGCGCCTGCGTCTCGGCGTCCATCCCGGCGCCCGTGTCGCGCACCGAGAGCATGACGAAGGGGCCCGGCTGCACCTCGGCGTCGCCCGGGATCTGCTCCGGGGTGAGCACGACGTTGGACGTGGTGAGGGTCAGCCGACCGCCCTCGGGCATCGAGTCGCGCGCGTTGACCACGAGGTTCATGATCACCTGCTCCACCTGGCCGGGGTCGGCCTTGACGCGGCCGAGCCCCGCCGCCGGGCGGCTCACGAGCTCGATGTCCTCGCCGATGAGCCGGCGCAGCAGGCGCTCCATCTCCGCCATGGAGGCGTTCAGGTCGAGGACCTGCGGCTGGAGCACCTGCTTGCGGCTGAAGGCCAGGAGCTGCCGGGTGAGCGCTGCCGCGCGGGTCGCGGCGCCCTGGATCTCGGTGGCGAAGCCGCGCCGCGAGTCGTCGTCTTCGAGCTCGAGCATCAGGAGCTCCGTGAAGCCCTTGATGGCGGTGAGCAGGTTGTTGAAGTCGTGCGCCACCCCGCCGGCCAGCCGCCCCACGGCCTCCATCTTCTGCGCCTGGTTGAGCTTCTGCTCGCTCTCCGCCAGCTTCTGCTCCGCGGCCTTCTGCTCCGTGATGTCGCGCGAGTTCACCACCACCCCACCCACCGCCGGGTGCGAGAGCAGGTTGTTCGCCCGGATCTCGAAGATGCGCCAGCGGCCGTCCCGGTGGCGGACGCGCGCCAGCGTCGGCCCACCCTCCACCCCCGCGAGTCGCTCCGCCAGCACCTCCCGCAGCTTCACGTGGTCCTCCGGGTGAACGAGCTCCCAGGCCAGCCGGCCCACCATCTCCTCCGGCGCGTAGCCGAGCAGCCGCTCGACCGCCGGGCTCATGTAGGTGATGCGGCCCTCCTCGTCCATCAGGTGCACGAGGTCCAGCGCGTTCTCGATCAGCGCGCGGAAGTGCTGCTCCCGCGAGCGCAGCTCCGCCTCGGCTCGCTTCCAGTCGCTGACGTCCTTCGCGATGATGGTGAAGAACTCCGTCTCGCCCGCCGCGGAGCGGTGCGCCAGCACCACCTGGTCCACCGGCACCTCGCCGCCGTCGGCCGCGAGCAGCGCCGAGGGGCCGCTCCAGAGGCCCTCGCGCATGGCGGTGGGCAGGATCTCCCGGAGCAACCGGGTGGACTCCGCGTGCGTGTAGAAGTCCGGGACGTTGACGCTCGCGACGGCCTCGGGCGGTACGCCGAAGAGCGCCTGACCGGCGGGGTTCAGGAAGAGCGCGCGCCCGTTGGGGTCGAGCGTGGCGACGATGTCCGGGCTGGCGGTGAGGATCGCCGTCATCCGGCTCTCGTTCTCCTCCGCCTCCTTGCGCCCCGTCAGGTCGCGCACGGTGACGACCATCCCGCGCACGGTGGGGTCGTCCAGGAGGTTGCTCAGCCGCACGGCGAAGGTGCCCCACGTGCCGTCGCGGGTGAGCAGCCGGATCAGGACGCTCTCGCCGCAGTCCCCCACCACGGTGGCGCGCGTGAAGCGCTCGATCGCCTCCGCCGCGTCCTCGGGATGGACGAGCGACCAGGCGCTGCGTCCCACCAGCTCGGCGCCCGTGTAGCCGAGCGCCTCCGCCACCGACGGACTTCCGTAGCGGATCACGCCTCCGGAGCTCAGCACCGCGATGACGTCGGAGGAGTTCTCGATGATCGCTCGAAAACTCCGCTCGCTCGCGGCTGCGTACTCCGTGGGGGACCGCCGGGGCTCGAGGCCGGGAAACATATGGGGTGGCGCGAAGGCGGATCGGATGAAGGGATGAGACGACCCGGGCTATTGCGAGTTTCGGTACCTCCCCGCGGGCGCTGAAACCCACGGCTCCGCGCGGGAGATTGGCGGGGTGCGGAACCGCTCGGCCCCATGCTGCGCGGTACTCGTGCCGAAGCTTATTGGCGGGAGCGGCACGGGACCGGGGAGAGAGGCCGCTCGCCCCTGGCGCCGCGCGCCGCGGAGTGCGAAACTCTAAGCGTCCTTTGAAGTGCGCTGTCCAACCCAACTTGCCGATGTCTCAGCTCTTTCGCAGCAACCGCCCCGATCCGGCGCGCCGCGCGGGCCTCGACCGCGAGCTCCAGTCGCTGGAGAAGCAGGCGACCACGGCCTCGCCCGGGTACGAGACCCAGTACATGAACCGCGCCGGCAACCTCTGCGTCGAGGCGGGGCAGCCCCAGCGAGCGCTGGCGTACTTCGGCCGCGCGATCGACGCCTACCTCGAGTCGGGCCGTTTCAGCGCCGCCGAGGTGCTGTGCAATCGCGTCATCAAGATCGCGCCGGAGGCCGTGCGCGCGCGCTGCACGCTGGCGTGGCTCTCCATCGGGCGGGGCTATCACGGCGGTCCGAACCGCGAGCTGGACGACTACGTGCGCGCCGCGCGCCGCACGGGCATGGGCCCGCTCGCCGCCCGGCAACTCTGCATGATGGCCGAGGCCGCGACGAGCACGGAGCTGCGCGAGCGCATCGCGGAGCACCTCCTCGACCTCGGCGAGACGGAGGAGGCGGACCGCGTCTTCGGCATGGTCTTCTCCGAGCGCAACGGCCTGCGCAGCGCCCCCGTGGAGGACGAGGGCAAGCTCTGGTCGCAGCTTCTCCGCGCCGCGCTCATGGGCCCGCAGGAGCTGAAGGAGAAGCGTGTCTCCGTCGGCGAGGGCGCGGGCGGCGACCCCGGCCTGCCGTCGCTCGGGTAGGGCGCCGCTCCCCGCTCTTCGCCTCGGGAGTCACGAGTTCCTGGCTACGGCTCGGGAGCGCGCCACGCGTAGCCGTCAACTCGTGCTTCGTAACTCGTAACTCACCGCTGTACTCGGCACTCCCATGACTGACGCCGCCGTCTTCCGCCCGGATCTGCTCGCCGGGCGCGTGGCACTGATCACCGGCGGGGGCTCGGGGCTGGGGCTCTCGATGGCGAAGCGGTTCGTCGCGCTCGGAGCGCGCGTCGCGATCGTCGGCCGCAGCGCGGAGCGGCTCGCGGAGGCGGCGCGGGAGATCGACCCGGCCGGCGAGCGGGTCCTCGCCCACCCGGCGGACGTGCGGGAGTTCGAGCAGGTGGAGGCGGCGCTCGGCGCGGCGGAGCAGCGGCTCGGGCCCGTCGACGTCCTCGTCAACAACGCCGCCGGGAACTTCCTCGCCCCGACCGAGGAGCTCTCCCCGAAGGGCTTCGACGCGGTCGTCCGCACCGTGCTCCACGGGAGCTTCCACGCCACGCTCGCCGTCGGGCGGCGCATGATCGAGCGCGGGGCGGGCGGCAGCATTCTCAGTATCGTCACGACGTACGCGTGGACGGGCTCGGCGTTCGTGGTGCCCTCCGCCGCGAGCAAGGCCGGCGTACTGGCGATGACGCGCTCGCTCGCGGTCGAGTGGGCCACCTACGGCATCCGCCTGAACGCCATCGCGCCCGGCCCGTTCCCCACCGAAGGCGCGTGGAAGGCGCTCATGCCCACTCCCGAGGTGGAGGCGCAGGCGCGAGATCGCATCCCGATGGGCCGTTTCGGGGAGCACGCCGAGCTGGCCAACCTCGCCGCCTTCCTCGTCTCCGACGCGGCGCCCTTCGTCAACGGCGAGTGCGTGACGATCGACGGGGGCGAGTGGCTCGCCGCCGGTGGCGAGTTCAACCACTTCACCCGCCTGCCGCGCGAGCTGGTGAAGGGGATGATGCGCAGGTGACGGCGACCATCCGCCTCGCCGATTCCGACGAGGACATCCTGCGGTGTCTTCCCGTGATGCGGCAGCTCCGGACGGAGCTCACCGACGAGGAGTTCGTGCCGAGGGTCCGGCGCCAGGAGGCCGGGGGCTATCGCCTCGTCCTGGCCGAGAGTGGCGGCGCGGTGCGCGCGGTCGCCGGCTTCCGGATCATCGACAACCTCGCGGGCGGCCGCATCCTCTACGTGGACGATCTCGTGACCGATGCCGCGGAGCGGTCGCGCGGCCACGGGAGAGCGCTCCTGGAGTGGCTCGTGGAGCGGGCCCGCGAGGAGGGCTGCCGGAACCTGGAGCTGGACTCGGGCGTCCAGCGCTTCGACGCGCACCGCTTCTACCTGGCGAACCGCATGGTGATCTCGTCGCACCATTTCCGGTTGAAGCTCTAGCGCGGGTCCCGGGGCGCCCTCAGCCCTCCTCCTCGCTCCTCCGCCTCCCCGCGGTGAGCAGGTAGAGCGCGAGGAGAGCCGCGAAGAGCGCGGCGGCGGCGAACTTCACCGCGTGCGGCAGCCGGGACGGGGAGAGGAACCCCTCGATGGTGCCGGCGAGGAGCAGCAGCACGGCGGCACCCGCGAAGAGCGACACCGCTTCGCGGCCGCGTACCACCAGCACCTCGCGGCGCGAGCGGCGGCCCGGCAGCCAGAGTGCGGAGCCCATCCACAACCCGGCGCCGCCCGCGATGCAGATGGCCGTCAGCTCGATGACGCCGTGCGGGAGGATGAAGGCGAAGAGATAGGCGTCGAGCCCGCAGGCGGCGAAGAGCCCGATCACGCCACCGATGGAGACCCCGTTGAAGACGAGCGCCAGTACGGTGCCGAGGCCCGCGAGGATGCCGCCCGCGAAGGCGAGGATCGTCACCTGGACGTTGTTGGCGATGATCCCGCTCGCCATCGTGGGCATGTAGAGGTCCGGGACCTCGACGTAGCCCTTCCCCTCCGCCTGACGCTGCGCCCCCTCCTCCGCGCGCGCCAGCATCGTCGCGGGAAGCACCTGCCTGGCACGTGCCGGCTCACGGTAGATGGCGCCCGCGGTCGCGAGCATCGGCAGATAGAGCAGGGCCGCGGCGAGGACGATGGGGCGCCAGCGCCTCCGTACGAGCGCCGGGAAGCCGCCGGCCAGCCAGCCGCGCAGCCGGCGCAGCGAGCGGGCGCCGGGGCGGTAGAGCAGGTTGTGCCCGGCTCCCACCCAGCGCTCCAGCGAGTAGACCAGCTCGTCCGAGGCGCCGTAGGTGCGGGCGCGCGCCAGGTCGGCCGACGTCTCCCGGTAGAGCGCTGCGAAACGGGTGACGTCGGCCTCGGGAAGCGACGAGAGCCCCCGCTTCCCCGCCAGGCCGAGCAGCTGGCGGTAGCGGCCCCACGCGCGGCTCTGCCGCCGCAGCAGCAATGCCGCCTGCGCGCTGCCCCCCGCTCCCACCCCGCCCTGTCCCGCCCGGCGTCGCGCCTCCTCCCGGTGTGAGCGCACGAGGTAATCGTTCAGCGACACCGTCACGCGCTTCGGGTCGTCCCCGAGGCGCGGCGCGAGGTGGGACACCAGTCGCCCGGCCAGCCGGGCGCGCGCCTCCGGGTCCAGCGCCGTGCTGCGTGCGACGTAGCGCGCCAGGGCGGTGAACTCGGCCTCGCTCAGCCTCGGGGCTCCGTCGCTACCCGCCGCGGCGGCCTCGTCGGAGTCCGCCGCGAGGAGCAGCTCCGAACGCTCACGTACCACCACCGTTCCCGCCGCGAGGTCGCCCAGGCGCTTCGTGCTGGCGTTGAGCATCATCACGGTGCCGCCGACCAGCCACGTCACCGGCGGGAAGCTGTCCACCACCCGCAGAAGGTTGCGCACGGCGGCCGCGCGCAGCGTCACGGGGTAGCCGCCGTCCTGCACGACGCGCAGCCCCAGGCGCCGCTTTCCCGGCGTCTGGCCGTCGCGGAAGCCCTCGAAGTAGACGAAGTAGCCCCACATCACGAGGAAGCTCAGCGCGATCAGCACCGCCAGCCCGACGCCGTAGAGGGCGGACGGCAGCACGATCATGCCGAGTACCGGCAGCCCGATCCAGATGACCAGGAGCACGCCGCCGATGATCAGCTCGTCGAGCAGCAGGGCGGCGAAGCGGGAGCCGAGGTCGGCGAGCTGATAGCTCACGGCCACGTGCTCCGGCGTCTCCACCTCCATCTGGCGGTCGTGGAGCGGCGCGGGAGGGGCGGGTGGGGGCTGGAGTAACAAGGTGAAGGGGTGAGGGGTGAGGGGTGAGGCTTCGCGGCGGGCCCTGCGCCGGGCGGCGGAAGCCGCCGCGAGAACCACGGGAAATCCGCCTTCGCGGACCGGGAGCCCGAGCCTTGGCGCGGCATCCGTCCCCGCGCCCCCGCGTTCACCCGTTCAGTCTTCCCGCAGCTGCCGCCCGGTCTGCGCGAGGAAGACGTCGTCGAGCGTGGCGTGGTGGGTGTTGAGGCCCGTCAGCTCTCCGCCGCGTGCCTGGAGGAGCTGGAAGAGCGCGGGGATGGTGCGGTGCGGAGCGCGCGTGGTGAGGCGGCCGCCGAGCGCTCCCGCGTCGACCCGGCTCACGTCCGGCAGGCCGGCGAGCTCTCCGGCGGGCGGCGTCACGGTGCTGGCGAACTCGACGACGTGCTCGCCGCCGAGCGAGGCGATCAGCTCGGCGGGCGTGCCCTCCACGAGCAGCGCGCCGTGGTCCATGATGGCGATGCGGTCGGCGAGCCGTTCCGCCTCGTCCATGAAATGGGTGGTGAGGAGGACCGTGCCGCCGCGGCCGCGGAAGTCCGTCACCAGGTCCCAGATGTGGCGGCGCGACTGGGGGTCGAGGCCGGTGGTGGGCTCGTCGAGAAAGAGCACGTCCGGGTCGCCCGCGAGCGCACACGCCAGCGACAGCCGCTGGCGCTGCCCGCCGGAGAGGCTGCGCACCTGCGTGCGCCGCTTCTCCTGCAGCGAGACGTAGTCGATCAGCGTCTCGACCGAGGGCCCGCGCGGGTAGAGCGAGCGGAAGAGACGGATCGTCTCCTCCACCGTCAGCTTCTCCGGCAGCTCCGTCTCCTGGAGCTGGATACCCAGGCGGGGCCGGAGCTCGTCGGCGTGGGGGTCCCATCGGAGCCCGAGCACCTCCACCTCGCCACCGTCCGGCGCCTGGAGCCCCTCCAGGATCTCGATCGTCGTCGTCTTGCCCGCGCCGTTGGGACCCAGCAGACCGAAGCACTCCCCGCGCTGGACGCTCAGGTCGAGCGAGCGCACCGCGACGGTGTCGCCGAAGCGCTTGTGCAGGCCCCGGCAGAGCAGCGCGGCGGCCGGGGCCCGCACGGCCGCCTCCAGTGCTCCCACGTCAGCTCTGCGCGCCCTTCAGCTGCGCGGCCAGGAACGAGAGCGTCCGCTTCCAGGCGTCCGCGGCGGCCTCGGGCTGGTACGAGCGGCCGGAGGGGTTCGCGAAGGCGTGGCTGGCCGCGGGGTAGACGAAGATCGTCACGTCCTTGCCCAGCCGCTTCAGCTGCGACTCCATCGCCCGCACCGTATCCACCGGGATGCTCTGGTCCCTACCGCCGTAGATGCCGAGGAGCGGCGCGTCGAGCGCCTGCAGGCGGGATGCGTCGGTGATCGGCTGCCCGTAGTAGACGACCGCGGCGTCGATCTCGGAAGGCATCGCGAGCGCACCCCGCAGGCTCCACCCGCCGCCGAAGCACCAGCCCAGGATGCCGACCTTCGTCGCGTGCTCGTGCTGGATCAGGTAGTCCGCCGCCTGCTTGAGGTTCGCCTCGGCGGCCCGGGGGTCGTGGCCGACCTGGGAGGCCATCGTGCCCGCCTCGGCAGGCGTCCGGGCGGTGTGACCGCCGTAGAGGTCCACGGCGAGCACGCGGTAGCCCTCGCCCGCGAGCCGGCGCGCCATCATGCGGATGTTGTCGTTCAGCCCCCACCACTCGTGGATCATCACCACCGAAGGCAGCGGCGCGGTGGCCTGCATGAGCGGCTCGGCCAGGTAGCCGGTCACGCTGTCGCCGTCCACGGTCGCGTAGACGACGTCGCGGGTGACGACGTCCTGCGCGGGCGCCATGGCGGAGGCATTGGGAACGGGGCCGTTGGCGGTCGCACCCCCGGCGCTGCCCGACCTCGCGCCGGCGCAGGACGCCAGGAGAACGGACGCGCCAACGATGGGGAGGGCGCTCAGCAGGGTACGCAGCATGGGGCCTCTCGGGGTCGGGGGAGCGGTCGAGTCGGCGAGGCGTCGCCGGGCAGGCGCCCGGGGCTCTGAGTATGTCGCGGGACGTGCCTCCCGTGCAAGCCCGCTGCGGTCGCCCGCAGGCCATCGGTCGGGCGCGAAGACCCTTGACCCCGCCTCCGGGCGGCCACTACACTGCGCGACCGCTCGCGAAGCTCTCCCGAGGTTCTCCCTGACAATGACGGCGCGGAGGCGCACATGGCGAAGGTCCGGGTCCTGGTCGGCACGCGCAAGGGCGCGTTCATCATCACCTCCGACGGCGCGCGCCGTGACTGGAAGGTCGAGGGTCCCCACTTCGGCGGGTGGGAGGTCATGCACGTCAAGGGCTCCCCGGCGGATCCCGACCGCCTCTATGCCTCGCAGTGGACCGGCTGGCACGGCCAGGTCGTCCAGCGCTCGGACGACGGCGGCGCGTCGTGGGAGCCCGTCGGCAACGCCTTCGGCTACGAGGGCGTCCCCGGCACGCACCAGTGGTACGACGGCACGCCGCACCCGTGGGAGTTCAAGCGCGTCTGGCACTTCGAGCCCTCGCACCACGATCCCGACACCGTTTTCGCGGGCGTCGAGGATGCCGCGCTCTTCCGTTCCACCGACGGCGGCCACAGCTGGACGGAGCTCCCGGCGCTGCGCACCGACTCGCGCGGCAACCAGTGGATGCCCGGCGCGGGCGGCATGTGCCTGCACACCATCCTCATCGACCCGGGCAACCCGAAGCGCATGTACGTCGCCATCTCGGCGGCCGGCGCCTTCCGCACGGACGACGGCGGCGAATCGTGGCGCGTGGTGACGCGCGGCCTCAGCTCGAACTTTCTCCCCGAACCCGAGGCCCCCGTGGGCCACTGCGTCCACAACCTCACGATGCACCCCTCGCGCCCGGACACCGTCTTCATGCAGAAGCACTGGGACGTGATGCGTACCGACGACGCGGGCGAGATGTGGCGGGAGGTGAGCGGGAACCTGCCCTCGGACTTCGGCTTCCCGATCGCCGTCCACGCGCACGAACCCGAGACGATCTACGTCGTGCCCATCCACAGCGACTCGCAGCACTACCCGCCCGAGGGGAAGCTGCGTGTCTACCGGAGCCGCACGGGCGGCGACGAGTGGGAGGCGCTCACGGCCGGGCTGCCCCAGCGCGACTGCTACGTCAACATCCTGCGTGACGCGATGGCCGTCGACTCGCTCGATTCGTGCGGCATCTACTTCGGCACGACCGGCGGGCAGGTCTACGCCTCCGCGGACTCGGGCGACACGTGGCGGCCCATCGCCGAGCACCTGCCCGGCGTCCTCTCCGTCGAAGTGCAGACGATTCCATGACGACGATCCGGATCGCGCTCCCGGTGCACCTGCGGACGCTCGCGCGCGTCGACGACGAGCTGCGCGTCGAGGTCGACGGCACTCCGACGATCGCGAGCGTCCTCGATGCGCTGGAGGCCGGCTACCCGATGCTCCGGGGCACGATCCGCGACCACGGCACCGACCGACGGCGCGCCTTCATCCGCTTCTTCGCCTGCGGCCAGGACCTCTCCCACGACCCGCCGGACGCGCCGCTGCCGGAGGCCGTCGCCTCCGGCGCGGACGCCCTCTGCGTCATCGGGGCGATCGCGGGCGGGTGAGGAGGCCCCGTACCACGGTTGCGCATCGTAGCGCCCGCGTTTGGCTCGGGTGCGGTAGTGATGACGCCGGGCTCGTGCCTGGTGCTCTCGCCGCCGGCGCGACCGGGCGCGGGCGGCCCCGGCCGAGCCCGTGGGGCGAAGGACCAGGCGCAGGATCAGGCGCCGAACTTCCCGCACGGTGAGCGGGATCAGCTCACCCGTGAGGCTGGGGCTCCCCCCTCTTCCGCCCTCGCCCGTTGGACGCTGAGGAAGCCATGGGCGAAGAGGGCCAGGGTGACGAAGCGGTACCACGCGCCCCCGGGCCGTCTAGCCTTCACCCGCCCGCGAGGCGGGTGGCTCATGGAAGAGAAAGGAGTTCGGGGGCCGGAAAGTCAGTGTCGAGAAGAGCACCGTCGCGAGGACAAGGAGGCCAAGGGCGCCCATCCGGGCTCTCGCACCGAAGTCGCGAGTCACCATGGCGTGCCCGAGGACCTCTCCAGCGAAGATCGCGCACGCGAAGATGGCGAGGTCCGCCGCCAAGTAATGACGCCCCAACAGCGCGGTGTATCCGTAGAAGAGAGCGACGATGACGAACGAAGGGAGCATGCAACGGACGGCGGTTGCGGGAAGCCAGCCGGGAAGAGAGCCGTAGATCCTGTGCTGAAGCGGTGTCAGCGCGAGCGCGGGCCAGAACGCGAGTTTGAGGTGCTCCCACGTGCTCTCGTTCGTCGCGGCGAAGACAGCGACGACCATACTCCGGCCGGACCACTCCCAGGCGAAGTGAAGGAGCGATCCGGCGGAGATCACCGCGATCGCGCTCAGGAAGGAGCGCCACTTCATGATCTCGCTCAGAGCCGAACTCCCGTCTTCTCATGAAGACTGCCTAACCGTGCCTCTGCCGCCCCCCGGGACGATGGCGCGCCGTCTCCGTCTCTGCAACCACGCTTGCCGGCTGCAGCTTCCGTAGCGGAACAACCGCCGAACGCCGCTCCCATTCCGCCTCCCCTCTCCTGCCCGGGGCTACGCCCCCACCCCTGCCGCCGCGAACTGCCGGCGGTGCAGCGCCGCGTAGGCGCCGCCGCGCTCCATCAGCTCGTCGTGCGTGCCACGCTCCACGATGCGGCCGTGGCTCAGCACCAGGATGAGGTCCGCGTTGCGGATGGTGCTCAGCCGGTGGGCGATGACGAGACTCGTGCGGCCCGCCATCAGCCGCCTCAGGCCGTCCTGCAGCAGCCGCTCCGTTCGCGAGTCCACGCTGCTCGTGGCCTCGTCGAGGACGAGGACGGGGCGGTCGGCGAGGACGGCGCGCGCGGCGGCGAGGAGCTGCCGCTGGCCGCGGCTGATCGCCCCGCCCTCCTCAAGCACCGTGTCGTAGCCCCGGGGCAGCTCCTCGATGAAGGGGTGCGCGCTCACGGCGCGCGCCGCGGCCTCGATCTCCTCGCGCGTGGCGTCGAGCCGGCCGTAGGCGATGTTGTCGGCCACGGTGCCGGCGACCATGAAGGGGTCCTGCAGTACCATCGAGATCTGCGCGCGAAGGCTCTCCCGCGTCACCTCCCGGACGTCGTGGCCGTCGACGAGGACGGCGCCGGTGGTCACGTCGTAGAAGCGCGGTAGCAGGCTGGCGATCGTCGTCTTGCCCGCGCCCGTCTCGCCCACCAGCGCCACCGTCTGGCCCGGGAGTGCCGTGAAGCTCACGTCGTGGAGCACGGGGCGGCCGGGGTCGTAGGCGAAGTCCACGTGATCGAAGTCGATCCTGCCGTCCACCCGCCCCAGCACCGCCGCCCCCGCGCGGTCCGCGGGCTCCGGCGCCTCGTCCAGGATGGCGTAGATGCGCTCCGCCCCCGCCAGCGCCGACTGCGCCTGCGTGTAGACGCTCGACGCGAGCTGCACGGGCCGGAAGAACTGCTGCACGTAGATCAGGAACGATGCGACCACGCCCACCGTCATCTCGCCGTGCAGCGCCAGCCAGCTGCCGTAGCCGATGACGAGTGTGGTGGCGAGCGTGCTCAGCACGTCGATGGCGGGCGCGAAGGCGGAGGTCACCGCGACGGCCTGCACGTTCGCGTCGCGGTTGGCCGCGTTCTGCACCCGGAAGCGAACGACGTTCTCGCGCGTGCGGCCGAAGGCCTGGGCCTCGCGGATGCCGATGATCTCCTGCTCCAGCCCCGAGGTCACGTCGCTGACCGTCTCGCGCGTGGCGCGGAAGGCCCGCCGCGCGCGGACGCCGAAGTGGCGCGTCGTCCACAGCATCACGGGGATGATGACGAAGCTCGCCAGCGCCAGCCGGACGTTCAGGAGCAGCATCGCCGCCAGGATCCCCACCAGGCTCACCAGCGCGCCGACGACCTGCGTGAGCCCGCCGGAGAGGAGCTGGTTGAGGGTGTCGACGTCGTTGACGACGCGACTCATCAGCTGGCCGACGGAGTGCGCGGCGAAGTACCGCAGCGGGAGGCGCTCGAGGCGCGCGAAGAGCCGCACGCGCAGATCGGCGAGGATGCGCTGGCCCGCCTCGCCCACGCGCCGGATCTGCCCGCGAGCCGCGAGCGTGCCGGCGGCGTAGACGGCGAGCAGGAGGAGCATCGTTCGCGCGAGGGCGCGCGGGTCGCCGCGGGCGATCGCCTGGTCGATGGCGCGGCCGATGAGCCACGGCCCCGCCGCCTGCGCGAGCGCGGAGACGAGGATGAACCCCAGCGCCGCCGCCAGCGTGCGCCGATGCGGGCGCAGCTCCCGCGCGAGCCGCCTCAGCGTCGCGCCCCGGTTGGCCGCGTGCTCCACCGGCCCGGTGGGCAGCGCGTGGAAGCCGCCACGCGGCGCGCTCACGCGGCCCCCGTCGCCACGTCGTCGGCCGCCGTCTCCATCTGCGAGCCGAGGATGGAGTTGTAGAGCGGGCTCTCGCGCAGCAGCTCCTCGTGCGTGCCCTCGGCAGCGACGCGGCCGTCCTCCAGCACGAGGATGCGGTCGGCGGCGCGCACGGTGCTGATGCGCTGCGCGATCACCACCACGGTGTGGCGCCGGTCGCGCATCAGGTCGTCGAGCGCCTCGCGCAGCGCCGCCTCCGTGGCCACGTCGAGCGCGGAGGTGCTGTCGTCGAGCACCAGGATGCGGGGGCCCACCAGCAGCGCCCGGGCGATGGCGATGCGCTGCCGCTGGCCACCAGAGAGTGTCACTCCCCGCTCGCCGATCACCGTCTCGTAGCCCTCCGGCAGCGCGCGGATGAAGTCGTCGGCCTGCGCCGCGACGGCGGCGCGCTCGACCGCCTCGATCGGCGCGTCGGGCCGGCCGTAGGCGATGTTCGCCCGGATGGTCCCCGCGAAGAGACGCACCTCCTGCAGCACGACTCCGATCTGGCGGCGGAGACTCTCCAGCGTCACGTCGCGCACGTCGCGGCCGTCGATGCGCACCGCGCCCGCGGTCGCGTCGTAGAAGCGCGGGATCAGGTTCACCACCGTGCTCTTCCCCGAGCCCGTCGCCCCCAGCAGCGCCACCGTCTCGCCGGCCCGGGCGGTGAAGCTCACGTCGTGCAGTACGTCGCGCTCGGCGCCGGGGTAGCGGAAGCAGACGGCGTCGAAGTCGATCCTCCCCTCGACCGGCGGCAGCTCGGCGGCGCCCGGGCGGTCGTGGACTTCGAGCGGGGCGTCGAGCACCTCGAAGACGCGCTCGCTCGAGGCGGCCGCCCGCGAGACGCTCGCCGCCTGGAAGCCGATGGTGAGCAGCGGCTGGACGAGGAAGGCGAGATAGCTGTTGAAGGCGATCAGCTCGCCCAGCGAGAGCCGGTGCCCGATCACCAGCAGCCCGCCCGCCCAGATCACCGCCAGCGTGCCCAGGTTGGCGAAGAGGAAGACGAAGGGAAAGTTGTTGGAGATGGCGTGGATGGTGGCGATGTTACGATCGAGCAGCTCCGCGTTGGCGCCGCGGAAGCGCTCCTCCTCGTGACCCTCGCGCCCGAAGGCGCGAATCGTCCGGATCCCGGCCAGGTCCTGTTGCAGGACGGCGTTGGTGAGGCCGAGCGACTCCTGCACCTGCCGGAAGAGCGGGGCGATCGTGCGCACGAAGCGGCCCAGCAGCAGGATGATGGGCACGACGATCAGCACGACCACCAGGGCGAGCCGGGCGTTCAGGAGGACGAGCAGCACCACCGTGCCCACCAGCATCGCGGCGGAGGCCGCCATCTGGATGATGCCGGTGCCCACGAAGGTGCGGATCTGCTCGACGTCGCTGGTGAGGCGCGTCAGGAGCTGACCGGTCTGGACGCGGTCGTAGAAGGAGAAGCTGAGGCGGCCGATGTGCTCGAAGAGCGCGTTGCGCAGGTCGAAGGCGACGCCCTGCGAGGCGCGCTCGGCGAGGAAGCCCTGGAGGAAGGAGAAGAGCCCGCGCACGGCGGCGACGCCGAGGAGCCCCAGCACCGCCCAGCCCACTACCGACACGCGCCGCTCGCCGAGCCCTTCGTCGATCGCCACGCGGATGAGCTGCGGCGTGGCGAGGGTGGCCGCGGAGACGAAGAGCAGCGCGAGGAGCGCGCCCACCGCGTCGGCGCGGTAGGCGCGCAGGTACGCCAGCGCGCGCGCCAGCGGGCTCCGCCCTCCGGTCTTCTCGCGTTTCGCCATGCTCCTCCTCGCTGGCCGCTCCGCGGGAATGACGATCTCCGGGACCGGGGTCCCGGCGCCCGCTACTCCGAGCGGTAGAGGCCCTCGGCCTTGGTGGCGGAGAGCAGGATGCCCTTGATCATCGCGGAGCTGAAGCCCTGGTGCTCCATCTCGTTGAGACCGGCGATGGTGCAGCCGCGCGGGGTGGTCACCTGGTCGATCTCCGACTCCGGGTGCCGGCCCTGGCTCAGCACGAGCGAGGCCGCGCCGCGCGCCGTCTGCGCCGCCAGCAGGAGCGCGTCCTCGGGCGCGAAGCCGATCTCGATGCCACCCTGCGACGCCGCGCGCACGGCCCGCAGGAAGAAGGCGATCCCGCAGGCGCAGAGCGCGGTGGCGGGGATCATCATCTCCTCCAGGATCACCAGCGTGCGGCCGACGAGGTCGAAGAGCGCCTTCGCTTCGGCGAGCGCGGCGTCCGAGCCGGGGCCGCCCGCGAGGCAGGTCATCGACTGGCCGATGGAGACGGCGGTGTTCGGCATCGCCCGCACCACCGGCACGCCGGAACCCAGCCGCTCCCGGATCTGCCCGATCGAGATGCCCGAGACGACCGAGATCACCCGGTGGCGGGCAGGGTCGACGGCCGGCCGGATCTCCTCGAGCAGCTCCTCGACCTGCTGCGGCTGCACGGCGACCACCAGGATCTCGGAGGCCGCGACGGCGGCGCGGTTGTCGGCGGTGACGCGGAAGCCCGCCTCGCCGAAGTAGGTGAGCTTATCGGCGTGGCGGCGCGTGATGTGGATGCGCTCCGGCGCGCAGTAGCCGGAATCGGTCCAGCCGAGCGCCAGCGCGCGGCCCAGGTTCCCGCCGCCCAGGATGGCGATGGCGGGGCAATCCTTCCGGTCGGTATCGGTCATGGTGACGTCCTGTCGTGGTTCAGGGAGACCCGCACGGCTCGCCCCGCCGCTCTCGAGGTCGAGCACCACGGCGCCCTTGTGGCCGACCGCGAGTGCCTGGCCGTTGTAGTCGGTGGCGAGCTTCTGCGGGAACTCGGTGACGGGGATGGAGTGGAAGCCGTGCTGGTGGAAGAGGTGCTCGCGGTGGGTGAACGCGAAGACCCGCCGCGCGCCCCGGCCGTGGGCCCGCAGCACCGCCGCGCGGATCAGCCGCCCCCCGATCCCGTGCCCGTGGTGCCCCTCCTCCACGCCCAGGGAGGCGACCTCCGCGAGCGTCGGCGAGTGTAGCCGCACCGCCACGCAGCCCACGACGCGGCCCTCCAGCTCGGCGACGAGGAAGCCGCCCAGCGCGCGCTGGATCTCGTGCGCGGGGCGGCTGCGCACCAGGCCGCGCCGGGCGTACTCCGCGAGCAGTTCGGCCACCCGCGCGACGTCCTCCGGTCTCGCGGGTCGGATGATCATCGCCCGCTACGACCGCTGGTCCGGCGCCGGAACGGCGCGCGCGTGGGGCGCCGGGGGCGCGGCCAGCGCCGCGGGCGCACTGATCGTCGGCGCCTGCGGTGCGCGCGGGGTGTACGTCGCCTTCACGGCGATGTGCGGCGCGATCACCAGCGCCACGATCGACATCAGCTTGATGAGGATGTTCATCGACGGGCCCGAGGTGTCCTTGAAGGGATCGCCCACCGTGTCGCCCGTGACGGCGGCCTTGTGCGCCTCGGAGCCCTTGTAGACGAGCTGGCCGTCGACCTCGACGCCCGACTCGAACGACTTCTTCGCGTTGTCCCACGCGCCGCCGGCGTTCGACTGGAAGAGCGCCATCAGCACGCCCGAGACGGTGGTGCCCGCGAGCAGGCCGCCCAGCACCTCGGGGCCGAAGGCGAAGCCCACGAACGCCGGCACGAGGAGCGCGATCGCGCCCGGAGCGACCATCTGCCGGATGGCGGCCTGCGTCGAGATCGCCACGCAGCGGTCGTACTCCGGAACCGCCGCGCCCTCCATGATCCCCGGGATCTCCCGGAACTGGCGCCGCACCTCCTGCACCATCGCCATCGCCGCCTTACCCACGGCGTTGATCGCCAGCGACGAGAAGATGAACGGGATCATCGCCCCCACGAAGAGGCCGCCCAGGACCTTCGCGTTGGAGATGTCGATGTGGTCGATGCCCGCGATGCCCATGAAGGCCGCGAAGAGCGCCAGCGAGGTGAGCGCCGCGGAGGCGATGGCGAAGCCCTTGCCCGTCGCAGCCGTGGTGTTGCCAACCGCGTCCAGGATGTCGGTGCGCTGGCGCACCTCCTTGGGCAGCCCGCTCATCTCCGCGATGCCGCCCGCGTTGTCGGCGATCGGACCGAAGGCGTCGATCGCGAGCTGGATGGCGGTCGTCGCCATCATACCCGCCGAGGCGATCGCCACGCCGTAGAGCCCCGCCGCCTCGTAGGAGAGGATGATGCCCGCCGCGAGCACCAGGACCGGTATCGTGGTGGACTCCATCCCCACCGCGAGCCCGCTGATCACGTTCGTCGCATGACCCGTGGAGGAGCGCTGCACGATGGAGAGCACCGGGCGCTTGCCCATCGCCGTGTAGTACTCGGTGGCGAGGCTCATCAGCGCACCCACCACCAGCCCCACCAGCACCGCCCAGAAGACGCCCATCGCGGTGAAGGGCGCCGAGTCGACCCGATCGATCCGCATCTCGCCCGTGGGCATCAGCCAGTGGATGAGGAAGTAGGCGGCGATGGCGGTGAGGGCGATGGCGATCCAGCAGCCGACGTTCAGTGCGCGCTGCACGTGGTGTACGAGCCCCTCCTCCTGCACGCGCACCACCAGGACCCCCACCAGCGAGCACAGGATTCCCACGCCGGCCAGCAGCATGGGCAGGAAGATCGGAGAGAAGCCGCCGAACTGGTCACCGCGCGCGATCACCTCGCGGCCGAGGACCATCGTGGCGAGGATCGTCGCCACGTACGAGCCGAAGAGGTCCGCTCCCATGCCCGCCACGTCGCCGACGTTGTCACCGACGTTGTCGGCGATGGTGGCGGGGTTGCGCGGGTCGTCCTCGGGAATGCCGGCCTCGACCTTCCCCACCAGGTCCGCCCCCACGTCCGCCGCCTTGGTGTAGATGCCGCCGCCCACGCGCGCGAAGAGCGCGATGCTCTCCGCGCCCAGCGAGAAGCCCGTGAGCACCTCGAGCGCGCGCTCCATCTCCGGCCCGTTGGGCGCGGCTCCGTTCGCGAAGAGATGGTAGAAGACGATGAAGAGGGAGCCGAGTCCCAGCACCGCCAGGCCCGAGACGCCCATCCCCATCACGCTGCCGCCCGCGAAGGCGATGTCGAGGGCCTTCGAGAGGCTGGTGCGCGCCGCGTTCGCCGTGCGCACGTTCGCCTTGGTGGCGATCCGCATCCCGATGAAGCCCGCCAGCGCCGAGAGGCACGCGCCGGCGAGGAAGGAGACGACGATGACCGGGCTGGAGCGCGCGTCGCTGGTGCCGAGGTAGAAGAGCGCCGCCGAGGCGAGCACCGCGAAGATCCCGAGCACCCGGTACTCCGCCTTGAGGAAGGCGAGCGCCCCCTCGGCGATGTGGCCGGAGATCCGGTGCATGGTGTCGTCGCCGGGGTGTTGCCGTGCCACCCACGCCGAGCGGATCACCGTGTAGAGGAGCGCCACGAGGCCTACCGCGGGGACGAGATAGACGATCAGCTGCATAAGATCGGTCGAGGTTGCGCGTGCATGCGCCCACGGCGGCCGCTGGCGCGGGCTCCTGCGAAACAGCCGCGCCCGCGGAATTGGGTCCACGGGCGGAACAATGAAACCTAGCCGGAAATGGAGAGCACGTGCAAGTGGCGGGGCGGGATCTATGCCGGGGAGGCGTCGGAGGCGGGCTCGCCGAGGAAGCGGCGGACCTCGGAGAGGACCCGGCGCGGCTCGACGGGCTTCGCGAGGTAGGCGTCGCACCCCGCGTCGCGGGCGCGGACGCGGTCCTCCTCGAGCGCGTGCGCGCTCAGCGCGATGACGGGGATCGCGCAGGTGGCCGCGTCCTGCTTCAGGACGCGAGTGGCCTCCCAGCCGTCGATGTGGGGGATGGAGAGATCCATCAGGATGAGGTCGGGCTCGCCCTCGCGCGCCACCCGAAGCCCTTCGCGCCCGTCGGCCGCCACGAGCACCCGGTAGCCGTAGTGCTCGAGAATGGCGCGGTAGACGTTGCGATTGTCCTCGTGATCCTCGACGAGCAGAATGGTGTGGCGGGCCACGGCGTCTCCTCTGGCAGCCGGCTGCGGTGCGTGCCGATCGACCCGCTCCCTGCTTCGTCCGGTCGGTGTTCCGTCAGCCTCGCTGCTACCCGGCCGTCGCCGCCGGAGTTCCGGATGCCGGGGTACCGAGCTTGCAACTGCGTGCCCATCGACCCGGATCGCACGCCCGGATGTCCCTCTCGCGGAGAAGCACCCGTGATCGTCGTGATGCTGATCCTGCTCGTCCTCGGCATCGGGCTGCTCCTCGGCGCGCCGCTCCTCGTGCGCATGGCCGCCCCCGCTCGCCGCGACCCCGTCGCCCTCGTGCGCCTGCTCCAGGTCGTGGGCGTGCTGCTCCTCGTGCTGGCGCTCCTCGCGCGGCCGCACGATACCAGCACCTCCGCCTTCCCGCCGCCGCCCGACCAGCCCGGCGACTCGGTGCCGTGAGGAGCGCGCTGTAGGGCGTTCGCCCCTCCGCGCTTCCGCGCTTCTCCGACATCGCATCCGCATCGCCCCGACAGATCGAGCGCCTCGCCTCGCCTAGCTTTCCGATCGCGGCGGGGCGGACCCGCCGCCCGCATGGAAGATGGGAGGCGATCATGCTCGATCATACCCGGATCACACGCCTGGTGCTCGGCGCCGCGGCACTGGCCGCGCTCACCGGCTTCATTCAGGGCTCGGCGGCGCCCGCCACGCTGCCCTTCGGCCCGGGCGAGAGCCTCGTCTACCGCGTGAGCGCGGGGCGGCTCGGCCGCGTCGGTCGAGGCGTCCTGCGCGTCGAGGGGCCGGAGCGGATGGACGACCAGTCGGTCCTGCTGCTGAGCTTCGACGTGCGCACCCGCATCGGCCTCGTGGTCGGCGTCGACAGCACCCGCTCGTGGCTCGACCCGCAGCGCATGGAATCGCTCCGCTTCTACAAGCGCGAGCGCAACCCGCTCACGAAGAGCCTGCAGGACGTGCGCATCTTCCCCGCCGAGCGCCGCTGGCAGGCCGCCGACGGCGAGGCCGGCACCACGTGCACCGACACTCCGCTCGACGAGCTCTCCTTCCTCTACTTCATCCGGACGCTCCCGCTGCGCCCCGGCGACGCCTACAGCCTCGACCGCCACTTCCAGGCGGGTCGCAACCCGGTGGACATCCGGGTGCTGCGACGCGAGCCACTCACCGTCCCCGCCGGCACCTTCCAGACGATCGCGGTGGAGATGCGCGTGAAGGACCCGCAGCACTACGGCGGTGAGGGCGTCATCCTCGTCTGGCTCTCCGACGACGACGCCCGCGTGCCGGTGCGCATCGAGTCGGCCGTCCCGGTGCTGGGGCGGGCCGTCCTCTCGCTCGAGGAGCGCAGCCCGGGCGCGGCGCCCTGACGCCGCCCGGGCCGGGCATCGGGGAATCCCCGACACCGCCCCCGTCCCTGTGCGCCGCTCCCCGACACCCGCTCGCGTTCGATCTCCTACCGCCTTTCCACGGGACTCCCGACGGTTCGCTCCCGCCCGGGCGCCTAGCTTGATTCCAGCGACGGTGCGGGGGCACCGCCGCTACACGGAAGACAAGGAGATCGAACCGATGCGTACTCATCTCTTGGCCGGCGCGCTGCTCTTCACCCTCGCCGCCCCGGCGGCGCGTGCGGGCACCGGACCCGTGGAGGGACTCACCGTGCAGCCGTCGAGCCGCCTCTGGGTCGAGGGCACCTCGAGCGTGCGCAGCTTCAAGTGCACCGCCAAGCAGTTCGACGCCGCCATCGATGCCGAGGACGACGCGAAGACGGCAGTGCTCGCCGGCACGAAGGCCGTCCGCGCCGTGAGCGTCCGCGTGCCGGTCCGGTCGCTCGACTGCGGCAACGGTACCATGAACGAGCACATGCTCAAGGCCATCAAGGCGAAGGAGAATCCGGAGATCGCCTTCCAGCTGATCTCGTACGAGCTGGTCCGGCAGGGCGAGGCGGAAAGCCTGAAGATGACCGGTACGCTCTCGCTCGGCGGCGCCCAGCGGCCCGTCACCCTCACCGGTGACGTGCGCTCCGCGGACGGCGCGCTGGCGGTGACCGGCGCCACGGTGATCAAGCTGAGCGAGTACGGCCTCAAGGCGCCCTCGCTGATGATGGGCGCGATGAAGGTCGGCGACCAGGTCACCGTCCGCTACGATCTGAGCCTGAAGTAGACGTCCCACCCCGCGAGATCGCGGGGTGACTCGACTCCCTCGGGGAAGCCCGGGGTGTAACCTCCGCAACGGAGCACTTCGATGAACGCGCGCAACCTCGTTTTCGCCGTAGCCGCGGCCGCCCTCGTCGGCGCCGCCCCCGCGGGAGCGCAGCAGACGCTGGCCCTGTCGGCCGCCGAGGACTCCGCCCCGGCGCCGAAGGCCGATTCCTCCACCGCCGCCGCGACGACGGCCGCCGACTTCACCCGGAAGACGACCTTCGAGGAACCCAAGGAGGTGGCCGACTTCGCGGGGATCCACCTGGAGTGGCACGCGGCCTTCGCGCAGGGCTTCCAGGCGCTGACGCACAGCAGCGACGCGGCCCCCGCGGCCGGCGCGCTCCAGGCGCTGCGGCCCGGCTTCAACCTCGCCGAGGCCAACCTCGGCCTGGGCACCCAGCTCGCGAAGGGCATCCGCGTGGACCTGGAGGGCTACATGTCCTCCCGTCACCACGAGGAGTTCTGGGTCAAGGGCGGCTACGCCACCATCGACGCATCGCCCATCAACCTGCCCGTGCTGAACCGGATCATGGCGCACACCACCATCCGCGCGGGGCACTACGAGGTGAACTACGGCGACGCCCACTACCGTCGCTCGGACGGTGGCTTCACCACGCGGAACCCGTTCATCGAGAACTACATCCTCGATGCCTTCACCACCGAGATCGGCGCGGACGCCACGGTGCGCTTCGGTAGCGCCTTCGCGGTCGCCGGCGTGACCACGGGGGAGAACAAGGGCAACGTCAAGGACGCCACGGTCTCCGGCGGCCCGAAGGCGAAGCCGGCCTACCTGGGCAAGATCGGCTTCGACCGGCAGCTGAGCCCCACGACGCGGGTGCGCCTGAGCGGCTCCACCTACCAGGCGTCCTCCACGCCGGCCGGAACGCTCTACGCGGGTGACCGCACCGGCTCGCACTACTTCGGCGTGATGGAGAAGGACGGCTTCGTCGAGACCGACCAGTTCACCTCCGGGCGCGTCAACCCCGGCTTCAAGAACGAGATCTCGGCCTATCAGCTGAACCCGTTCGTGAAGGTGGGTGGGCTGGAGCTCTTCGGAGTGATCGAGACCGCGTCGGGTAAGGCCGCCACCGAGACCGCGCGCCGGACGGTCCACCAGTACGCCGGCGACGCCGTCTACCGCTTCCTCGGTGACCGGCTCTACGTCGGAGGTCGCTACGACGTGGTGAAGGGCGACCTGAGCCAAGCCCTCAAGGGCATCGAGGTGAACCGGGCCGCGCTCTCCGCCGGCTGGTTCCTGACGCCCAACATGCTCACCAAGATCGAGTACGTGACCCAGAAGTACGACGGCTTCCCGACGACGGACCTGCGCAGCGGCGGCCGCTTCCACGGCCTGGCCGCCGAGGGCGCCATCTCCTTCTGATCCGGGACCGCCCTCCGCCCCGCGGCGCGGCCGGCCGCGCCGCGGGAGTCCCGACCCACCCGGCCGCCGGCACGAAAGAGCTCCGGCCCCTCGCGACGAGGGGCCGGAGCCACTTTCTCCCGTTGCCCGGCCTCGATCAGACGGGCACCGGGAAGAGCGCCTGGAAGGCGTTGCGCGCCCGGAAGAGTCGGCTCTTCACCGTGCCCACCGGCACCCCGATGGCCTCCGAGATCTCCTCGTAGGTGCGGTCCTCCACCTCGCGCATCACGAAGGGCACGCGGTGGTGGTCGTCCATCTGCTCGATCGCCTCGCTGATGGCCTCCCGCAGCTCGCCCTGGTAGGTGGTGTGCTCCGGGTCCGTCACGTCGCTCTCGAACTCCACCGGCCGCGACGCGCTCCCGCCCGGGCCCGTCTCCTTGCGCAGGTCCGTGAACGACGTCTCCCGCCGCCGCGAGCGGTTGCGGTACTCGTTCTTGAGCAGGTTGCTCGCGATGGTGTAGATCCAGGTGGAGAACTTCCGCGCGCTGTCGTAGCGCTCGCGCGCCCGGTGCACGCGCAGGAAGGTGTCCTGCGTGAGATCCTGCACGCGCTCCTCGTCCTTCAGTCGCTTGTGCAGAAAGCCCTGGATGAGCGGCTGGTACCGCTCCACGATCTTCGCAAACGCCTGTTCATCGCCACCCTGGTAGCGGGCGAAGAGCTCCTCGTCCGTGAGCTCCGCCAGCGGGCTGCGCAGCAGCTCCGGCGCACCGGGGGCGGCCGTTGAATAGCGTCGAGTGTTGGTGGCAGTATTCATGCATGGAATGTAAGGGTTTCGACCCGAAAATTCTACCTCCGCAGAGCGGGTTCGCGATGGATTAATGCAATCTTAACTCGCGGAAGGGCACAAATTTAGACGCCGCCGTCACAGGGAAGGGTTG
>DASSTO010000177.1:0-25328 GCA_035707865.1 Longimicrobiaceae bacterium | reverse complement strand
ACCGCAGCGATCTGAAGGTCGGGGACGTGCAGGCGGTCATGAACGGTGATCTGGACCCGTTCATCGAGGCGTATCTGAAGCAGTTCGGCGCGAACCACGCATGAGCGAGCGTACGTTGGAAGATCGGGAGGACTGGAGCCGCGTGGTGCGCGACCGCGTGGCGAAGCTACGGGCGTTGCAGGAGCGCGGCGTCGAGCCGTTCGCGTACGGCTTCTCCGTGACGCACCCCACCGAGGAGGCGCGGGGGCTCCTGCCCGAGGGTGCCGAGGAGGGCGAGACGGTACGGGTGGCGGGCCGACTGGTGGCGCTGCGGGACATGGGGAAGAGCACCTTCGCGCACGTCGCCGACCGGAGCGGCCGGATCCAGCTGTACTTCCGCCTGAACGACCTCGGTGCGGAGACGTACGGGCTCCTGGACCTGCTCGATCTGGGGGACTGGATCGGCGTGGAAGGGCCCCTCTTCCGGACCCGTACCGGCGAGGTGACGGTCCGCGTGCGGGAGCTCCGGGTGCTCTCGAAGGCCGTGCGCCCGCTGCCGCTCGGGAAGGAGGAGGTCGACGAGGAGACGGGCGAGCGGCGGGTCCACTCGGGCCTCGCCGACCGCGAGGCCCGCTACCGCCAGCGCTACGTCGACCTGGCGGTCTCACCGGAGACGCGCCAGGTCTTCGTGACGCGCGCGAGAGTGATCAGCGCGATCCGGCGCTTCCTGGACGAGCGGGGCTTCATCGAGGTCGAGACGCCGGTGCTGCAGCCGATGTACGGTGGTGCCGCGGCGCGCCCCTTCACGACGCACCACAACGCGCTCGACATTCCGCTCTACCTGCGCATCGCCGACGAGCTCTACCTGAAGCGCCTGATCGTGGGCGGGATGGAGCGGGTCTACGAGATCGGGAAGGACTTCCGCAACGAGGGGATGGACCGCTTCCACAACCCCGAGTTCACGATGCTCGAGTTCTACGCCGCGTACTTCGATTACGAGGACGTCATGCGGCTGACCGAGGAGCTGATCTCCACGACGGTCCGCGAGGCGTGCGGCGGCGCGAGCGTGACCTACGGGTCGGACGAGATCGACTTCCGTGCGCCCTTCCGCCGGCTCCCCATGTACGACGCCCTCCGGGAGGTGGGCGGCGTGGACGTGGAGAGCCTGGACGAGCCGGCGCTACGGGAGCATGTCGCGCGTCTCGGGGTAGAAGGCGCCGCGCAGATGGGGCGCGCGAAGCTGATCGACGAGCTCTTCGGCGCGCTCGTGGAGCCGAAGCTGATCCAGCCGACGTTCATCACCGACTATCCGCGCGAGATGTCGCCGCTGGCGAAGCCCAAGCGCGGGAACTCCCAGCTCACGGAGCGCTTCGAGCTGATCGTCGCCGGTAAGGAGCTCGTGAACGCGTACAGTGAGCTGAACGATCCCTTCGACCAGCGGGAGCGCTTCGAGGCCCAGGACCGCCTCCGCGCGCTCGGCGACGACGAGGCTCCGCCGCTGGACGAGGATTTCATCCGCGCGCTGGAGTACGGGATGCCGCCCACCGGCGGCTTCGGGATGGGCGTCGATCGGCTCGTGATGCTGCTGACGAACCAGTCCTCCATCCGCGACGTGGTGCTCTTCCCGACGATGCGGCCGGAATGACACGCAGCTATCAGCCATCGGCTATCCGTAGCCGGGCTGATAGCCGATAGCTGATAGCTGATAGCTCTCATGAAGCTCGAGTGGTTCATCGCCCGCCGTTATCTCTCGTCCCGCCGTGGGACGCGCTTCCTCTCGCTCATCACCCTGATCGCGATGGGCGGCGTGTTCGTGGGAGTGATGGCGCTGATCCTCGTGACGGCGGTGATGAACGGGCTCCAGAACGACCTCCGGGACAAGATCCTCGGCACGAACCCGCACATCTGGCTGACCAGCTTCGGCGCGAACATGCGCCTGGAGAACTGGGGCGAGCTGCTGCCGAAGGTGCGGGACGTGAAGGAAGTCGAGGCGGTCGCGCCCTTCGTGCACACGGAGGTCGGCCTCACCAACCAGGCCGGCTACGCGGAGGGGGCGATCCTCCGCGGCATCGACCCGAGCGTGCCGGGTCCGCCCATCACCGAGATCAGCGCGGACGTGCGCTCCGGCCAGGACAAGCTCGGCGCCACGGAGTCGGGGTACCCGCCGCTCCTGGTGGGTGACGCGATGGCCGATCGCTTCAGCCTGGTACCGGGCGACATCGTGACGGTCACCTCGCTCCAGGGCACGACGCTCTCCCCGCTGGGCGGAATCATGCCCAAGCTGAAGCACTTCGAGGTGACCGGCCGGTTCCACACCGGGATGTACGAGTACGACAACAAGTTCATCTACACCACGCTCGCCGCCGCGCAGGAGCTCACCGGGCTCGGCAAGGACGTGACGGGGCTCGAGATCCGGGTCGACGACCCGATGCGCGCGAACGAGGTGGCGAAGAACGTCACGGCGGCGGTTGGCGGCTATCCGTACCGGACGGAGGACTGGCAGAGCATGAATTCCTCGCTCTTCTCCGCCCTGAAGCTGGAGAAGCTGACGATGGGCGTGATCCTCCTGCTGATCGTGGTCGTCGCGGCCTTCAACATCGTCTCGACGCTGGTGATGGTCGTCGCCGACAAGACGCGCGAGATCGGGATCCTGAAGTCGATGGGACTGCGGGGCTCGCAGGTGCTGCGCGTCTTCATCCTACAGGGGGTGGTGATCGGCACCGTCGGCTCGCTGCTGGGCGGGGGGCTCGGCCTGCTGCTCGCGTGGCTGCTCGACCGCTACAAGTTCATCTCGATTCCGGGCGACATCTACTTCGTCGACCATCTGCCCGTCGCGTTCGACTGGTCGAACATCGTACTGATCTTCGCGCTCAGCATGCTGATCTCCTTCCTGGCGACGCTCTACCCGGCGTGGCAGGCCGCGCGGCTCTACCCCGTCGAGGCGATCCGCCATGAGTGAGAGCGCGCCGGAGGCCGCGGCGGTCACGCTGCCGTCGGAAGCGGCGCTCGTCGCGCGGGAGGTGTCGAAGACCTACGTGGGCGGAGACGGCACGCCGCTTCGCGTCCTCTCCGGCACGGATCTCACGGTGGCGCCGGGCGAGGTGGTGGCGATCATCGGGGCCAGCGGGTCGGGGAAGTCCACGCTGCTGCACCTGCTCGGGGGACTGGACCGACCGACCTCGGGGGAGGTGGTGATCGGGGGCAGCCCGCTGCAGGAGTTGAGCGACGACGCCCTCTCTCGGCTGCGCAACGAGCGCATCGGCTTCGTCTTCCAGTTCCATCACCTCCTGCGGGAGTTCACGGCCCTGGAGAACGTCATGATGCCCCAGCTCATCGCCGGCCGACCGACCGCCGTCGCGCGGCGGCGAGCGCGGGAGCTGCTCGACGACCTGGGTCTCGGCGCGCGCCTCGGCCACAAGCCGTCCGAGCTCTCCGGAGGCGAGCAGCAGCGCGTGGCCGTCGCGCGGGCGCTGGCGAACGAGCCGGTCATCCTGCTGGCGGACGAGCCATCGGGCAACCTCGATCCCTCGACGAGCGAGAGCCTGCACGAGCTGCTCTTCGAGATCAGCTCCCGGTACGGCTCCGCGATGGTCATCGTGACGCACGACATGCAGCTGGCCGGGCGCGCCGACCGGGTGCTGGAGTTGCGGCAGGGGCGCCTGTGGGAGAGCCGAGCGGTCGGCTGAGCGAATCGCGAGTCCGGGAGCAGTCATGCGGTGTGAACAGTGCGGCAACGAGGAGGCGGTCATCCAGCTCACCACGGTGGTGGACAGTGAGATGCAGATCCTCCACCTGTGCGAGGCCTGCGCCGCCAAGCAGGGCGTACAGACCGGCGCGGCGCCGGGAACGGAGCCGCTGGCGGACTTCCTGGCGCAGATCGGCAAGAGCGTCGGCGAGGGTGCCGCCGCGAGCGGCCGCTGCCCGTCGTGCGGCCTGACGCCGGCGCAGTTGAAGCAGACGGGCCGCATGGGATGCGCGGATTGCTACGCGCACTTCGACGTCCACCTCCGCGGTCTGCTCCGGCGTCTGCACGGGGCGACGCAGCACGTGGGAAAGGTCGCGGTCACCGCCAACCCCGGCGAGGCCGATCGGAAAGCGAGGGCCGAGAGCCTGCGGCGGAGCCTGCGGCGTGCCGTGGAGGCGGAGGACTTCGAGCACGCGGCCGCGCTACGGGACGAGATCCGGCGCCTCGAGTCGAGCGAGTGAGGGCACTCATGCACGACGTGGTCACGATCCGAGACGACGGCATGGAGTGGATGGACTCCGAGGGTCCATCGACCGACATCGTTCTCTCCACGAGGGTACGTCTCGCGCGCAACCTCCGGGAGTTCCGCTTCGGACTGAAGGCGGATCCCGGCGACCGACGCGAGATCCTGGCGCGGGCCCGTGAGGCGGCCGCCGCCACGGACAGCCTGGCGAACGGCCGGGCGCTCACGATGAACGGCCTCACTCCGGCCGGCCGGCGCCTGCTGCTCGAGCGGCACGTGGTCAGCAAGGAGCTCGTGGGGGAGGAGGGCACGGCGCCGCCGTCGGACGCGGCGCTGCTGCTCGCCTCGGGAGAGACGCTCGGGATGATGGTGAACGAGGAGGATCACCTCCGGCTGCAGAGCCTCGTCGGCGGCTTCCGGCTGCGCGACGCCTGGCGGCGGGTGGACCGGCTCGACGAGGAGTTGAGCGAGAATCTCGAATTCGCCTTCCACCCCGAGTTCGGTTTCCTGACGTCCTGCCCCACCAACGTGGGCACGGGACTGCGTGCCTCGGTGCTCGTGCACCTGCCGGGGCTCGTCCTGACGCAGGAGATCGCACGGGTCCTGCAGGGGATCGCCCAGGTCGGGCTCACCTTCCGGGGCCTCTACGGGGAGGGCTCCGAGGTGGTGGGCAACTTCTTCCAGATCTCGAACCAGACGACGCTCGGGAAGTCGGAGGAGGAGCTGATCGATCACCTCCAGAACGTGGTCCAGCAGGTGATCCAGTACGAGCGCCAGGCGCGCGCCGTTCTGCTGCGCGACGCGCCCACGGTGATCGAGGACAAGGTCTGGCGCGCGTACGGTCTCCTGCGTTACGCGCACTCGATTTCTTTCGAGGAAGTGATGAACCTCCTGAGCGGCGTGAGGCTCGGTCTGGGGCTGAAACTAATCCCAGGAGTCAGTGTATTGACGCTCAATCGAATCATGCTCCAGGCGCAGTCTGCACACCAGGAGCAGATGGCTGGCCGGGCGCTCGGGAAGAACGAGGAAGACATCAGCCGGGCCGTCTATCTCCGACGCATGCTCGCCCGTGAGCCCTCCTCGCCTCCCGAGGAGCGCGGGAATGAGTGACACCTCTACGAGACGAACCCGTACGTTGCAGCTGCGCCGAAGGTCTCGGTGCACCGGACGACTCTCCGGCACGAAAGGTCGGCTATGAACTACAACTTTACAGACCGTGTCCGTAAAGTACTCGCAATGGCCCGCGAGGAAGCGATCCGACTCCAGCACGACTACGTGGGGACGGAGCACATCCTCCTGGGCCTCATCCGTGAAGGAGAGGGGGTCGCGGCGGCGGTGCTGACGAACCTCTCGGTCGACCTGGAGCAGGTTCAGGAGCGCATCGAGGAGTCGGTGCGCCGCGGCAAGGCGACGATCGCGCTCGGCGAGCTGCCGTACACGTCGCGGGCGAAGAAGGTACTGGAGTTCGCGATGGCGGAGGCGCGCGAGCTCAATCACTCGTACGTCGGCACCGAGCACCTGCTTCTCGGGCTCCTGCGCGAGGAGAAGGGGATCGCGGCCGAGGTGCTCAACCAGCTCGGGGTGACGCTCGAAGAGGCGCGACGGCAGACGCTCAAGCTGCTGGGCTCGGAGCCGAACGCGGCGCAGGCCAGCAGCGCCGGGTCCTCGTCGGGCTCGGGCGGTGCGAAGGGCGAGAAGAAGTCCAAGACGCCGGCGCTCGACCACTTCTGCCGCGATCTCACGGAGCTCGCGCGCAACGGCGAGCTGGATCCCACCATCGGGCGCGCGGAGGAGATCGAGCGCGTGATGGAGATCCTCTCGCGGCGGAAGAAGAACAACCCGGTGCTGATCGGCGAGCCGGGGGTGGGGAAGACGGCGATCGTCGAGGGGCTGGCGCAGCTCATCGCCAGCGGCACCTGCCCGGAGAGCCTGCAGGACAACCGGGTGCTCGCGCTCGACATGGCGGCGGTGATCGCGGGCACCAAGTATCGCGGGCAGTTCGAGGAGCGGCTCAAGGCGGTCATGAACGAGATCGCCCAGAACAAGAACGTCATTCTCTTCATCGACGAGCTGCACACGCTCGTCGGCGCGGGCGCGGCGGAGGGGGCGATCGACGCCTCGAACATGCTGAAGCCGGCGCTGGCGCGTGGCGAGCTGCAGTGCGTGGGCGCTTCGACGCTGAACGAGTACCGGAAGTACATCGAGAAGGACGGCGCGCTGGAGCGCCGCTTCCAGACGGTCGCCGTCGATCCGCCGACGGAGGAGGAGACGGTCCAGATCATCCAGGGCCTGAAGTCGCACTACGAGGACCACCACAAGATCAACATCACCGACGAGGTGATCGTGGCGGCGGTGAAGCTCTCGGAGCGCTACATCACCGACCGCTTCCTGCCCGACAAGGCGATCGACGTGATCGACGAGGCGGGCGCGCGAGCGCGGCTGGCCACGCAGGTCCCGCCGCCGGAGGTGGGCGAGCTCAAGGAGCAGCTCGACGAGCTGGCGGAGTTGAAGGACGAGGCGATCCGCGATCAGGACTTCGAGCGCGCGGCCGAGCTACGCGATCGCGAGCGCGAGCTGCAGCGCAAGATCTCCGAGCGCGAGGCGGCGTGGGAGGAGGAGCGCCGGACGCGCCGGCCCACGCTCACCGAGGAGGAGATCGCCTTCATCGTCTCCCGCTGGACGGGTATCCCGGTCACGCGCCTGAAGGAGGCGGAGACGGCGCGGCTCATCGGCATGGAGGACGAGCTGCACCGGCGCGTCGTCGGGCAGGACAAGGCGATCCAGACGATCTCTCGCGCGATTCGCCGCTCGCGCGCGGGCCTGAAGGACCCGCGCCGGCCGATCGGCTCCTTCGTCTTCGCCGGCCCGACGGGCGTGGGGAAGACGGAGCTGGCGCGCGCGCTCGCGGAGTTCCTCTTCGCCGACAAGGATGCGCTCGTGCGCGTCGACATGTCGGAGTACATGGAGAAGTTCTCGGTCTCGCGCCTCATCGGCGCGCCCCCGGGCTACGTGGGCTACGAGGACTCGGGGACGCTCACGAAGGCCGTGCGCCACAAGCCGTACTCCGTGGTCCTGCTGGACGAGATCGAGAAGGCGCACCCCGACGTCTTCAACATCCTCCTCCAGGTGCTCGACGAGGGGCACCTGACGGACAACTACGGGCGGGTGATCGACTTCAAGAACACCGTCATCATCATGACGTCCAACCTCGGGGCCCGCGACATCGGCAAGGGCAAGGGGCTGGGCTTCCATCCCACGTCTTCCGAGACGCAGATGGAGGTGATGGAGACCAAGGTGAACGAGGAGATCCAGCGGGCGTTCAACCCGGAGTTCATCAACCGGCTGGACGACATCATCGTCTTCCATCCGCTCACCCGCGAGCAGATCGGGCAGATCGTGCACAACCTGCTCAACGAGGTGGAGGAGCGGCTCCGGGAGGAGAGCCTCTCCCTGCGGCTCACGGACGACGCCGTGCTCTTCCTGGTCGAGCACGGCTACAGTGAGAAGTTCGGCGCGCGCCCGATCAAGCGTGCCATTCAGAAGTACCTGGAGGATCCGCTCTCGGAGAAGATCCTCCTGGCGGAGTTCTCCCCCGGAGACGAGATCGAGGTAGGGGTGTCGGAGGACCGGGAGTCTCTTTCCTTCCGCGTTCCCTCCTCATCGAAGACATGACTCCGGCCACGTTCTACCGCCCTTCCGTGCGTTCACACTTCTTTCCGTTGCTCGTGGGGGTCGCGTTGCTCTGCGGCGCCGCCCCCACGCTGGCCCAGGCGGGGGCGCCGGCGGATACGGCGCCCGCCGCCCCGGGCGTGCTGGTGGACACGGTGATCGTACGCGGGAACCACCGCGTCGCCAGTGACCTCATCCGGTTGAATTCGGCGCTGCAACCTGGCCAGCGGGTCGTCGCGCGTGACGTGCAGAGCGCGATCCACCGGCTGATGGCGACCGGCGACTTCTCCGACGTGCGGATCTACGTCGAGGGCGATCCCGCGGCCGGCGCGAGGCTGATCGTGCAGGTCGCCGAGCGCCCGCTCATCGCCAGGATCGACTTCAAGGGTCTCCAGCACGTCAACGCGAAGACGATCCGGGATACGCTGAAGCTCAAGGACAACGTCCCCCTGGACCCGAACCTGGTGGCGCGGACCGAGAAGACGATCGCCGATCTCGTCGCCAAGGCCGGCATCCAGCTGCTCTCGGTCGACACCACGCTGACGCCGGTCATCCAGCCCGCCGGCGCGTTCCGGCTGACCTTCAACGTGAAGGAAGGCAACCGGCTCAGCGTGGCCGGCATCGAATTCGTCGGCAACGAGGCCTTCAGCGACGGCGACCTCGTCGGTGCGCTGAAGACCAAGCCGGAGGGCTTCCTGTGGTTCCGCAGCGGGAAGTACGACCGGGCCAAGTGGGAGGAGGACCTGCAGAAGCGCCTCCCGGAGTTCTACGGCCAGCACGGCTACATCGACTTCGCCATCGTTTCGGACACGATGATCGTGGACCCGCACAGCGGCAACGCGATCCTGCGGGTCAAGGTCGACGAGGGGCCGCAGTACCGGCTGGGCACCTTCACGGTGGCGGGCGCGTCGCACTTCCCGCAGGAGCAGCTCAAGCGGCTGTTCACCTCGGAGAAGCACTCCGTGCTCGGGCTGCCGTTCGGCTCGGACTCGCGCGAGCAGGGAGAGGTCTTCGACCAGGCGGCGCTCGACGCGGCGACCCAGAAGGCCCAGCAGATGTACAGCAACGACGGCTATCTCTTCGCCCAGGTCATTCCGCGCATCGAGCGGGTGCCGGCCGCGAAGCCGGGCGAATCGCCGACGGTGAACGTGACGTGGGCGGTCTCGGAGGACCAGCCGTTCTACATCAACCGGGTGGTGATCGACGGCAACACGTACACGCACGAGTCGGTGATCCGGGACCGGCTCCTGGTCTTCCCGGGCGACGTCTACAACGAGGACCGCCTGATCCAGAGCTACAAGGCCATCTCCGGGCTGGGCTTCTTCCAGACTCCGCTGCCCCAGCCCGACATCAACCCGAACCCGGACTCCGGCACGGTGGACATCACCTTCCACGTGAAGGAGAAGCCCACGGGCTCGATCGGCTTCGGCACCTCCTTCGGCGGAGCGAGCGCGTACAGCTCGGGCGGGCTCTCTGGCTTCCTGAGCTACAGTCAGCCGAACCTCTTCGGGGAGGGGAAGCAGGCGGACGTGCGGGTGGAGTACGGCTTCTCGAGGAACTCGTTCACGGCGGGCTATACCGACCCGGCGCTCTTCGGGACCCGGAACTCGGCGAGCGTCCAGGCGTTCCACACCGACGACAGCTTCCGGGGCGTCAGCTTCTCGGAAGGCCGCTACGTCCGGACGGGTGCGTCGCTGCAGTACGGCTTCCCGCTCTTCGGGCTCCGGTGGACGCGCGCGTTCGTGGGCTACTCCCTCTCGCACATCCACTACGAGGCGCGTAGCGCGGACGAGTGCAGCGCCGGCGATCTCTTCTGTCTGCCGGACCAGACGGCGAGCGATCTTTCGCTGGCCGTCACGCGTGACACGCGGAACCACCCGCTCTTCCCGACGGCCGGCGGGCGGCAGAACCTCACGCTGGAGCAGACCGGCGGCCCGTTGGGGGGGAACGGCAACTTCCAGAAGCTGACCGCGGAGACGCAGTGGTGGGTGCCGGTCGGGAAGATCGGAGGCAAGGCGCCGGGGTCGACGCCGATCTTCACCACCTTCGGGTTGACGGCGCGGACCGGCGCGGTCTTCGGCGACGCGTCGGGCCTCCCGCTGAGCCGCTTCTGGCTCGGCGGCACGCAGTACGGCGAGCAGCTGCGGGGCTACGGCGAGACGGAGATCACCCCGTTCGGCTACTTCCCGCAGAACTCCAGCGCGATCGGTAGCCTGCAGCGCCTGGGGAACGCATTCCTCACCGTGTCGGGGGAATACGCCGTCCGCCTCAACGACAACATCTCCGTGTCGGCCTTCGCGGAAGCGGGGAACATCTGGCAGTCGGTGGGGTTGATCGATCCGACCCGCCTCTATCGTAGTGCCGGCCTGGGAGCCACGGTCGTGACGCCGTTCGGTCCGATCGGTGTCGACATCGCGTACGGCTTCGACAAGACGCAGCCGGGCTGGAAGTTCCACTTCAAGATCAACTCGAGCGGTTTCTAACCTGAAACGGAGCAGAGAGAATGAAGCGAGCCTTGTTCGCGGGGCTGGTGGCGGTCGCGGGTGTCGTCGGCCTGAGTGTCTCGCCCGCGGTGGCCCAGGCACCGAAGATCGCCTACATCAACTCGCAGAAGATCATGGCTGAGGCGCCGGGTGCGAGCGAGGCGCAGCAGACGCTGGAGACGGAGATGAAGGGCTACCAGACCGAGCTTCAGGGAATGGAGACGGAGCTCGACTCCCTGCAGACGAAGTTCCAGCAGCAGCAGTCCACGCTCTCGGCCTCGGCGAAGCAACAGCGCCAGCAGGAGCTGCAGCAGAAGCTCCAGGCCTATCAGCAGCGTCGTCAGCAGCTGGAGCAGATCGCGCAGCAGCGGCAGCAGCAGCTCGCCGCCCCGATCATGAAGCGCGTCTCGGACGTGATCGAGCAGATCCGCCAGCAGGGTAACTATGCCATGATCCTGGACGCGGCCGCCGGCGGCATCATCACCGCCGACACGACGCTCGACCTGACCAGCCAGGTCATCGCGCGGCTGAAGAGCACGGCGTCCTCGAGCGGTGCGGGCAAGTAGGGCGCACCCTCGCCTGAGACGGAAGTGCCAGCGACCCGAGGGTGGGTCGCAGGCACTCGCGTATTCGACACCGGACTGGTCATCATGCCCGAACTCCTCCTGACGGAGATCGTACGGCTCGCCGACGGCGAGCTGAGGGGAAGCGGGGAGACCCGGATCCGGGGCGTCGCGCCGCTGGAGGGCGCCGGTCCCGGGGAGCTCTCTTTCATTGCGAATGCCCGCTATCTGCCCTATCTTCATGCCACTCACGCCGCTGCGGTACTCGTCGCGCGGGAGCTGAGCGCGGAGGTGCCGGCGTCGATTCCGCAGGTGCTCGTCGGTGATCCGCACGCGGCGCTCGCCCGCATCCTCCCCGCCCTCTACCCGGCCGCCCCACGCGAGGTGGGCGTCCACCCGACGGCGGTGGTGGACGAGAGCGCGGACGTGGGCGAGGCGGCATACGTGGGCCCCTACGCGGTGATCGAGGCGGGGGTGCGGCTGGGGGCCCGCTGCAGCATCGGCGCGCACGCGGTGGTGGGGCGGGGGTGCCGGCTCGGCGACGATTGCGTCGTCCATGCACACGCCACGCTCTACCCCGGGGTTCGGCTCGGCGCGCGCTGCGTGATCCACAGCGGCGCGCGGCTGGGGAAGGAGGGCTTCGGCTTCGTTTGGGAGGGCGGCGCGCACCGCAGGGTGCAGCAGGTGGGCGGCTGCGTGCTGGAGGACGACGTCGAGGTGGGCTGCAACACGACGATCGACCGCGGCTCCATCGGCGACACGGTGGTGGGCGCGGGCACGAAGATCGACAACCTCGTCCAGCTCGGGCACAACGTGCGCATCGGCCGGCACGCGATCCTGGTCTCGCAGGTCGGAGTGGCGGGGAGCACCGCGGTGGGCGACGGGGCGGTGCTGGGCGGGCAGGTCGGGGTGGGTGGGCACCTGAAGATCGGTGCCGGGGCGCGCATCGGCGCGCAGGGGGGAGTGATCGGGGACGTGCCGGCGGGAGAGACGTACTCCGGCTACCCCGCGCGGCCCCATCGCGAGGCGCTGCGTGCGCAGGGCGCGCTCTTCAAGCTCCCGGAGCTGATCCGGCGGGTGCGCGCGCTGGAGAAGGCGGTCCTCGGGGGAGGCCGCGAACGAGAATGAACCGGAACTGATCGGGCGTCCAAGGGAATGACGGCACCTCGACAACAGACGATCGCCACGCCGCAGGAGATGGAGGGCGTCGGCCTGCATACCGGAGCCACGGTGAAGCTGCGCGTGCTGCCCGCCGCCGTGGACGCGGGCGTCCTCTTCCGGCGGACGGACCTGCCGGGCGCCCCCGAGATCGCGGCGCTCGCCGGGAACGTGACGACCACGGACATGGGGACGACGCTCGCCCAGGGCGACGCGCGCGTCCACACGGTGGAGCACGTGCTCTCCGCGATCGCCGGTGCCGGAATCGACAACGTCATCGTCGAGATCGACGCCGCCGAGCCGCCGGCCGGTGACGGGAGCGCGCTGCCGTTCCTGAAGCTGCTCGGCCGGGCCGACCGCGTGGAGCAGGATGCGCCCGTCCGCGCCGTGGTGCCGGACGAGGGCTTCTTCGTCCGCGACGGCGATTCGGAGTACGTCGTGGCGCCGGCGGACGACCTGGAGCTCTCGGTCACCATCGAGTTCGACCATCCGCTCATCGGCAGGCAGCACACCTCGCTTCGCGTGGAGCCGGAGGGCTTCGCGGAGGAGATCGCTCCGGCGCGCACTTTCGGCTTCACGCGCTGGCTGGACGACCTGCGCGCGCGCGGGCTGGCGCGGGGTGGTACGCCGGAGAACGCCGTCGTGCTCACGGACGACGGTCTTCTGGAGGGGCAGGCGCTGCGCTTCCCGGATGAGTTCGCACGCCACAAGGCGCTCGACCTGCTCGGCGACCTCGCGCTCATCGGTGCCCGGCTGCGGGCACACGTGGTTGCGCGCCGGCCCAGCCACCGCGGAAACGTTGCGCTGGCGAAGGAGATCCTCGCCCGCGCGGAGAAGAAGACGCTTGCGCGCCCGATTCTCAGCATCGAGCAGATCATGCAGTACCTGCCGCACCGCTACCCGTTCCTGCTGGTGGATCGGGTCGTGGAGTACGACGAGGGCACTCGCATCGTGGGCCTGAAGAACGTCACGATCAACGAGCCCTTCTTCGTCGGCCATTTCCCCGGGCGCCCGACGATGCCGGGGGTGCTGATCATCGAGGCGATGGCGCAGGTGGGTGGTCTGCTCCTGATGGACACGATCGACAACCCGGAGGACAAGATCGTGTATTTCATGACTCTCGATAACGTCAAATGGCGACGCCCGGTCATCCCGGGGGACCAGATTCGCTTCGAGGTAGAGGTGATTCAGGTCCGGGGACGCACTGCCCGGATGAGGGGAGTGGGAACGGTGGACGGCCAGGTAGTCGCAGAAGCGGAGATGATGGCCCGTGTCGTGGATCGCTGAGACCGAACTGATGCAATCAATTCCCCATCCCTCCGGCGCCGAAGTCCACCCCACCGCGCTCGTCGACGACGCGGCGGAGCTGGCCGAAGGGGTCGTGATCGGTCCCTACAGTGTCGTGGGCCCCGGTGTGGTGCTCGGCGCGCGCACGCGCGTGGGGCCGCACGTGCTGATCGAGCGCGACACGCGCGTCGGCGAGGACTGCGCGATCCACAACGGCGCGGTGCTCGGGACGGACCCGCAGGACCTGAAGTACGCCGGCGAGCCGACCCAGTTGCTGGTCGGGGATCGCACGGTGATCCGGGAGTACGCGACGCTGAACCGTGGGACGAGCGCGCTGGGTCGCAGCAGCGTCGGGAACGACTGTCTGCTGATGGCCTACGCGCACGTGGCGCACGACTGTACGCTCGGCGACCACGTGATCATCTCGAACTCGGTGAACATGGGTGGCCACGTCTGCATCGAGCAGTGGGCGACGGTTGGCGGGGGGACGCAGATTCACCAGTTCGTACGGATCGGCCAGCACGCCTTCGTGGGCGGAGCCTCGGCCGTGCGGAAGGACGTGCCGCCGTACGTGAAGGCCTCGGGCAGCCCCATTCAGCTCTACGGCCTCAACTCCGTCGGTCTCCAGCGACGGGGCTTCTCGGATGAGGTGCGGCGCGAGCTGAAGCGGGCGTACCGCCTCTTCTTCGCCTCGTCGTACAACACGTCGCAGGCGCTCGCCCGGGCGCGGGACGAGCTGCGCGCGCTGCCGGAGATCGAGAGATTCCTTTCGTTCTTCGAGGAGAGCGAGCGCGGAGTGGGCGTGTGAGTGGGGCGGGACTCCCCGTCGGGGTCATCGGCGTGGGCAGTCTCGGCTTCCACCACGCGCGGATCCTGAGGGAGGTGGCCGGGGCGGAGATGGTGGGGGTGTACGACGCCGACGCCGAGCGGGCCACGAGTGTGGCCGAGCAGCTCGGCGTTCATGCGTTTTCGACACTCGACGCCTTCCTGGCGGCCGTGGACGCGGCGATCGTCGCCGTGACGACGACGTCGCACGCCGAGGTGGCGCTGGCGGCGATCGACGCGGGCGTGGATCTGCTCATCGAGAAGCCCATCGCGGCGACGCCGGAGGAAGCCGACCGGATCCTGGCGCGCGCGCAGGAGCGCGGCGTCCGGATCGCGACGGGTCACGTCGAGCGCTTCAACGGCGCGCTGCGCGCCGGCGAACCTTACCTGGAGGCGCCGCGGTTCCTCGAGTCCCAGCGCCTCTCGCTCTTCGGGCCGCGGGGCACGGACGTGGCCGTGGTGCTGGACCTGATGATCCACGACATCGACCTCGTGCTCGGCCTGGCGCACGAGCGAGTCGAGCACGTCGACGCGGTGGGGGTGCCGGTGCTGACGCCCAGCATCGACATCGCGAACGCGCGGCTACGCTTCGTCGGCGGGGCGGTCGCCAACATCACGGCGAGCCGGGTCTCGCGCGAGCGGATGCGAAAGGTCCGTCTCTTCCAGCCCTCGGGCTACATCAGCCTGGACCTGGCGAGCGGGACGGGGGAGTTCCTGCGCATTCGCCCGGGCGCCGCGGCGGCGTTCACGCCGGGTGAGCCGGTTCCGCAGATCGAGGACATCGTCGAGCGGATCGAGCTGAAGAGCGACGGCAAGGAGCCTCTGCGTGCCGAGCTGGAGGCGTTCGTCGCCGCGATGCGAGGGGAGCGGGAGGTGGTGGTGAGCGGGGAGGACGGGCGGCGCGCGCTCGCCGTCGCGACGGAGATCATCCGCCGTATCGAGCGGGATTTCCTCGTGCCGCGGACCTGACCGAAGGAGCCGTCCGGCCGTGACGAAGCCCCCCTCGCTGATCCGCCTCGTGATCCTGTTGATCGCGGTCCTCGGCCTCATCTGGTGGCTGGGCCGCTTCGCACACTAGGCCGTGGGCACTCCCGAGCGGCCAACGATCTTTCTCGCAGCGGGCGAGCCCTCCGGCGACCTTCACGGTGCCGGGCTCGCCCGCGCGTTGCGTGCGCGCATTCCGGGCGTACGACTGGTCGGGCTCGGCGGCGCGCGGATGGCGGCGGAACGGGTCGAGCTCCTGGCCGGCCTCGACGAGCTCTCGGTGATGGGCTTCGCGGAGGTCCTGGCGCACCTCCCGTTCTTCCTCCGGCTTCGCCGACGCGTCTTCGACGCGCTCGTTTCCGAGCGGGTGGACCTGGTGATCCCGATCGATTACCCCGGCTTCAACCTGCGGCTCGCCCGGCGCGCGAAGGAGCAGAGGATCCCGGTGCTCTACTACATCGCCCCGCAGGTCTGGGCGTGGCACGCGTCGCGCGCGTCCGACCTGGCGCGCGACACGGACAGGGTAGCGGTGATCCTGCCCTTCGAGGAAGGATTCCTGCGGGAGCACGGCGCCGACGCGCGGTTCGTCGGCCATCCGCTACTCGACGTCGCACCACCTCCGGGGGAGCGCGCGGAGTGGCTGACGACGCAGGGGCTGGACCCCGAGCGCCCGGTGCTCGCGCTCTTTCCGGGCTCACGCGCACAGGAGATCCGGCGCCACCTCGATCTCTTTTCGCGCGCCGCCGCCGAGATCGTGCACCGGCGGCCGGAAGTACAGCCGGTGATCGGCGCGGCGGCGGACCTGGACGCGGGTCTCTTCGGCGGCGCGGCGTGGCCGGTCTCGCGTGATTCGCGGGCGCTCCTGCATCACGCCACCGCGGCGCTCGTGAAGTCCGGAACGACGACGCTGGAGGCTGCGCTCGCGCGCACGCCTTTCGCCGTCGTCTACCGGATGAACCCGCTCTCGTACCAGCTCGCCCGACGCGTCGTCAAGGTTCCGCACATCGCACTCGCGAACCTGGTCGCGGACGAGCGGCTGGCTCCGGAGTTCGTGCAGCACGAGGCAACGGAGGAGGCCCTGACGGGTGCTTTACTGCCACTGCTGGAGGCGAACTCCACGGCGCGTGCGGCGATGCTCGGCGGCTTCGACCGCATCCGCGAACGGCTGGGTGGCGGCGGCGCGGCGGAGCGCGTCGCCGAGCAGGCGGCCGAGCTGCTCGGCGGCCGATGACCGCTCCGGCGAACCCGCTCCCGCTCCGTGCGCGGCTCGCCGCCTCCGTCGCGGGTGGCCTCCTGACGGGTTTGATGCGCACGACGCGCTACGAGGCGATCGACGAGCAGCACTACCGGGAGTGGCTGGGCTCGGGGCGCACTGCGATCTACGTCCTGTGGCACGGGCGGCTCCTGCCGTGCTCGTATCGCCACCGGCACGAGGGACTGGCGACGCTCATCAGCCAGCACCGCGACGGCGACTACATCGCCCGCGTCGTGGAGGGCTGGGGATTCCGGACCGTACGGGGCTCGAGCTCGCGCGGGGGCGGGGCCGCGCTGCGTCAGCTGGTGCGGCTGCTGCGGGAGGGCACGTCCATCGCCGTCACGCCGGACGGACCGCGGGGGCCCCGTCAGAAGATGAAGCTCGGGCCGCTCCTGGCGGCGCGGCTCACGGGCGTTCCGATGATCCCGGTGACCGCGGGAACGGATCGCGCCTGGTGGTTCGAGGGGTGGGATCGCTTCCTGGTGCCAAAGCCCTTCGCGCGCTTCCGCATCGCCTACGGTGCGCCGATCTTCGTACCGCGCACTGCCGACGAGGGGGAGCTGGAGCGGCTCGCGGACGAGATGGAGGCGCGGCTGAATGCCCTCACGGAGGTCGTGGATGGCGGCTGAGCGGCGCGGCCGATCGCTCCGCGACTGGGTCCCGCGGTGGTGGCGGGGCGAGGCCGGCCTCGCGGGCCGCGTCGCCAGCGGCGTGCTCTGGCCGGCGGAACAGCTCTACCGGGGCGCCATCCGCGCGAGGAACGGCGCGTACGGCCGCGGCTGGCTCCGGAGCGAGGCGCCGCCGATCCCGGTCGTCAGCATCGGCAATCTGGCGGTCGGGGGTACCGGGAAGACGCCCGTCTCCGCCTGGGTGGCTGCTCGCCTTCGCGCGGCCGGTGCCCGGCCGGCGCTGGTGCTGCGCGGCTACGGCGAGGACGAGGTGCTCGTCCACCGGGAGCTGAACCCGGAGATCCCCGTGATCGTGGCGGCCCGCCGGATCGAGGGGGTGGAGGAAGCGGCGCGGGCGGGGGCGGCGGTCGCCGTGGTGGACGACGGCTTCCAGCACCGCGCGCTGCGACGACAGCTCGACGTCGTGCTCGTGGCGGCGGAGGGGTGGCGGGCGGCACCGCGACTGCTGCCGCGGGGGCCGTGGCGCGAGGGCACGGAATCGCTCGGACGCGCCCACCTCGCGATCGTGACGCGCAAAACGGCTACCGGGGAGCAGGCGAAGGCAGTCGCTGCGGCGCTCTCACGGTGGATCGATCCCGCGCGGATCCTGCGGTGCCACATCGCCCCCACGGAGCTGGTTCCGCTGCGGGGCGGGGAAGGGGAGCCGCTCGGCAGGCTCGCTGGCCACGACGTCCTGGCGGTTGCATCGCTGGCGGACCCGCGCTCGTTCGTGGCTCACCTGGAGCGCGCCGGCGCGCGCGTGGAGCTTATGGCGTATCCCGACCACCACGCCTTCACGGGGACCGATGCCGCGGAGATCCGCGCGCGGGCCGGTCGGCGGCCGATCGTGATGACGCGCAAGGAAGCGGTGAAGCTCCGGGCTGTTCCCGGGGATTGGGGCGCGGCGCGGGTGCTGGAGCAGCGAGTGGAGTTCGAGGCGGGTGAGGAGATTCTGGAGCGCTGCATGAGAGAGGCGATCGGCGGATGAGCGAGGAAGTCGACGTACTGGTGGTGGGGAGCGGTGTCGCGGGGCTCTCCTTCGCGCTCGCCGCGGCGCGCTTCGCACGGGTCATGCTGGTGACGAAGAAGGAGCGCCCCGAGTCGAGCACGAACTACGCGCAGGGAGGCATCGCCGCGGTCTTCGCGCCCGACGACTCGCCGCACCTGCACGCCGCCGACACCTTCGTGGCCGGCGCGGGGCTGTGCCACCGGGACGCGGTCGAGGTGCTGGTCACGGAGGGTCCCGCACGCATCCGGCATCTCCTGGAGATCGGGGTGCGCTTCTCGCGCGAGGCGGGCGAGCTCTCACTGGGCCGCGAGGGCGGCCACTCGCGCCGCCGGATCGTGCGCGCCGAGGACCTCACCGGCCGGGAAGTCGAGCGCGCGCTCCTGGCCGCGGTCGCCGCCGAGCCGCGGATCGACCTGCGGGAGAACTGCGTGGTGCTGGACCTCCTCGTCGGAGGCGGCGACCGGCCGCGCTGCTGCGGCGTGACGGTGCTGGAGGCGGGCGACCCGGCACCCAGCCGGATCCGCGCGCGGGCGGTGGTGCTCGCCTCCGGAGGGACCGGGCGAGTCTATCTCCATACGACCAATCCGGGCATCGCGACCGGCGACGGCGTCGCCATGGCGTACCGCGCCGGCGCGCGGGTGGCCAACCTGGAGTTCGTGCAGTTCCACCCCACCGCGCTCTACCCGACGGGTGCGGCGACCTTCCTCATCTCCGAGGCGGTCCGCGGCGAGGGCGCCATCCTCCGGCGCCGGGACGGGAGCGCCTTCATGGAGGCCGAGCACCCGCTCGGGTCGCTCGCCCCCCGAGACATCGTGGCGCGCGCCATCGACCGCGAGATGAAGCGGACCGGCGACCCGTACGTGCTGCTCGACTGCTCGCCGATCCCCCCGGCGGAGATACGGGCGCGCTTCCCCAACATCCTGCGCGTCACCGCCGAGCGCGGTATCGACATGCTCTCCGAGCCCCTGCCGGTCGTGCCCGCGGCGCACTATCAGTGCGGCGGAGTGCTCACCGACAGCTACGGCCGCTCGACGCTCCCCGGTCTCCTGGCCATCGGCGAAGCCGCCTGCACCGGGGTGCACGGCGCCAACCGGCTGGCCTCGAACTCGCTGCTGGAGGCGCTGGTCTTCGCCCACCGGGCCGCGAACCGCCTGGAAGCCGGCCTCCCGACGCCGACGGCGCCCGATCGCGAGATCACTCGTTGGGGAAAGGCTCCACTGGAGGAGGGCGTGCTGGTACACGACCGAGAGGAGGTGCGCACGCTGATGTGGGACCTCGTCGGCATCGTCCGCACCGATGAGCGGCTTCGGCTCGCGCGGGGCCGCCTCGGGGAGATCGCCACGCAGTACCGAGATCTCTGCGCGCGTCATGCGCCGGTGGCGGAGCTCGCCGAGTTGCGCAACCTCGTAGAAACGGCTCTCTTGATCGTGCGCTCCGCCCAGAGCCGCCGCGAGAGCCGGGGCCTGCATTACAACCTCGACTACCCGTACCGGGACAACGAGCGGTTCCTGCGCGACACGTTGCTTCCGCCCGCCGAGGCGCGCCCGTGAAGGTGACCGTGGCGGCGGTGGGACGGGTGCGGGGCGCGCTCGCGGCCCCGATCGCCGAGTACGAGGGCCGCATTCGCCACTACTTCGGCTTCGAGGCCGTGGAGGTGCGGGAGGAGCCCGCCACGCGCGGGAGGTCGTCTGCGCAGGTGATGGCGGAGGAGGGAAGTCGGCTGCTCGCGCGGGTCCCGGCCGGCGCCGAGATCGTCGCCCTCGACCGCGGCGGGAAGTCGTACACCTCCGAGCAGCTCGCCGAGTACCTGGGCGAACTCTCCCTCCGCGCGGCGCCGGGGGCCGCTTTCGTCATCGGCGGCGCCTTTGGCCTCTCGGACGAGGTGCTCGGAGCCGCGACGCGCTCGATGTCGCTCTCGGCCCTCACGCTGCCACACGAGCTCGCGAGGCTCGTGTTGACGGAGCAGATCTACCGGGCCGGAACGATCCTCCGCGGAGAGCCCTATCACAAGGGCGAGGGCGCCTGAACCCGGTTCCGCCCGCCGTCGTCATGATTCGCATCGGGAGGGTGCGCTGAACATCCAGATCCTCACGCAGGCGCTATCCGGCTCCCGTCTCGTCCGCGACTATCTCAGCGGTGAGAAGCCGGCAAGCGATTTCTTTATCGGGCCACCCTTCAGCCTCACTTCCTTCCAGCGGAAGTGGCAGGAGGTGCAGCAGCGCTTCGGACCCGCCGAGCGCCAACGCGCAGCCGCGGCCCTGCGCGCGTCCACTCCGGTCGCCCGTCAGCGCCTCCGCCGCTTCGTCGAGGAGGGCGGTGCCGTCGTCACCACCGGGCAGCAGGCCGGACTCTTCACCGGTCCACTCTACACCATCTACAAAGCACTCACCGCCGCCCGGCTCGCCGACACGCTCGAGGAGCGGCTCGGCATCCCCGTCCTCCCGGTCTTCTGGACGGCGTCCGAGGACCACGACTGGGCCGAGGTGGACCACGCCGACCTGTCGATTCGCGGCCACGGCGTCGTCCGCCTCGTCCTGCCGTCCACGACCGACATCCCGCTCCCGATGAGCGAGCGGGTCCTCGGGGACGGGATTGGAACGGTTCTCGACGAACTGAGGCAACTGATTAATACGGAGCCCGATGCGAGTGATGTCCTCACGTTGGTTCGAGCGGCATACCAGCCGGGAGCGACGGTTGCGGGCGCGTTCTCCGCGCTGATGGAATCGCTGGTCGGCGGGCTCGGCGTCTGCATGACCGACGCCGCCGACCCGGCGCTGAAGCAGGCCTCTGCGGGGGTGCTGCTCCAGGCGCTGCGGGAGTCCGGGGAGCACGAGCACCTGCTGACCGCGCGCTCCTCCGAGTTGACCGGGCTGGGCTACGGCGCGCAGGTCGGGGTGTTGCCGGGCGGGACGAACGTGTTCCACCACGGGCCCCGTGGTCGAGAGCGGCTCTACCGGGCGGGCGCGGGCTTCGTCGGGCACGACTCGCGATGTCCGTTCACCCTCGCCGAGTTGGAATCGCTCTCGCTCTCAGAGCCCGGACGCCTCAGCCCCAACGTCTTCCTGCGGCCGGTGGTGGAGAGCGCCGTCTTTCCGACGCTCGCGTACGTGGCGGGGCCAGGTGAGATCGCGTACTTCGCGCAGCTGGGCGCGCTCTTCCCGGCGTTCGGGATGGAGCCGCCGGTGGTCTTCCCGCGCGGGTCGGCGACGCTCGTCGAGCCGGAGGTCGCGGCGCTGGCGAGCGAGTTCGAGCTGGCCGGGCCGGACCTCGCGCGGCCGTGGCACGAGCTGGTGGAGCGGCTGGCGCGACGCTCCGTCCCCGCCGAGGTGCAGGCCGCGCTGGAGGCGTTGAGCCAGGCGACGGCGGGTGGCTACCGTCGGGTCGTCGAGGCGGGCGTGGAGATCGACGCCGGTCTGGCGGCGGAGCTCGCGACCCTGCGGAACCAGGCGCTCGCCACGCTCGCGCGCGCCGAGCGCAAGGTGCTGCAGCACGTGAAGCGCCGCGAGACCACCGCGATCGGACGGTTACGGAGGCTGCGCGACGAGCTGCGCCCCGAGGGCGCCCCGCAGGAGCGCGTGCTCAACGTCCTGCCGTTCCTGGCGCGCCACGGCCGGGGGTTGGTGGACGAGATCGCCGGCGCGATGTCGGTCGAGCTGCACGAGTAGGCCCCGCCCGCGGGCTTCCCGGAGGCGCGCCAGGAAGGGAAACGGGGCGGGGGATCGGGGTACAACAGGGGGTGAACCCGCGCAGCAGGACTGGTATGACCGACCGCGACATCATCTCCGATAAGCTCAAGCATCTCCCCGCCCGCCCCGGCGTCTACCTCATGAAGGACGCCGCGGGCGAGATCATCTACGTGGGCAAGGCGAAGTCCCTCCGCTCGCGCGTGCGCTCCTACTTCAACTCCGACCACCCGGAGTCGCTCAAGACCCGTGAGCTGGTTCGGCGCATCCGCGACTTCGAGACGATCGTCGTGAGCTCGGAGGCGGAGGCGCTGATCCTGGAGAACAACCTCATCAAGGAGCACCAGCCACGCTTCAACATCAGCCTCCGGGACGACAAGACTTACCCGTACGTGAAGGTCACGGTGGGCGAGCCCGTTCCGCGCGTGCTCGTGACGCGGCGGCTCGTGCGCGACGGCTCCCGCTATTTCGGCCCGTACACGGACGTGCGGCGGATGCGGCAGCTCCTCGACGTCATCCGGCGGCTCTACACGGTGCGCTCGTGTCACTACCGGCTTCCGGACGAGGCGCCGGCTCGGCCGTGCCTCGACTACCACATCGGGCGGTGCAAGGCCCCGTGCGTCGGGCTGCAGAGCGAGGCCGACTACCGCGAGATGATCGCGGAGGTTCTGGAGGTCCTGTCCGGCCACACGCGCCGGGCGGCCGCGCGGATCCGCGCCGAGATGGCCGATGCCGCCGCGCAGATGCAGTTCGAGCGTGCCGCCGAGCTGCGCGACGCCCTGGCGTACCTCGACGGCCTCGACTCCCAGCAGAAGGTGGTCGACGTGGCGGGAGCGGACCGCGACGTGATCGGCCTCGCGCGCGACGGGGACCAGGCGTGCGGCGTGGTCCTCAAGGTGCGTGAGGGGAAGCTGCTCGGGCGGGAGATGCTCTTCCTGCAGAATCTGGACGGCGAGCCGGACGCCGAGGTGCTCGGTACCTTCGCCGCGCGCCACTACACGCTGCAGCTGACCGAATCCGCCGCGGAGCTACCGCCGGAGGTCCTCTTCCCCCTGGAGTTCGAGGACCGACCGTTGCTGGAGGAGATGCTCCGCGATCGCGCGGCCCGGACGGTGCACACCCACGTCCCCCAGCGCGGGGAGAAGGCACGCCTGATCGAGCTCGCCGACCAGAACGCGCGTCACCTGCTGGAGGAGCGGAAACTCCTGGGCCGGAGCGCCCTCGACCGTGCGCCCGATACTCTCTACGAGCTGCAGGAGGTCCTGGAGCTCAACGCCGTACCGCGCTTCATCGTCTGTTTCGACATCTCGCATACGCAGGGTAGCGAGGTGGTCGCGTCCGCCTCGGCGCTGACGAACGGCCAGCCGGACAAGTCCGAGTATCGCCGCTTCCGCATCAAGGGCGACTGGGGCAACGACGATTTCCGCTCGATGGACGAGGCGGTCACGCGCTACTTCCGCCGACGCATGGAGGAGGGGAAGGTGCTCCCGGACCTCGTGGTGATCGACGGGGGAAAGGGGCAGCTGGGTGCAGCGCGCGCCGCGCTGGAGACGCTCGACCTCGCGCAGCAGCCGGTCGTGAGCCTGGCCAAGCGCGAGGAGGAGGTCTTCGTCCCGGGACGGCCGGACCCGATCCGTCTCCCGCGCAGGTCCGATGCGCTGCGAATGCTGCAGCGCATCCGTGACGAAGCCCATCGCTTCGCCGTCACCTACAACCGGACGCTCCGGACCAAGCGCACCATCCGGTCCGAGCTCTCGGAGATCCCCGGCGTGGGCGCATCGCGCCAGAAGGCGCTCCTGGAGCACTTCGGCTCGATGCGCGGCCTGCGGGCCGCCTCGGAGGAGGAGATCGCGCAGTTGCCGGGCTTCGGGCCCGCGCTCGCGCGCTGCATCCGCGAGCACCTGAGCGCCGCCGGCACCGGTCCGCGCTGAGGCGCCGGCCGGGGCCGCCCGGGCCAGACATCGACACGAACTCAGCCCGCAGCCACCGAAATCATGGCGTACTCGGACTATTCGAGCCCGTTCGGCTTCCGCCTCACTCCCTGGGTGAAGCGTCTCCTGATCGCGAACGCGGCCGTCTTCATCGCCACATTCATCGCCACGCGAGCGGGATTTCCGCTACTGAACTTGCTCGCGCTCGTGCCCGCCGAGGTGCTCCGGCGTCCCTGGACGCCGATCAGCTACATGTTCGCGCACCTGGGGATCTGGCACATCCTCTTCAACATGATCGCGCTCTTCTTCTTCGGGCCCATGCTCGAGGAACGATGGGGCGGGCGCGAGTTCATCAAGTTCTACCTGATCGCCGGCCTCGGCGGGGCCGTGGCCTCGTTCCTCTTCCCGTACCAGCCGATCATCGGCGCCTCGGCCGCCATCTACGGGCTTCTCGTCGCCTTCGCCCTCTACTGGCCCGAGAGCCCCATCTACTTCTTCGGTATCTTCCCGATCAAGGCGAAGTGGCTGGTCGCCGGCCTCATCGGCATGAACATCTTCTTCGCTCTCACCGGGGGACAGGGCGGCGTGGCGCACCTCGCGCACCTGGGCGGTGCACTCGTCGGCTTCGTCTACCTCAAGAGCCCGCTCGCACCCTCGCCCTTCGGCGACACGTACGGCTCCCGCAGGCGCGCGCGGCAGTGGAGCCTCTCCGGCCTCACCAGCCTCTTCCACCGACGCCGGCGGCCCGCGGCCCGGCCCGATACCGCACGCACGATCGAGCTGAAGAAGCGCCTCGACGACGTCGACCAGATCCTCGACAAGATCTCCGCCGGCGGCATGGCCTCGCTCACCAAGGAGGAGCGCCAGCGTCTCGAGGAAGCGAGCCGGCAGTTCCGATCGAACTGACGCACGAGGGCGCGCTCTGGCGCCGCACGAACGCGGGCGTGACCGGACTGACGGCCGCACCCGCGTTCGCGCGTCCGGGGGCAATCTGCGCGGCCGACCTTCGTGCTCCCGCCGGCAGACCCCGGGAGGAGAGCGCCGCGCCCGTGCGGCTGCCGCCGCCCGGCCCGAAGCGCCGGCCCACCAAAGGCTTCCCGCTCCTCCACCGCGATTGCGTATAATGTGCATTATGTAAACTACTAGCGTGGAGAACTGTGGAAAACGGCGGGTCGTGCGTGGGGTTCTCGGATACGGGAGGAAGAACGAGGAGGGCCGCCTCGGGAGCGAGTGCTAGAGCCGGCCGAAGAGTGCGAGCAACCGCAGGCGCCAGACGCGCCAGATCGCCTCGCGGACGATCTTCTTGGACATCTTGCTCTCTCCGACGTCGCGGTCGACGAACATGATCGGAATCTCGCCGAGCCGGAAGCCCTTCTTCCAGGCGCGGAAGCTCATCTCGATCTGGAAGGCGTAGCCGTTGGACTCCACGCGTTCGAGCTCGAGCGATTCGAGCACCGCGCGGCGGAAGAGCTTGAACCCGCCGGTGGCGTCGGCGACGGGGAGTCCGGTGACGCGACGGGCGTAGACGTTGGCGAAGTAGCTGAGGAGGAGGCGCGCGATGGGCCAGTTGACGACCGTGACGCGGCCGTGGAGGTAGCGGGAGCCGAGGACGACGTCGAAATCGTC
>DASSTO010000176.1:0-13035 GCA_035707865.1 Longimicrobiaceae bacterium | reverse complement strand
GCAGCCGGTCCACCACCACCAGGAGCTCGCGCGCGCGGGTGAGATCCGCGTCGGCGGGAAGGTCGTCCAGGTGCAGCTCCTCGCCGTCCGCGAGGACGCGCACGAAGCCGAGGGCGCGCAGGTTCTCCACCACCAGCGCGTGCGTCACCCGCGCGGAGCGCGGGAGGGGGAAGCAGACCATCAGGCGCGTTCCCGCCGGGAGGGAGAGCACCGCGTCGCTCGCGCTCTGCACCGTATCCGGACGGACCTCGCGGCCGCAGACCGGGCAGTAGCTCCGCCCCGCCCTCGCCCAGAGGAGGCGCAGGTAGTCGTACACCTCCGTCGCCGTCCCCACCGTCGAGCGGCTCGTCTTCGTCGGGTTGCGCTGCTCGATCGCCACCGCCGGCGAGATCCCCTCCACCCGGTCCACGTCCGGCTTCTCCATCCGGTCGAGGAACTGCTTCGCGTAGGTGGAGAGCGACTCCACGTAACGGCGCTGGCCCTCGGCGTAGATGGTGTCGAAGGCCAGCGACGACTTCCCGGAGCCGGACGGACCGGTCACGACCACGAAGGCGCGCCGCGGGATCTCCAGGTCCAGGTTCTTCAGGTTGTGCTGCCGCGCCCCGCGGACGATGATCTTGTCTTTCATCTTCGCTGCTCATGCCCCAGGCCGCGCTCCGGGTGCAAGATCGGTGCGCCCGCGCGGTGCCGAAAACATACCGAAACCGGCACCCGCGCGACACCCCCGCCCCGCTGGTGCGCCCCGCCGGGAGCGGATACCTTCCGGCGCATGTCGGTCCTCGAGAGTCTCTACACCGGCGGCGTCCGCGCCCTCACTCCCCTCCTCCCGCTCCTCGCGCGCGGCGAGGGGAAGCTGGCGCGCGGGGTCCGGGGGCGCGCGCGCGTCCTGGATCGAATGGAAGCGTGGGTGCGCCGCAGCCGCGACCCTGCCCGCCCGCTCGTCTGGTTCCACGCGCCGAGCGTGGGGGAGGGGCTGCAGGCGCGGGCCGTGATGGAGGAGTTCCGCGCGCGGCGCCCGGAGGCGCAGGTGGTCTACACCTTCTTCTCTCCTTCGGCGGAGGGCTTCGCGCGCCGCCTCCCCGTCGACCTCGCGGACTATCTGCCGCTCGACCTGCCCGGCGAGGTGGCGCGGGCGCTGGACGCGCTCCGGCCCGACGTCCTCGCCTTCTCCAAGTACGATGTCTGGCCGAACCTGACGCGCGAGGCCGCACGCCGTGGGGTGCGCCTCGCGCTCCTGAGCGCGACGCTACCCCCGGGCTCGTCGCGGCTGCGCGGACCGGCGCGCGCGCTGCTCGCGCCGTCGTACCGGCGGCTCGACGTGGTCGCGGCGATCTCCGGGGCGGACGCGGCGCGCTTCGGCGCCCTCGGCGTCCCGCCCGGGCGGCGCACCGTGATGGGGGACGCGCGATTCGACCAGGTCTGGGCGCGCGCGGCGGCGGTCGACCGCGACTCGGCGCTCCTCGCCCCGCTGCGCGATCCCGTGCGGCCGACGCTCGTGGCCGGCTCGACGTGGCCGCCCGACGAGGAGCGGCTCATCCCCGCCCTCGGCCGCATCGCGCGGGAGTCCCCGGTGCGCCTCGTCCTGGTACCGCACGAGCCGACGCCGGAGCACCTGGCGGGCGCCGAGCGCCGCCTCGCGCGCGAAGGGTTGACCTGCCGCCGCCTCGCCGACGCGGCGGAGGGCGCGCCCGAGGACGTGGTCCTGGTCGATCGGGTGGGTGTGCTCGGCGAGCTCTACGCGCTCGCGGACGTGGCGTACGTGGGAGGCGGCTGGGGTGGCGCGGGGATCCACTCCGTGCTCGAGCCGGCCGCTTTCGGCGCGCCGGTGCTCTTCGGCCCGCGCCACGCGAACGCCCGCGAGGCGGCGGAGCTCGTCGCCGCGGGCGGTGCCTTCGACCCGGCCGGCGACCTCGGCCTGGAGGAGCGCCTGCGCACCCTCCTCACCGATCCCGCTGCACGCGCCCCCGCGGGTGAGGCCGCGCGGGAGTTCGTCCGGCGCGGCCTCGGCGCCGCCGCCCGAGGAGCGGACGTAATCGTGAATTGTGAATTTTGAGGTGGGATTTCGCGCTACCGTAATTCACAATTCACAATTCACAATTCACAATTCACGATTCACGATTGCCTCTTCAGGTCCTCTTCGACGTCCTCTCTCGACCCCTCCGCCTGCGGCGGGTCCTCGAGCTCTTCGAGCTCCTGACCGGCCAGTTCCTCCGGGGTGGTCATCCGCTCCTCCTCCGGATAGTCCTGGTCGCGGGAGGGGATCGGGCTCTTGTGCTCCTCTTCCTTCTTCATCGCTCACTCCCGGTCGGGGTTTCGACTCATCCTGGCTGAGTGCGCTCCTCGTCGGCGGGGTCGTAGGCCTTCGGCGGCGGCGGCGCGACGACGTTCTCCTCGTCGGGGGCCTTCGTTCGCGGCGGCAGGCCCATGATCTCCCGCAGCTCGGCCTCGTCCACGACCTCCTTCTCCAGCAGCCTCTGCGCCAGGACCTCCAGGACGTCGCGGTCCTCGGTGAGGATGCCGCGGACCCGCTCGTAGGTGCCGTCGACGATGCCGTGGACCTCCTGGTCGATCTCGCGCGCCGTCTCCTCCGAGTAGACGCGGCCTCCGCCACCCATGCCGTCCCCGTCGTTCAGGAACTGCGACCGCGGCCCGCTGCGGTAGTTCACGGGACCGAGCTCGCGCGACATGCCGTACTCCATCACCATGCGCCGCACCAGGTCGGTGACGCGCTCGAGGTCGTTCCCGGCGCCGGTGGAGATCTCGTTGAAGACGATCTCCTCGGCGACGCGCCCGCCCAGCAGCACGGCCACGCGGTCCATCAGCTCCTGTTTCGTCAGCAGGTATCGGTCCTCCGTGGGGAGCTGCTGCGTGTAGCCGAGCGCCGCCACGCCGCGCGGGATGATGGAGATCTTGTGGACCGGATCGGCCGTGGGCGTGCGCTCGGCCACGATGGCGTGCCCCGCCTCGTGGTAGGCGACGATGCGGCGCTCCTTCTCGTTGATGAGGCGGTTCTTCTTCTCGAGGCCCGCGACGATGCGGTCGATGGCGTCGTCGATGTCCACCATCGTGACGTGCGCCTGGTTGCGGCGCGCGGCGAGGAGCGCCGCCTCGTTGAGGAGGTTGGCGAGGTCCGCGCCGACGAAGCCGGGCGTGCGCCGCGCCACCCGGTCGAGGTCGACGTCGGGGGCGAGCTTGATGCCCTCCGCGTGGATGCGCAGGATGGCGAGCCGGCCGTTCACGTCGGGCCGGTCGACGAGCACCTGGCGGTCGAAGCGACCGGGCCGCAGCAGCGCGGGGTCGAGGATCTCGGGCCGGTTGGTCGCCGCCATGATGATGACGCCGATGCGCGGATCGAAGCCGTCCATCTCGACGAGGAGCTGGTTGAGCGTCTGCTCGCGCTCGTCGTGCCCGCCCATCACGCCCCCCGCCCCGCGCGCCTTGCCGAGCGCGTCCAGCTCGTCGATGAAGATGATGCACGGCGCCTGCGCCTTCGCCTGCGCGAAGAGGTCACGCACGCGCGCGGCCCCCACGCCCACGAACATCTCGACGAACTCCGCGCCGGAGATGGAGAAGAACGTCACCCCGGCCTCGCCCGCGACCGCGCGGGAGAGGAGCGTCTTCCCGGTCCCCGGCGGGCCGACGAGCAGCACGCCCTTGGGGATCTTGGCGCCCAGGCTCACGAACTTCTGCGGCGTGCGCAGGTACTCGACGATCTCCACCAGCTCCTGCTTGGCCTCGTCCACGCCGGCGACGTCGTCGAAGGTGACGCCGGTGCCCTCCTCCCCGATGATCCGCGCCCGGCTCTTCCCCACGGTGAGCACCCCCTGCGTCGGGTTCATCCGCCGCAGCATCCAGAACCAGAAGGCCGCGAAGAGCAGCAGCGGGATGACCCACCCCATCAGCCCCGAGAGCCAGCTGGGCGTCGTGCCGCTGTAGGGAATCTTCTTGCTGTCGAGCAGGGGGATGAGCGAGGGATCCTCGACCGGGACGTTCGTGGCGCTCCACACCTTCACGCCGGTCTTCTGGATCGAGTCGGAGGGCACGGCCTGGATGGACTGCGGGCCGATGCGCACCGAGTCCACCTGGCCGGCCGCGATCTGCTGCTTGAGGTCGCTGTAGGGGATCTCCTTCGAGCCCTGGCGGCTGGAGAACCACTCGATGGCGATGAGCAGGACGAAGGCGATGAGGAAGTAGCCGATCGAGAAGCGGGTGCGCTTGTCGCCCCCGGGACCGCCGGATCCGCGGGGCGTGCTGCGGCGGTCCCCAGCTCCGATGCGACGGTCGTTGGGCACTCGATTTCGTTGGGCCATGCCGGGCGCGGGAGCAAGAGGCGGGCCAGGGGTGGGCCCCGCTCCCGCGCCAGGGGTTCAGGAGGAAGCGCGCAGCCCCTCCAGCGCCTGCACCGCCCGCAGCTGCGCGCGCGCCTTGTTGAGCGTCTCCTCGTACTCCGCGGAAGGGACCGAGTCCGCGACGATTCCCGCACCGGCCTGGACGTAGGCGCGGCCGTCGCGGACCAGCACGGTACGGATGGCGATGGCGAGGTCCATCGCCCGGCCACCGTGGGCGATGTAGCCCACCGCGCCGGCGTACGGACCGCGGCGCACGCCCTCCAGCTCGTCGATGATCTCCATCGCCCGCACCTTCGGCGCGCCCGAGACGGTGCCGGCGGGGAAGGTGGCGCGGAAGACGTCGAGCGCGGAGAGCCCCTCGCGCAGCTCGCCCTCGACGGTCGAGACCATGTGGAGCACGTGGGAGTAGCGCTCGATGATCATCTGCTCCAGCACGCGCACGGAGCCGAAGCGCGAGACGCGGCCCACGTCGTTGCGGCCCAGGTCGAGCAGCATGAGATGCTCCGCCAGCTCCTTGGGGTCGGCGCGCAGATCGGCGGAGAGCGCCTCGTCCTCCGCGGCCGTCGCGCCGCGGCGGCGCGTGCCCGCGATCGGCCGCAGCACCACGCGACCCTCGTCGACGCGCACCATCACCTCGGGCGAGGAGCCGACGAGCTGGAAGCCGTCGAGGTCGAGGAAGTAGAGGTACGGCGACGGGTTGACGGTGCGAAGGACGCGGTAGAGGTCGAAGGGATCCGCGTGCAGCGGAACGCTCAGGCGCTGCGAGAGGACGACCTGGAAGGCGTCTCCGGCGCGGATGTACTCCTGGACGCGGCGCACGCCCTCCTCGTACTCCGCGCGCGTCGAGGTGCTCTCGAACTCCGGGTCGGCGCTCGCCGTCGGCGCCAGGGGAAGCGGCGCGGGTGGCGGCGCGTCCAGCCGGTGGACGAGTGTGTCGATCTCCCGCGCGGCCGCGTCGTAGCGGCGCCGGAGCTCGGCCTCGTCGGCGCCCTCGGTCTCGACGGGCACGATCACGCGCGCGCGGCCGAAGAGGTTGTCGATGGCGAGCACCGCGCCGGTGAGCATGAAGAGGGCGTCGGGCACGTCGATCGCCGCGGCCGGCGCGTTCGGGAGGCGCTCCACGTGGCGGACGACGTCGTAGCCGAAGAAGCCGACGGCCCCGCCCCAGAAGCGCGGCAGCCCCGGTACGGCCGCGGGGTGGTGGCGGTCGAGCAGCGCGCCGAGGTCGCCGAGCGGGTCGGCCGACTCCTCGCCGATGCTCCAGCCGCCCTCGGGCGACCAGTGGTCCAGCCTGCTGCCCACGAGCCGCCACGCGGCGCGCGGCTCGGTCCCCAGGAACGTGTACCTCGCCCACGTCTCCCCTCCGACCACCGACTCCAGCAGGAAGCCGAAGGGCGGACGGGCCAGCTTGCGGTAGGCGGTGACCGCCGTCTCGGTGTCGAAGAGCAGCTCGCGCGTGACGGGCACGAGCGTGGCGCTCTCCGCGAGCCGCACGAACTCCGGAAAGGACGGATAGCAGGACATGGATGCCACGGGACGCGGGAGAAGACGACCTACGCCGACAATCTCCCCGCACCGGGGGCGAATGTCAAACGGGGAACGCGGGGCCGGAGTGGGCACCCCCCGCCCGCCGGAACGTCACCCGGAGAGGACACGCCCCGACGCGCACATCGGCAGAAGTGAAGCATCTACAGGCACTTCCGCCACCACCCTCCCTGGCAGCCCTCTTGCACTCCGCCCGCGCCGGGGCCGCCGGGCCCCGCGCGACGAACCCTTTCGGACGGAGTGGATGATGAAGCGAATCCTGATCGCGATCGCGCTGCTGAGTTCGGGCGCCGCCGTGCCGGCCGCCGCCCAGATGAAGGGCCAGATCACCCTGGAGCCCTATGTCGGCTACGGCTTCTTCGGCACCCTGCCGGGCGAGAGTCGCGCCAAGCTGGACGCCGCCGTCGCGTACGGCGGCCGGGCCGCATACCGGTTCTCGCCCCAGTTCTCCCTCTTCGGCAACTACCAGCGCTCGAAGCCGAAGGTGGAGGACTTCCCGGACATCGACGCGACGGTCGATCACTGGAGCGCGGGCGTCGAGTTCTCGTACGTCCCCCGCGGCGGCGCGGAGGGGATGCTGCCCATCCTCCTCGAGGCCGGCGTCGGCCAGGCGAGATACACCTACGACTACGCAGGAAGCGGCGGCGGCTTCTTCGACACCGGCGGCGGCATCCACGAGAACGACCTCGCGGTGAACCTGGGCGTCGCCAGCGCGCTCCAGCTGACGCCCGCCTTCGCCATCCGCTACGGGGCGAACGACTACATCTCCAACTACGCCGGCGACGGCATCACGAACCAGATCTTCGTCCGCGCCGGGGCGGAGTTCAGCTTCTAGCTGCTGGCCGCCGGCAGCCGACGCCGGGGCCCGAGCATCGAGCCGATGTTCGGGCCCCCGTGCACCCGGCACCCAGCACTCCCCTCACCCGTTCACCCGTTCACCCGTTCACCCCCTGGTCTCCGACCCCCGCTCGCTGATACCTTATCCCGGCTCTGCACATGACGTGAACCCACGGAAGCTTCCCATGAGTCAAGCGAGCACCACGGCGCGGTACAGCGCGCTGCGGGAGACGACGCCGCCCCCCGCGCCCGCGCGGCCGCCCTACGCGTGGGCGGTCCTGGCGGGCGTGCTGGTCTTCGTCCTCTACGCCGTCACGCTGGCGCCGACGACGGCCTTCTGGGATACGAGCGAGTACATCGCCACGGCGCACATCCTGGGCATCCCGCACCCGCCGGGGAACCCGCTCTTCGTCATCATGGCACGGGCCTGGGAGCTGTTGCTCTCGCCCACCGCGCTCTCGACCGCGGTACGCGTCAACCTCTTCAGTGCGCTCATGGGCGCAGCCACGGTCACCTGCTGGTACCTGGTCGTCCACCGCATCCTCGCCTTCTTCACCGAGAGCGAGGTCGTGCGCCGCGTGGGCGCGGGGGCCGCGGTTCTGCTCTCCGCCACCGCCTTCACCGTCTGGAACCAGAGCAACGTCAACGAGAAGGTCTACACCGTCTCTCTCTTCACCATCGCGCTCCTCAGCTGGGTCGCCTTCCTGTGGAGAGACCACGTCGAGGAGCACCGGGCGTCTGGCTACGGCGCCGGGACGGTGGAGAAGAGCGGCCGCTTCCACGACGACAACGCGCTCGTCTTCATGGCCTTCGTGCTGGCCCTCTCCGTGGGCAACCACCTGATGGCCTTCCTGGCGGCCCCGGCCCTCTTCGTGCTCTTCCTGCTCGTGAAGCCACGCGTGCTCACGAACTGGAAGCTCTACCTCTGGAGCATCTTCTTCGCCGTGCTGGGCCTCTCGGTCAACCTCTTCCTGCCCATCCGGGCCGGGCTGAAGCCGGTGATCGACGAGGCCGATCCCACCTGCCCGAGCATGACCGGGGCGTTCGGGAGCATCCTGAGCTTCGGGAAGGCGGGCTGCGCCAACCTCGCCGCCTCGCTCGCCCGTGAGCAGTACGCGAAGCCGCCCGTCAGCGACCGGCTCGCCCCCTTCTGGGCGCAGCTGCTCAACTACCTGCAGTACTTCGACTGGCAGTGGGCGAGGTCGCTCGACGGGGCGCACGGCTACTTCGCCCCGGCGCGCCTTCCCTTCACGCTCCTCTTCGCCGCGCTGGGGCTCTACGGGGCGTACCGGCACTTCCAGAAGGACCGCACGAGCTTCTGGTACGTGCTCACCCTCTTCCTCACCCTCTCGCTGGCGCTGATCTTCTACCTGAACTTCAAGTACGGCTTCGGGCAGGCGCAGGCCTGGGGGATGCCCATGGAGTCGGCCGAGGTGCGTGAGCGGGACTACTTCTTCCTGGTCTCCTTCTCCATCTGGGGCCTCTGGGCGGGGGTGGGGATCACGGCGTTGTGGCTGGGAATCGCGGAGACGGCCGGGGGGGTGACGCGGAAGCACCTGCTCCGGGGCTCGCCGGTGCTGGTGCTCGCCTTCGCTCCGCTGGTCCTGAACTGGAGCTACGCCTCGCGGGCGGGGGATTACGCGGCCAGGGACTGGGCGTACAACCTGCTGATGAGCGTGGAGCCCTACGGCGTGCTCTTCACCAACGGCGACAACGATACCTTCCCCCTCTGGTACCTCCAGGAGGTCGAGGGCATCCGCAAGGACGTCACCGTGCTCGTCTGGAGCTACCTGAACACGCCCTGGTACGTCAAGCAGATGCGGCAGCTGACCACGCCCTGCGAGACGCCCGGCGAGGCGGATCGGGACCCCACGCGGAACCTCTGCCAGCGCGTTTACCACGCGCCGCCGGGTGCGGACGTCTACCCCGACGCGCACTACCCGACGAAGAGCATCCTCGACTACACCGACGCGCAGATCGACCAGATCACCGGCGTCGGGTACATCCAGCTCGGGCAGAACGTGACCTTCGAGGACCGGGGCGTCCAGACGGAGTACGCGGCGGGTACGGTGCTGCCCGCGGCCAACCAGTTCATCCTGGCGATCATCAAGCGGGCCTGGGGCGACCGGCCCATCTACTTCGCCTCCACCACGAACGCGCACCGGCAGCTGGGCCTGGCCAAGTACACCCCGCGGCAGGGAGTCGCCTTCAAGCTGATGACGCCCGACGAGCTGAAGCAGCCCGGGATCGTGGCGATGTCCCCGCAGGATCCCTACACGGCCATCTACGGCGACTACGTGGACGTACCGCGTACGCAGAAGCTGATCTCGGAGGTCTTCCGGTACCGGGACCTCGTCCACCGCCCGCACTGGGTCGACGACGCCACGCGGGGAATCCCGACGTACTACGGCTACGCCTACATGGCGCTCGCGCAGGCGCGCCAGCAGCTGGGCACCGCGCAGAAGCTGGTGCAGCAGGACGTGGACCGGGCCGAAGCCTGGCTGGCGCTGTCGAACCGGTAAGGGCTATCGGCTATCGGTAAACAGATAACCGACAATCAGTCCGCCGCCGCACCTTCAGGCACCGCGTCGTCGCTCCCGACGAACGACTCCTCGCGCACCACGGAGGTGCCCGTGCGCTCGTCGAAGGAGACCCGGAGCACCTGGTCGAGGCTCTCGCGGATGCCCTCGATGTGGGTGATCAGGATGACCTGATCGAAGCGGTCCTCGAGCCGGCGCAGGAGCTGGACGACGTTGTCGCGGCGGGCGACGTCGAGCGAGCCGAAGACCTCGTCGAGGACGAGCAGGGAGAGGGGGGGCCCGGCGCGCTCGGCGATCATCTGCGAGAGCGAGAGGCGGAGGACGAGGTTCGCGACGTCCTCCTCGCCGCCGGAGATGACGGGCTTCTCCTCGCCCTCGTCGAGGACCAGGATGTTGTAGCCCTCGTCGATCTCCAGCGCGGTGTAGCGGCCGTCGGTGAGCTGCGCGAGGAAGAGCGAGGCGATCTCGCTCAGCTCCGGCCGGACCTGCGTGTTGAGCTCGCCGCGGAGCTCCGTGAGCGCGGCGTCGAGCTCGTTGTGGTGGCGCAGCTCCACCTCCCGAAGTTCGATCTCGCGCGCCCGCTCGGCGTGCTGCTCCTCCTCGCGCCGCGCGGAGAGTGCGGCCTGCTCCGCCGTTGCGACGCGGCCCCGCTGCTCGATCAGGCGCAGCTCGCCGAGCCGGCCCCGCTCCCCCGCGGCCTCGTACTCCCGGCGTAGCTCGTCGAAGGCCGATTCCGAGAAGGCGAGGCCCCGGCGCGCCTCCACCGCCTCCGCTCCCCGCGCCGCCGCCGCCGCGTCCCGCAGCCGGATCTCCGCGACCTCCTTCTCACGCTCGGCCCTGCGTCCTGTCGTCTCCTCCAGCCGCGCGGCGCGCGTCTCGAGGCCGCGCAGCGCCTGGAGGCGCGCCTCCGCCGCGCGGTGCTGCTCGCGGTCGTAGCCGGCGGGAATCGTCTCGAGCTCCTGCCGCAGCGACTCGCGCCGCTTCTCGCGCTGGCCCCGGTCGGCCCGTAGCTGCTCCAGCTCCTGTGCCGCCGCCTCGCAGCGCGTGTGCTTGCGCGCCTTCTCCGCGATCTGCTGCTCCAGCTCCGCGAGGCGCGCCTCGCCGGCGGCCACCTCGGCCGGCTTCTCCTCCAGCTGCTCGCGGCGGCTCTTCCACCACTTGCCGTCGCCCACCACCTCCCCCCACTGCTCCTCCAGCTCACCGAGGACCCGCGGGAAATCCGCGCCCAGCGGCCGCTCGCACGTCGGGCACTTCCCCTCGGGCCCCGCGTCGCGGATCTGGCGGACCTGCTCCAGCAGCTCGGAGCCCCGCTCGCGGTAGCCCTGCAGCTTCGTCTCCGCGTCCTGCCGGTCGCGCAGCCAGGAGGTCTTCTTCTCCTCCAGATCGGATGCGACCCGGCGCTGCTCCTCGCGCAGCCCGTCCAGCTCGGCGGAGTACCTCTTCACCAGGTCCGGCGCCTGCTCCAGCCGCTCCAGCCGCGCGCGGGAGCGCTCCAGCTCCGCGTCGATCTCGGCCACCTGCTCGGCCACCGCCCTGCGTCGCTCGTTCAGCCGCGCCAGCTCGCTCAGGCGCGCGCACTCCTCGCTCAGTGTGGGCAGCGGCTCGAGCTGCGCCCGGAGCTCGAACAGCTCGCCCTCGGCCGCGGCGATCCGGGCCAGCTCGGCCTCGGCGCGCTCCAGCTCGCGGCGCGCGGAGGTACGATCGCGCTCCGCGGCCTCGACGACGTGCGCCAGCTCGCGGTCCCGCTCGCGCTCCGCCTGCCCTTCCGCCCAGCGCGGGGCGAGCCGGGCGAGCGCCTCGGCGGCCGTCGCCCGCTCCAGCTCCGCCGCCGAGAGCGCGGTGCGCGCCTCCTCGATCGCCGCCTCCGCCGCCTGGCGCTGCGCGCGGATCTCCGCCGCGTCGCCGAGCCCCGCCCGCAGCGCGTCGATCTCCCGCCGCAGCTCGTTGCGCCGCTGGCGCGCCAGCTCCTGCGCGTCGCGCAGCTTCTCGTAGCCCAGGACCGTCGAGAGGAAGCGTCCCCGCTCCGCCGACCCCATCGCCGCCAGGAACTGCAGCTCCTTCTGGCCGGTGAAGTAGGTGTTGAAGAACTCCCGCCGGTTCATCCCCAGACGGCCCTGCAGGTAGCGCGTGACCCCACCGAGCGTGCTCGCCACCGGCGTCGCGCCCCCGTCCAGGTAGGCGTCGGCGCCGTTCAGAGTCCGCACCACCCTGTATTCGTGGCCGCCGAGCTCGAAGCGGAGCTCGACCTCCACGCGCGAGCGCGCGCCGGCCCGCGCGAAGCGGATCGTCTCGTTCGTCCCCCGCGCCGCCTCGGCGCCGTAGATCGCCCACGCGATCGCCTCCAGGAGCGTCGACTTCCCCGCCCCGTTCGGCCCGATGATTCCCGTCAGCCCCGGCTGCAGCCGGATGTGCGTATCCACGTGCTGCCGGAAGTTCTGCAGGTGCAGCTCGAGGATCCTCACTGCACCCCCTCCCGCTCCGCCGCCCCTCCAGTGCCGAGTGCCGAGTGCCGGGTGCGGCGAACCACTCGGCACTCGGCACTCGGCACTCGGCACTCCCGCACTTCCACGCTCACTCTCCCACCTCCCCGACCTCGTCCAGATAGTGCCGGGCAAGGGCGACGAGGCGGTCGCGGTCGATAGCGTCGCTGCTCGGCGCCCAGTGCCTGGAGAGGAAGCCCTCGACCTGCTCGCGCAGCGTCTGGCGGCGCATCGGCGCGCCGGAGCCCACGATCCGCCGGACCTGGGGCGGGCGCGCGTCCAGGTGGAAGTGGAGCGCCTCGGCCTTGTACTCGCGGACGCGCCGGTGATCGAGCTCGCGAACCACGTGGCGGGGGATGTCCTCGACGACCAGGCGCACGATCTTCCCGGCGGTGCCGTCGGGGATGGACTCGACCGACGCGGCGATCGCCGCGTCCACCTCCTGCGCCGTCCGGCCGCGCGCGGAGATGCGCTCCAGGTCCACGACGGTGCGCGTGGCCACGGGATGGAAGCGGCCCGCGCCCCGATCCGTGTCGTAGGAGACGAAACCCTTCGGCCCCGTCTCCGCCCAGATGTTGGTGCTGGTGCGCTCGATCCCGCCGGAGTACCACATGTTGGGCGCCAGCTCGGTGGCGATGTGGTAATGGCCGAGCGCGACGTAGTCCCAGCGCTCGGGCGCGATGGCCGAGTCCAGAACGGCCACGCCACCGTATTCCGAGACGTAGCGGATCTTCCCCTCCACCGCGTCGCCCGCCACGGTGCCGTGCAGCATCAGGACGTTCGTGCCGACCTCGGGGTCCGGAGCGAGGTCGATCTCCTCCTGACGAGCGAGCGCGTTGTGTGGCAGGCAGAGCACGCTGGCGTCGAGCTCCTCCAGCCGCACCCGCTGCGCCTCCTCCGTCACCACGTGGAGCCCCGGGATCTCGCGGAAGAGCTGCAGGATGTTGCCGGTGTCCGTCGAGCGCGGAGAGTCGTGGTTGCCCGCGATCAGGACGACCGGCACGCCCGGGAGGCGCGCGGTGAGCGAGGAGAGCTGGCGGAAGGCGTCGGCGATGGCACCGTTCGACGGCCGGACGGTATGGAAGACGTCGCCCGCGATCAGGACGAGATCCGGCTCCAGGCGGACGGTGGCGTCGATCGCCTCCCGGAAGGCCTCGGCCACGTCCGCCTCGCGCGCATTCACCCCGCGCGCGTTCACGCGGTGGTAGGCGCGGTACCCGAGATGCAGGTCGGCGAGGTGCGCGATGAGCATGAGCGCAAAGCTAGTGGGCCGTACCGCATCCC
>DASSTO010000175.1:0-42559 GCA_035707865.1 Longimicrobiaceae bacterium | reverse complement strand
CCTACCTTCGTCGGGTGTGGGCTCCGACCGCGGCATACACCGCTCACCCCCCAGGGCCGCCGATGCGCACCTCTCCCGAGCTTCCCGCGCCGTTCGCTGCCGTCATCGTCCTCCTCCTCGCCCTCGCGGCACCCGCGCAGGCGCAGGTACGGCGCGTCGCCTTCCACGCCCCGGGGAAGTACCTGGTCGTCGAGGCGCTCGACGACGACCTGCTGCACTTCGAATACGGGAGGGGGCAGGGGCCGGGCGAGAGCGCGCCGCTGGGCACCTCGCCGATGATCTACCGCACCGACTACGCCGGGCCGACCCGCTTCTCCGCGAGCGCGAGCGGCGTCGAGACGCCGGAGATCCGCGTCGCGGTGCAGCCATCCACCCTCTGCTTCACCGCCACCGATCTCACCCGTCAGGCGGAGCTCACCACCGTCTGCCCCTGGGGGCTCGATCAGGCGGAGAAGGGGCTCACGTTCACCCGCGGCCGCACGCGGAACGTCTACGGCCTCGGTGAGCAGTTCACCACGCTCGGCGAGTCCGACGGCGACTGGATGGGGCGGGAGCGCACACCCGGCGACGAGTACGGCAACAAGATGGTCGGCTACGCCGGCGGCGCGGTCGGCAACGCGATGTTCCCGATCATGTACGCTGTGGGCGACCGTCACTTCGACTACGCGCTCTTTCTGGACCAGGTCTACGCCCAGGGCTGGGACTTCCGCGCCGACCCCTTCCGGGTGACCACCCGCGGAGACCAGCTTCGCGGCTACCTGATGACGGGGCCCGACCTCCCCGACCTGCGGCGCGACTACCTCGAGCTGGTGGGCAGGCCCCCGGTCCCGCCCCGGAAGGCCTTCGGCCTCTGGGTCTCCGAGTACGGCTTCGACAACTGGGCCGAGCTGGAAGGGAAGCTGAAGACGCTGCGCGAGCACCACTTCCCCATCGACGGCTTCGTCATGGACGTGCAGTGGTTCGGCGGCCTCCACGGCGGCTCCGACACGACCTCGATGGGCCGCCTCGCCTGGGACGAGACGAACTTCCCGCACCCCGCGCAGAAGATCGCGGAGCTGGAGCGGCAGGGGATCGGGATCATCCCGATCGAGGAGTCGTACATCGGCCGCGCCCGCCCGGAGTTCGACACGCTGCAGGCGCTCGGCTACATGGCCAGGCAGAGCGAGAACGGCCCCGCGACCTACCTGACCACGAACCCCTGGTGGGGGAAGGGCGGGATGATCGACTGGACGAACCCGACCGGCGCGGCCTTCTGGCACGACTGGAAGCGGCAGCCGCTGATCGACATGGGCATCGTCGGCCACTGGACCGACCTGGGCGAGCCGGAGATCTTCGACACCACCTCCTGGTTCCACGGCGTGGAGCCCGGGAAGCACACGCTCGCCGACATCCACAACCTCTACAACCTGGAGTGGGCGAGGAGCATCTACGAAGGCTACCGGCGGCACGACGTCGAGCGGCGCCCCTTCATCCTCTCCCGCTCCGGCGTCTCGGGCATCGAGCGTTTCGGCGCCGCCATGTGGTCGGGCGACATCGGCGCCAACATGGGCAGCCTCGCGACGCAGATGAACGCCCGGATGCAGATGTCGATGTCGGGCATCGACTACTTCGGCTCCGACGTCGGCGGCTTCCACCGCGAGGCGCTCGCCCCGGGAGAGAGCGAGGACTCCCTCTACACCCAGTGGTTCGCCAACGCGGCCCTGCTGGCCGTCCCGGTCCGGGCGCACACGGAGAACCTCTGCAACTGCAAGGAGACCGCCCCCGACCGGGTGGGCGATCTGCCGAGCAATCGCGCGAACCTCCGGCTCCGCTACGCGCTCGCACCCTACTACTACTCCCTCGCCCACCTCGCCTACCGGGACGCCGACCCGCTCGTCGCGCCGCTCTTCTTCTACTACCAGGACGACCCGAACGTCCGGACGATGGGTGGGGAGAAGCTGGTCGGCCGGGAGCTGCTCGTCGCGGACGTCACGCGCTACGGCGCCACGAAGCGCGACGTCTACCTGCCGCGAGGGCGGTGGATCGACTTCTACACGGGCGAGTCGCACACGAGCGCCGGCGAGTGGCTCCGGTCCATCCCCGTCCGCCGCCAGGGCCTCTTCCGGCTTCCGCTCTTCGTCCGCGCGGGAGCGATCCTCCCCGAGATGTACGTGGACGAGAAGACGATGAACATCTTCGGTCAGCGCACCGACGGCACGGTCCGCGACGAGCTGATCGCCCGGGTATACCCCGACGCGCGGCCGAGCCGGTTCACCCTCTACGAGGACGACGGCCGCACCATCGCCTACCAGCGCGGCGCCGTGGCGACCACGGTGCTCTCGCAGCAGGGTGGAGACGCCGGCGTGGTGGTGACGGTGGGGGCGAGGCAGGGCGACTACGACGGCGCCCCGGACCGGCGCGACAACGTCGTGGAGCTGGTGACGCGGCAGCCCGTCGCGGCGGTGACGCTCGACGGCCGGCCGCTGAGGCGCTACGACACGCGGGAGGAGCTCGACCACGCCCAGAGCGGCTGGCTGCGGAGCCGCGACTCGGTGGTGATCGCCCGCTCGGGCACGCTCCCGGTGGGGCAGGAGAAGCGCTTCGAGTTCCGGCGCCGGCGCTGAGAGGTGGGGATCGCCCCCGCCGCGCCGCTCTTTGTCGTGCGTACACCTGCTGTTATATTGGCCGGGCGGCGGTAGGCGCTGTCCGGCGACGATTTGCGGCCTCTCGACGATCGGGAGGCCGTCTTCTTTCGGGCGCGCTCCACCGGGGCACCTCCATCAACGGCAGATCGGCATGAAACGCTTCTCCGAGTCGGTCACGGTCCACAAGTTCGGCGGCGCGGCACTCGCGGACGCGGACGCGCTGCGCAATACCGTTTCGATCATCCGCATGCACAGCCAGCAGCCCACGGTGGTGGTCGCTTCGGCAATGGCGGGCGTGACGGACGGCCTGTTGCGTGCCGCGCGCCACGCGCTGGCCGAGGGCGTGGTGGAGACCGGCGACGGCATCCGCGACCTGATCCGGCGTCACATGGAGGTGGCCGGGTCGTTGAGCGAGCCGCGGCTGCGGGCGGCGGCGGAGCAGGCGATCGCGGCGGCGTTCGCGGAGCTGGAGGTGATCGTCGCCGGGGTCGCGGAGTCGCGCGAGCTCACCGCCGCCACGAGCGACCGGGTGGTCGCGCGGGGGGAGCGCCTCTCCACGATGCTGCTCTCCGCCGCGCTGGCGGAGGCGGGCGTCGCGGCGGAGGTCGTCGACGCCACCCTGCTCATCGTCACCGACGGGCGCTTCGGCCGCGCGGCGCCGGACCTGCGCGCGACGGAGCGCGCGGTGGAGGAGGTGCTCGTGCCCGTGCTGGAGCGCGGAGTCGTCCCGTTGGTGCCGGGCTTCCTGGGCGCTGGCGTGGGAGGGGCGACGGTCACGCTGGGCCGTGGCGGCTCGGACCTGACGGCCACGCTGCTGGGCCGCTCGCTGCGGGCGCGCGAGGTCGTCCTCTGGAAGGACGTCCCGGGCGTGCTCACCGCGGACCCGCGCACCGTGCCCGACGCGCGGGTGGTGCGGCAGATCCACGTGCGGGAGGCCGCCGAGCTCGCCTACCACGGCGCGAAGGTGCTGCATCCGCGCGCCCTCACGCCACTCGGCCGCAACGCCCGCGTCGTCATCCGCCCCTTCGCCGATCCGGCCTCGCGCGGGACGGAGATCTCCATGCGCGCTACGCGGCGCGGCGGCGGGCCGGTCACGGGCTCACCGGTCCGCGCGCTCTCGGCCGCCGCCGGCCAGGCGCTGGTGACGGTGAGCGGCAACGGCATGCTCGGCGTGCCGGGTATCGCGGCCAGGACCTTCACCGCGCTCGAGGACGCCGGCCTCTCCGTCTCGCTCATCTCGCAGAGCTCCTCCGAGCACTCGATCTGCTTCGCCGTGCGCGAGGTCGACGCCACCGAGGCGGCTGCGCGGCTGCGCGAGGCCTTCGCCGACGAGCTGGCGCGCGAGGAGATCGACGGGATCGAGATCCACACCGGCGTCGCCACGGTGGCGGTGGTGGGGCTGGGAATGGTGCACACGCCCGGTGTCGCCGCCCGCGTCTTCTCCTCGCTCTCGGAAGCGGGGATCAACATCGTGGCGATCGCGCAGGGCTCGTCGGAGCTGAACATCTCCGTGGTGGTCGACGGCAGCGCCGTCGGCGAGGCGCAGCGCGCCATCCACTCGGCCTTCCAGCTCGGCCGCCAGGGCGGCGGCCGGGCGAGCCGCGCGCGGACGCTCGACGTCGTCCTGCACGGCTTCGGCAAGATCGGCCGCGAGCTCGCCGCGCAGATCTCCGCCCTGCCCACCACCACCGCCGCCGGACAGGCCCGGCCGCGGATCGTCGGCGTCATCGACCGCGGCGGCTTCGTCTTCGACCCGCGCGGCCTCTCGCGTCGGCGCCTCGCCTCGCTCACCGAGGGCAAGCTCGCGGGCGACTCCGTCGCCTGCGCCCCCGGCGGTCACCGCGCGGACCCCGTCGCCGCGATGCGCGAGATCGCCGACCACGCCCTCTCGCACCCCGTCCTCGTCGACGTGGCGGCGGGCGACACACGCGCCGTGCTCGACGTCGCCATGGCCGCCGGCATGGACCTCGTCCTGGCCAACAAGGCGCCGCTCGCGGCCGAAGCGTCGGCCGCGGAGGTGCTCCTGCGCGGCTCGACGGCCCACGGCCGCCGCGTCCTCCACGAGGCCACCGTGGGCGCCGGGCTGCCGATCATCGACACCCTCGCCAAGCTCGTCTCCTCCGGCGACCACGTCCTCACCATCGAGGGCTGCCCCTCCGGCACCCTGGGCTTCCTCTTCGGCGAGATGGGCCGCGGCGAGACGTTCTCCGGCGCGCTGCGCACCGCGATGGAGCTCGGCTACACCGAGCCCGACCCCCGCGACGACCTCTCGGGGCTCGACGTCGCCCGCAAGGCCCTCATCCTCGCGCGCCTCATCGGCTACCGCGGCGAGCTCTCTGACGTCGCCGTCGAGTCCCTCGTCCCCGACGCCCTGCGCGACGTGAGCCCGGACCAGTTCCTCGCGCGCGTCGAGGAGGTCGACGACTTCTGGGCCCAGCGCGTGCGCGCCGCCGCCGCCCGCGGCGAGGTGCTGCGCTACCGCGCGCGCGTCACCCGCCGCAGCGTGCGCGTCGGCGTGGTCTCCGTACCCGTCGCCGACTCGCTCGCCACGCTGAGCGGCACCGACAACCAGTTCACCTTCACCACCGCGCGCTACCGCACCAACCCGCTCGTCATCACCGGCCCCGGTGCCGGGCCCGCGGTGACGGCGGCGGGGGTGATGGGCGACCTGCTCAAGCTCGCGGGGGCGTAGAGGAGCAAACGGCAGGAGGCTTGCCATGGCTCCATGAATGGACGATACTGATTCGTGAGTCCATTCATGGAGGAGCGCCGATGCCCACAGCCGCCCGGAAGAGCCAGCCTCTCGACCCCCAGAGCGCAGGCGGCCCCGCGCTCCGGACCTTCTTCCGGATCGCGGATCTCTGGAAGCTCTCGGCCGAGGAGCAGATGACGCTCCTCGGCATCGCCTCGCGCTCCACCTACTACAAGTGGCGGAACGAGCCACCCGCGCGGCTCACGCCGGACCTGCTGGAGCGTCTCTCCTACATCTTCGGGATCTACAAGGACCTGCAGGTCCTGCTCCCGGACCCCGGGGCCGCCGACGCGTGGATCCGGAGGCCGAACGCGGCCCCTCTCTTCAACGGCCAGTCGGCGCTCGAGCGCATGCTCTCCGGTCACGTGGCGGACCTGTACGTGGTGCGCCGATACCTCGACGCGGAGCGGGGTGGATGGTCGTAGAGCCGGAGGCGGTGCCCGTCTCGCGCGTTCTCTGGCCGTCGTGCTATCGCATCATCCCCAGCCGCTTCCCGCCCGTCCAGCTCTTCGAGCGGGTCGCCGACCCCGTCGACCTGGAAGCGGTGCTGGCGATCGAGGCGCTCACCAACGACCGCGTCCGCGACGAGGTCGGCCTCCTGAGACTGGTCGCGCCCGAGGACCGCGTGACGGGGGCGGGGGCCGGATACGTCATGGCGGCGTTCACCCACGTGTCACCCATGGGAGGCCGCTTCACGGACGGCACCTACGGCGCCTACTACACCGCGAGAGACCTCCATACCGCCATCGACGAGACCGTCCACCACCGGGAGCGCTTCCTCCGCGCCACCGCCGAGGGCCCCATGGAGCTGGACATGCGCGTGCTCCGCGCCCGCCTCTCGGCGGAGCTGCACGACGTGCGCGGTATGCGGGACAGCCTTCCCGAGATCTACCACCCCGACGACTACTCGGCCTCGCAGGCGCTGGCACGCCGGCTCCGGGCCGCGGGCTCCCGGGGCGTCGCGTACGACAGCGTTCGCCGCGCGGGCGGCGAGTGCGCGGCCGTCTTCCGGCCCCGAGCGATCTCCCGTTGCCAGCAAACACAGCGGCTCGCCTACGTCTGGGACGGATCGGGGATCGCGGCGGTCTACGAGAAGCGGATGCTCCGACCGTAGGTCGCCGGGAGGATGGATCCCGAAAATGTCCGATTGACGCGTGTTCGCGGCTCCTCCACATTGGAGATCGTCGCCCACCTTCCGCCCTCCCGACGATGCACCCCACTCGACGATCCCTCCTCGTCCCTCTCCTTCTCCTGCTCCTCGTCCCGGCTCCAGCCGCCGCGCAGGCGCAGCGTCTCGACCGCATTCCCGTGCAGGGCGGGGACCTGTGGCTGAGCGGCGGGAACATCGCGTGGACGCGCTTCGCGCGCGACGTCGGCCCCGGCCCCACGCGACTCGACCTCTTCGAGCTCGTCTTCCGCCAGCTGCACGACGCGGGCGGCAACACGCTGCGCCTCTGGCTGCACACCGACGGCTCCGTCACGCCCGAGTGGCGCGACGGAGCCGTGGTGGGCCCGGGAGAGGGTACGATCGAAGACCTGCGGGACATTCTCGACCTCGCGCAGAAGCACCACGTCCGGCTCATCCTCTGCCTCTGGTCGTTCGACATGCTGAGGAAGAACGCGGGCGATTCCATCACCGACCGCAACTACGCGCTGCTGACGCGAGAGGACGAGCTGCAGGCGTACATCGACCACGCCCTGGTGCCGATGGTGACCGCTCTGAAGGGCCACCCGGCGATCCTGGCGTGGGAGATCTTCAACGAGCCCGAGGGGATGAGCGACGAGTTCGGCTGGGAGATCACCCGGCACGTGCCGATGTCCGACATCCAGCGCTTCATCAACCGCGCCGCCGGGGCGATCAAGCGCGCCGACCCCGGCGCGCTCGTCACCAACGGCTCGTGGAGCTTCCGCGCGACGAGCGACGTCACCGCGGACGAGGACCTGCTCGTGCCGGGGACGGCGGCCGACGAGCTGACGGAGGCGCAGGTCGCCGCCATCCGCCGCAAGCTGGCGGACCGCTACGGCTATCTCTTCACCCTGGCCGAGACGCGGAAGATGTACGCGACACTGCAGGAGTGGGGAAAGAACCGGAACTACTACACGGACCGGGAGCTCGTCGCGGCGGGCGGTGACCCGGCCGGCACGCTGGACTTCTACACCGTCCACTACTACGACTGGGGCTATCCCGCCCTCTCGCCCTTCCACCACGACCGCGCCTTCTGGGGCCTCGACAAGCCGCTCGCCGTCACGGAGTTCTACATGGACGACACCTTCGGCGTGCCCTGGCAGCAGCTGATGCCGACGCTCTACGACCGGGGTTACGCCGGCGGGCTGGGGTGGCAGTGGGAGGATTTCTTCAGGCGCCGTCCCGACACGGCCCACAACTGGCCGCGCATCCTGAAGAACGCGCAGAGCGTGCGCGCGCTGCACCCGGAGGCGGTCGAGTAGTTGTGAGTTACGAATTACGAATTACGAGTTACGAATTACGAGTTACGAGTTGGGGTATGCTCAACTCATAACTCGTAACTCGTAACTCATAACTCATAACTCATAACTCCGGAGGGATGGAGCCCGGGCATCGGCGTGATCTCAGGAATACGCCCGCCCCACCTGGGCGTAGGGCACGTCGCCGTCGTAGTAGCCGGCGATGTGCACGTACTTCAGCTCCTGCGAGGCACCGATCTCCGAGGTGTAGTAGCCCGTCAGCGTCAGCTCCTTGAGCCAGGGGAAGAAGGGCTGGGAGCCGGGCGGGGCGTGGCGCGACTCCTCCTCCAGCGCGCTCAGCAGGGCGAGGCGCTTCTCCGGCGCGTTGGAGAGGAACGGCTTACCGGTCGCCGCCCGCGCTCGCTCGTCCACGTCGGCGAGGCCGACGAGGAAGCGCTGCCGCTCCTCGTAGGGGAAGATGTCCACCAGCAGCCCATCGATGAAGGCGTCCACCCGGGCGGCGCGGGCGCCCGGAGTATCCGTGGCGGGAATGATGAGCTCCGCGAGCGTGGCCACGAGCTCGCTCTGCGGTGGGGTGAAGGCGCGCAGCGGCTCGCCGGCGGCGGGAGTGACGTAGCCGGCCTCCATCGCCTGCGCCAGCGAGGGCGTGAGGGCGGTGCCCAGCATCACGCCGATGGTCTTGAGGGCGTCTCGTCGGTTCACAGGTTGCCTCGCTTCATCTCGCCGACGGCGAAGTCGGCGGCCCGGGCGGTGAGCGCCATGAAGGTGATGGAGGGGTTCTGGCAGGGAGACGAAGCGAGGGAGGCGCCGTCGGTCACGAAGACGTTCGGCGCGTCCCACACCTGGTTGTGCGCGTTCAGCACCGACACCTCGGGCCTGCGGCCCATGCGCGCGGTGCCCGTCTCGTGGATTCCCAGCCCCGGCTCCGCCCCGATGCCCCCCGGCTTGTTGTCGTCGTACGAGTGCACGTTGCCGAGCCCGCAGCGCTCCAGCATCTCCGCCATGGAGCTCGCCATGTCCTTGCGCATGTTCAGCTCGTTCGGGCCCCACGAGCAGTCGATGCGCAGGAGGGGGACCCCGAACTCGTCCACCCTCTCGGGGTCGAGGGTCACGTGGTTCTCGTGCCGCGGGAGGGTCTCGCCGAAGCCGGTCATCCACACCTGCCAGGGCGCCGGGTCGTGCAGCTTCTTCTTCAGCTCCACGCCGAAGCCGGGGATGTCGTTTCCGCGGCCCCAGCTCGGGCGGCCGGCGTCGCCCTCGATCCCGTACCCGCGCACGAAGTCGGGCATCTTCGTGGCCGCGCTGATGTTGCGATAGCGCGGGACGTAGAAGCCGATGGGGCGGTTGCCGTAGTAGTAGTGCTCGTCGTAGCCGTCCATCTGCCCGTAGGCGCCCACCTTGAAGTGGTGGTCCATCAGGTTGTGCCCCAGCTCGTCGCTGGTGCGGCCGATCTCCGAGTTCAGCAGGACCTGCGTGGAGCCCAGGGTGGAGCCGCAGAGGAAGACGACGCGCGCGTGGTACTCCCGCATCTCCTTCGTGTGCGCGTCCACCACCCGGACCCCCGTGGCCCGGCCCTTCTTCCGGTCGAAGATCACGCTGTGCACCACGCTGTCGGGCCGGAGCGTCATGTTGCCCGTGGCCGTCGCGGCCGGGAGGGTGCTCGCCTGGCTGCTGAAGTAGCTCCCGGTGGAGCAGCCCCGCCAGCAGGGCCCGCAGTAGTGGCAGGGCAGGCGATCGCCGATGGGCTCGGTGAGCACCGCCGCGCGCGCGATGGTCAGGTGGCGCTCGGGGTAGTTCTTCTCGATCCGCTGGCGGAGCTCCGTCTCCACCACGTTCAGCGGGATGGGCTTCTGGAACTCGCCGTCGGGCAGGTGCGGCAGTCCCAGCTTCTCGCCGCTGATCCCGGCGAACTTCTCGACGTAGGAGTACCAGGGCGCGATGTCGGCGTAGCGGATCGGCCAGTCGGTGCCCACCCCCTCGCGCGCGTTCGCCTCGAAGTCCAGGTCGCTGTAGCGGAAGCAGTAGCGCCCCCACATCAGCGACTTGCCCCCCACCTGCCGTCCGCGCACCCAGGTGAAGGGCTTCTCCTCGATGTAGCGGCTGTCGGAGTCCTTGAAGAAGAAGTGCAGGTTCTCCTCCCCGAGGAAGCCGGTGCGGCGCTGGATGAAGAAGTGCTCCGCGAGCATGTCCTCGTTCAGCCGGTTCCGGTTGGGGAAGCCCCAGGGCGGCTGGTGCTCGGTTATGTAGTCCTTCCGGTGCTCGACCATGCGGCCGCGCTCCAGCACGAGGGTCTTCATACCCTTCTCGCACAACTCCTTCGCCGCCCACCCCCCTGCGATCCCCGATCCCACCACGATGGCGTCGTAGACCTCGGGCGGACGGGCGATGTGAACCGATGGACGTTCCATGGGCCTCTACGGGTGGGGCAGTGGGAGGTGGCGGCGGGGCTCCGGGCCATCCTGGCCGGGAGCGGCCGGGGGAGACAGCGGACGAAGCGAGCGCGTGCTCTCCCGCAGGATGCAGCGCGGGACGCGCGCGGTCAAGGAGGATCGGTCCGGGCCCCTTTCACGAGAGCGCTCGGATGGCTATCGTGCCCGGACCGGAAGCCTCTCCCGCCGTTCCGCCCCATCGCAGGCCAACGTCACCGCCCCACCGAGTGAGGCCCGATGATGCTCGCCGCCGTCCTTCTCCTGACGCAGGTGCTCGCCCCGCCCCACCAGGTCGCGCCGGTGCTCCAGTTCCCCGAGCCGGGGATGGACGACCCCGCGGCGTACCAGGGCTACGGCACGCGGTTCTACCGCGACGCGAGCGGCAACACCGTGCAGGTGTACCTCGACCAGCGCGACGGTCGGGTGGTGAGCGTGTGGGCCGACGCGGCGGACGAGAGCCTGGGCTTCACCGTGCGCGACGGCTCGGGCGCGACGGCCGCGCTCGCCTGGGACGGCGCCACCGCCACGGTGGACGCCGACGGCCCGCGGCGCAGCGTGCAGTACCGGCTGCGGGTGGGCGGCGGGGCGGTGGAGATCGGTCGCTTCCTCCTGGGCTCCATGCGCCTGGAGCGCGACTTCCAGTACACGGGCGGGCACCGGCAGCCCATGGGCGCACCCCCCTTCCCCCGGCCCGAGCTCGACACCCTCATCGCCGACCTGGAGCGGCTGGACGCCCCGGAGCGCGCCCGCCAGCTCGCGCTCCTGCGGGCGCACGGCGTGGACGACCTGCGCGCGCGCGTCCAGCCGACGCTCACCGTGGACTCCAGCGCCTCCGGGTGGCGTGTCCGCGTGGAGCACCTCTCCTTCGACGGCCGCAACCGGCAGTCGCTGGAGCTGCGCTTCCCCCGCGGCGCGCGCGTGCGGCGCACCGGGAGCTACGTCACCGTCCGCTCGCCCGGCGGGGAGCCGCTCCCGCTGACGGTGCGCGTGGAGACCGACGCCGCGCCGCTCACGCCACTGCGCGCGGAGGAGATCTTCGACGCGCCCTTCCTCGCCTATCTGCGGCGGCTGCGCGCGGAGGGCGCCCGGATCGAGGCGGTGGACGCCGCCCGGCGAAGCGCCGCGCAGCGGGAGCGACTCCACCAGGTTCGCCGGACGGAGCGTCAGGTCCTCTCGCTGGAGCTGCTGAGCTCGCACGAGAAGCTCATGGCCGGGCTGCCGAACTACGGCACCTACTTCGGCCGGGACATGCTGATGACGGCGCTCCTGATGGAGCCGGTCTGGGCCCCCCGGATGTCGGAGTACGTGATCGGCGCGGCGCTGCGCAAGCTCTCTCCCGACGGGCAGGTGAGCCACGAGGAGGCGCTCGGGGGGCAGGCGATCCGCGAGAACGCGGGCGTCTACGACGACCTGATGGCGGAGTACTTCCGGCGGCGCGGGGCGGGGGAGACGGCGGCCGCGGACAGCGCGCTGGCACGGGCGCGCGCCGTCCTCTCCGACCTGCAGGCGGTGCGCGAGAACTACCACATGATGGACGACGACTTCCAGCTCCCGGTGCTCGTCGCCCATTACCTGGCGCGCACCGACGTGCCCGCGGAGCAGAAGCGGGCCTTCCTCCTGGCGAGCGCCGGAGGGAAGGACGGCGCCTCGCGCCTCACGTCGATCGTGCGCAACCTCGATCACGTGGCGCGCATGGCGCGGCCGTACGCCCGCGACCCGGTCGCCTCCAACCTGGTCGGCTTCCCGCGCCTCGACTCCACCGGCTGGCTCCCGGCGAGCTGGCGCGACAGTCGCGTGGGTTATGCGAACGGCCGCTACGCGATGGACATCAACGTCGTCTGGGTGCCGCACGCCCTGCAGGCGCTGGGCGAGATCGGCACGGCGCTGCGCGGGCTGGGCTTCGACGCGCGCCGGTTGGCGGCCGCCGCGCCCGAGGTGCGCGATTCCGCCCTCGGCGAGTACCTCGGTTCGCCGGCGGCGCTGCAGGCGGCGCTGCAGCGGTGGCGGGGCGCGTCTCGTCACTTCGAGGTGGCGCTCGCCCCGGGCCAGGTGCGTGAGCGCGTGGAGGCCCGGCTGCGCGCCATGCCGGCCGGGGAGCGGCACTACTGGAGCGACGTCTTCCAGCGGAGCGCGCCCGGCGATACGCTCCGCTTCCTCGCCCTCTCCCTGGACTCGCTCGGCCACCCCGTCCCGGTGGTCAACACGGACGTGGCGATGCACCTCTTCCTCGGTGCGGGCGCGTTGCCGCCCGAGCAGGTGCTGCGCGAGCTGCGGCCGGTCATGCTGGCCTACCCCGCGGGCCTCTTCATCCCCGGGCTCGGTCCCGTCGTCGCCAACGACGCCTACGCCGACTCCGCCGTGTGGCAGAGCTTCGTGCGCGACCAGTACCACTCCCCCCGCGTCGTCTGGGGGCGCGAGGTGAACTTCCTCATGATGGCGCTCGCCCGCCAGATCGAGGCGGCGACCGACGGCTCGGGCATACCGCTGCGGCCGGCGCTCGCGCCCTACGTCGACTCGCTGCGCACCGACCTGCGCCGTACCCGGGACGCGGTGGCCGCGTCCGGCCTCTCCGACCAGGAGCTCTGGACCTACCGCATCGACGGAGACCGGCTGCTCCCCGTGCGCTACGCCACCAGTACCGACCTCCAGCTCTGGAACCTCACCGGCCTGGCGGTGCAGTACGAGCTCGCGAGATTGCCCGTTCCCGCGCGGCGGCGCGCGGGGGTGGCTCGAGCTGGCTCTTCCGCCAGGTAACAGCCTCGTTCCCGCCCGCGCGGGAATGACGGCCGGAGAGCGTCTCGTGCATCACGGTCAGGCGGAGGCCGGTGGAACAGCCTCTTCCGCGATCGCACCCGGCGCGGGCCTCCACAGGTCGATCGGGCGGACCGCGTCCGTCCGGAAGGGGAGCATGATCTTCCGACCCGAGCCGGCGGAGGCGTAGGCGGCGAAGAGCACCTCCAGCACGGCGCGCCCGTCCTCGCCGGTCACCAGCGGTGGGCGGTCGTTCTGCACGCAGTCCACGAAGTGCTCCATCTCCTGCGGGAACCCGTAGTTCCAGCCCTCCTCGTAGACCGTGAACGACCACCCCTTCGTGCTCCCCGCCTTCTCGACGGCGTAGTCGTACCCCGTGGCGCTGTAGGTCTCGATGGCGATGCCGTGCAGGAGGTCCGCGAAGGCGACGCCGCCGGAGCCGTGCACCTCGGCGCGGTCGTCCATGCCGCCCAGCTTCGTCCAGCTCTCCTCCGCCACCGCCGTCGCGCCGCCCTCGAACTCCAGGATCAGCACGGAATTGTCGTCCCCGCGCGTCTTGTCGCCGTGCACGTGCGTGCCCATCTGCGCGTAGACGGAGACGACGCGCTGCCGCCCGAGCATCCAGCGGAAGAACTCGATGGCGTGACAGCCCATGTCCATCGTCACCCCCCCGCCGGAGCGATCCACGTCCCAGAAGTGGGGCGCGTGCGGGCCGTCGTGCTTCTCCAGCTGCTTGAGGAGAACCGGCGCCCCGAGCGCGCCGCTGTCCAGGAGCTGCTTCAGGCGCACGTACTTGGGCGCGAAGCAGAGCTCCTCGGCGTACATCAGCTTCACGCCCGCCGCGCGGCAGGCCTCGATCATCCGATCCGCCTCGGCGAGGTTCAGGCAGAGCGGCTTCTCGCACACGACGTGCTTCCCCGCCGCGGCCGCGTCGACGGTGATGGCCGCGTGCAGGTGGTTCGGCGCGCCGATCACCACCATGTCCAGCTCGTCCAGCGTCAGCATCTCCCGGTAATCCTGGAAGAAGCGGGGAATGCCGAAGCGGCGCGCGAAGCTCTCCGCGTGCTCCGCCGTGGGAGACGCCACCGCCACCAGCTCCGCCTGCGCGCAGCGCTGGAGCGACTCGGCGTGGATCGAGGAGATGAACTGCGAGCCGACGAGGCCGACGCGTACGGGCTTCCTCATGGGCGGGTGGGGTGCGGGTGAGAGGCGGACGGCCCGGGAGACCGCGGGGACGCGGATGGACCTCCGTCGAAGATGGGCCGCGCCGCCCCCCCGCGCCAGAGCCCCGCCACCCCTTTGCAGCCCTCGCGCCGGGGGCGCCGCGCGGCGCGGCGGATTTGTTCCCCGCCAGAACAAGAACCTTGACGATGCCGTCGATGCGACGCATGCTGGTGCCAGAAACACCTCGGCACGAGCCGGTCCGGGCCCGAAGGACCTCGCTCCCCGCGTCCGCGGCGTGCCGAACCCCCGTTCACCGCCCCTTTCCCTCTCACCCGCTTCCATTCCCGCGACGACAACAGGACCGAGCCGGAGACTGTAAACGTTTACGGCAGGACGAATTCCGCTGTTGATGGGCAGTCGGTTCATCGAGGCCCGGAGGCGAACCGGGCCGCTGTTCCACTCCACATCCAAGGAGGGCGGACCTATGTCACTCGGTCGTATTCTATTCCCGGCGCTACTCGCGGGTCTGGTCTGGGCGGCCCCGGCGAGTGCGCAGGCCCCCACGGGCACCGTGACGGGTCGGGTCGTGGACGCCGCCACACAGCAACCGCTGGCCGGCGCCGCCGTGGCGGTGGCGGGGCGGGGAGGCACCACGTCGACGGACGGCCGCTACACGCTCAGCGGGGTGGCGGCCGGTAGTCAGACGCTGCGGGTGACGCACGTGGGCTACGGCGAGATCACGCAGACGGTGACGGTGGCGGCGGGCCAGACGACGACGGTGAACGTGCAGATGGCCCAGCAGGCGCTGCAACTGCAGGAGCTCGTGGCGGTCGGATACGGGACGCAGAAGCGCGGGGCGATCACCGGCGCGGTCTCGACGGTCAAGGCGGACGAGGCGGACGTGGGGGTGGTCAGCGACGCCAACCACATGATCCAGGGCCGGGTGGCCGGCGTGCAGATCGTGACGAACAGCGGTGAGCCGGGAGCGGGCGCGCAGATCCGCATCCGGGGCGGCACCTCGATCAGCGCCAGCAACGAGCCGCTGTACGTGATCGACGGCGTACCGATCGACAACACGCCGACGGAGCCGGGCGGGATGGGGATCGGCGGTGGCGCGCCGCTCCCTCGCAGCCCCCTGGCGCTGCTCAACCCGGCGGACATCCAGTCGATCACCATCCTGAAGGACGCGGCGGCGACGGCCATCTACGGGAGCCGCGGAGCGAACGGGGTGGTGCTGATCCAGACGAAGCGCGGCGCCACGGGCGGCATCACGATGGAGTACGACGGCTACGTGGCCATGGCCACGCCCGCGCGCCGGCTCGACGTGCTCGACGGCGCGCAGTACCGCAAGTTCGTGCAGGACCAGGTCGCGGCGGGGAATCTCGACTCCGACCGCCTGGCCTCGCTCGGCCCGGCGAACACGAACTGGGAGAAGGCGGTGACGCGGACCGCCTACACGCAGAACCACAACCTCGCCTTCTCCGGCGGGACGGGGAGCACCGTGTACCGCGCCTCGCTGAACTACATGAACCAGCAGGGCGTGGTGCTGAACAACGGCTTCGAGCGCATCCAGGGGCGCCTGAACGCCTCCTCGACGGCGCTGAGCGACCGGCTGACGCTCGAGCTGAACCTCACCTCCTCGCACATCACCAACGACTACCTCCCCGACCAGAACACCGGCGGCTTCGAGGGCGGGGTCTTCAACAACATGGTGGTCTTCAACCCCACGGAGCCGGTCAAGGTCCAGGACTCCACGACGGGGCAGATGGTCTTCTACGAGGTGGGCGCGGGATCGCAATCGCTGCGCAACCCCGTCGCGCTCACGGAGCAGATCGTGGACCAGGGGAACACCACGCGCACGCTGGGGAACGCCTCGGCCGAGCTGTTGTTGGTCCCGGGGCTCACGGCGACGGTCAACGTCGGGGCGGACCGCTCCGACGGCGGGCGCGGCACCTACTGGCCGCGCATCAGCCCGGTGGGCGCGCAGTACAGCGGGCTCGCCCAGCAGAACGCGCGCAACAGCACCACGCTCACCCTGCAGACGCTGCTCACGGGGCACCGCGACTTCGGCGTCCAGACGATCGACGTGGTGGGCGGCTACGAGTTCACCCGCTTCAGCCAGCAGGAGTTCGGCTCGCAGGCGCAGGGCTTCACCACCGACGCCTTCGACTACTACAACCTGGGCGGCGGCAGCCAGCTCGTGGCGCCGTACTCGTGGCGCAACGACAGCCGCCTGGTCTCCTTCTTCGGCCGCGCCAACTACAACTACGGCAACCGGTACTATCTGACCGGCGTGCTGCGGCGCGACGGCTCCTCGCGCTTCGGCGCGGGCAACAAGTGGGCGCTCTTCCCCGCCGCTTCCGCGGCCTGGCGCATCAGTGAAGAGCCCTTCATGAAGCGGCTCGGGCTCCCCTTCTCGGACCTGCGCATCCGCGCCGGCTACGGGCTGCAGGGGAACCCGGGCGTGCCGCCCTATGCGTCGCTGATCATCCTCGCTCCCGAGGCCGGGGCACGCTATCCCTTCGGCGACCAGATCACCGTCGGCTACATCCCCACCCAGGACCCGAACCCGAACCTGAAGTGGGAGCAGACGGCCCAGTTCGACGCGGGGATCGACTTCGGGCTCCTCGACAACATGCTCAGCGGCACGCTGGAGTACTACGTCAAGAACACCTCCGACCTGCTCCTCAGCGTGGCGGTGCCGCAGCCGGCGCTGGTGGATACGCGCCTGGAGAACATCGGCAAGCTGCGCAACGCCGGCATCGAGGCCTCGCTGGACGCGCTGGTGCTGGAACGCGCCAACGCAAGCGCGACCCTCGGGCTCGTCTTCTCGGCCGACCGCAACAAGGTCGTCGACCTCGGCGGCCGCGGCTTCATCACCACCGGAAACGTGAGCGGGCAGGGCCAGTCCGGCCAGGTCTCCGAGCGCATCATGCCGGGCCAGCCGCTGGGCACCTTCTACGGCGCGCGCTTCAGCCACGTGGCCGCCGAAGCGAACGTGGTCGGGGGCGACACCATCTGGCACAAGGGGCAGCAGCTCTTCGTCTGCAACCGCACCGATGCCTCGTGCGTGAACGGCCTGACGGGCGCCCCGACGGCCGACGACTACGCGATCCTGGGCAACGCGAACCCGGACTTCACCCTCGGGCTGACCGGCCAGGGGAAGATGGGGGCCTTCGACCTCAGCTTCCTCATCCGCAGCGAGGTGGGCGGTAAGGTCTTCAACAACACCGCGCTCGTCTACTCCACCAAGGGGAACGTCCTGCAGAACAAGAACTTCCTCGTGGCGGCGCTGAACGACCCGACCGGTCTCCACGAGCCGGCGATCTTCTCCTCGCGCTGGATCGAGGACCGCACCTTCACGCGGCTGCAGAACGTCACCCTCGGGTACAGCTTCGACCTGCCGGGCCGCGCCAGCGCGAGCCGCGCGCGGATCTACGTCTCGGGTGACAACCTCCTGCTGCTCACGAACTACACGGGCTACGACCCGGAGGTCTTCACCGACGCCGGGCTGGCGTCGCGGGGCATCGAGTACCTGAACTACCCGCGCCCGCGCACCATCTCGACCGGCATCAACCTGACCTTCTGAAGAGAACGCACTCTGTCCATCACTCACCCAGGCATCTGCAACTTATGAACATCCACCGTCTCATGAGTGCCGTCTGGACGCCACGGTTGGCGGCACTCCTGGTCGCGGTGCCGGTCGTGGGCCTTCTGCAGAGCTGCACCGATCTGTCGGAGAACCCGACCAGCGCCATCACGCCGGACAACTTCTACCGCAACGCGGACGAGGTGCTCGGCGGGCTCGCCGGCGTCTACGCGCAGCTGCGCTCCACGACCGACGACTACTACAACCTGAGCGAGATCAGCACGGACGAGATGATCGTCCCCACGCGCGGGCAGGACTGGTACGACAACGGGACCTGGCTGGAGATCCACCACCAGACGTGGACGCCGACGAGCGCCTCGGGCCTGGGCGCCATCAACGGCGCGTGGGTGAACCTGTTCCAGGGCGTGGCGCGCGCCAACGCGCTGCTCGCCGCGCTGCCCCACGCCAACATGGGTGACGCCGACAAGAAGGTGGTCACCGCCGAGGCGCGTACGCTGCGGGCCTTCTACTATTACCTGCTGATGGACATGTTCGGCGGCGTACCCATCGTCACCGACACCGACATCAAGCCGCGGCCGAGGAACACCCGCGCCGAGGTCTTCGACTTCATCGAGACCGAGCTGAAGGCGGCCCGCGAGGACCTGCCCGAGACGTGGTCGGCGGAGAACAACGGGCGCATGACCCAGGGCGCGGTGGACGCCATCCTGGCGAGCATGTACCTGAACGCCCAGGTGTGGACCGGCACCGTCACCGAGAGCGGGCTGCAACCGGGGCAGGCGCGCTGGCAGGACGCCATCGACGCGGTGGACCGCATCCTCAACTCGGGCGTCTACAGCCTCGCGGCCAACTTCAACGACAACTTCACGCCCGACAACTCGAACTCGCCCGAGATCATCATGCAGGTGAAGTTCATGGCCGCCACCGGGCTGGGCCTGAACTTCGTGATGCGGGCGCTGCACTACAGCCAGTTCGACCCCTCGCCGTGGAACGGCTTCGCCACGCTCGCGCAGACGTACTACGCCTTCGACACGAGCGACAAGCGGATGGACATCTTCCTCGAAGGGCCGCAGGACAACGTGCTGACCGGGCAGCCGGTGAACGACCGCAGCGGGAAGCCGCTCTTCTTCGACCCCACCATCAAGGACCCGACGCAGGCCACCGAAGGTGAGGGGGTGCGCATCTACAAGTGGCCCGCGGACCCGAACCACGTGGCCGAGAACAACGGCAACGACTACGCCTTCTTCCGCCTGGCGGAGATGTACCTCATCAAGGCCGAGGCGCTGAACGAGCTGGGCAAGACGGCCGAGGCGGTGGACCTGGTGAACAAGGTCCGGGCACGCGACTTCTCGCCGCCGCAGCCGCTGAACGCGGCCGACTACACGCAGGCGACCTTCCGCGACCGGATCCTCGAGGAGCGCCTCTTCGAGCTCACCGCCGAGGCGAAGCGGCGGCAGGACCTGATCCGCCACGGCGAGTACACCGCGCCCTTCGGCTTCAAGGATCAGCGCGAGCCGTACCGGATCCTCATGCCGATCCCGCAGACGCAGATCGACGCCAACCCGATGCTGGAGCAGAACCCGGGCTACGGCGGCTGAACCCGGGCAGGATCCCGCGCCACCGCCGGCCTTCCTCGCGGGGAGGGCCGGCTGTGGCGCGGGCAGGGGTGGCCTCCGCCGCCCCACCGCTCCATCTTCCGTACGCGTTCCACCCCACCCATGCGGTTCCAGAGAATGCACAGCCTGACCCGGCCGGCGCTGGGGCTCGGCCTCGCGGCGCTCGCGCTGACGGGCTGCACCCGGTCGGAGCGCTCCGCTCCGGAACACCTCTCCCGGGTGGCCCCGCCCGTCGGCACCCAGCTCTTCACCCGGCTGCCCTCCGACTACACCGGCGTGCGCTTCGAGAACCGGCTCCACGAGACGCGCGACTTCAACATCTTCACCTATCGCAACTACTACAACGGCGGCGGCGTGGCGCTGGGCGACCTGAACGGGGACGGGCTCCCGGAGATCTTCCTCACCGCCAACCAGGGTCCCAACCGGCTCTACCTGAACGAGGGCGGCTTCCACTTCCGTGACGTGACCGACGAGGCGGGGGTCGCCGGCGACGGCCCCTGGTCCACCGGAGTCGTCTTCGCGGACGTGAACGGCGACGGCCGGCTGGACATCTACGTCTGCTACGCGGGGACCGGCTCGCCGCAGAGCCGGGCGAACGAGCTCTTCATCAATCAGGGGCCCGACGGGAGCGGCGTGCCTCGCTTCCGCGAGATGGCCGCCGCCTACGGCGTCGCGGACGAGGGCGCCTCCACGCAGGCCGCGTTCTTCGATTACGACCGCGACGGCCGGCTGGACCTGTACGTGGTCAACAACTCCTCCCGCCCGGCGAGCAGCTTCGGGGTGCGCAACGACCGCGGGGTGCGCAGCGACATCGGGGGCGATCGCCTCTACCACAACGAGGGCGACCACTTCGTGGACGTGAGCGCGAAGGCGGGCATCTACGGCGCCGAGAGCGGCTTCGGGCTCGGGATCGGGATCTCCGACGTGAACCGCGACGGCTGGCCCGACGTCTACGTCTCGAACGACTTCTTCGAGCGCGACTTCCTCTACCTGAACCAGCACGACGGCACCTTCCGGGAGGTGCTGGACAGGGAGATGCCCTACCTCAGCGCCTTCTCCATGGGTCTGGACGTCGCGGACGTGAACAACGACGGCTGGCCCGACATCTACACCACCGACATGCTCCCGGAGGACGACCGTCGGCTGAAGACGGTGGCCGCGTACGAGAGCTGGCAGGTCTACCAGGAGAAGCTGAAGAACGGCTACCACCGCCAGTTCATGCGCAACATGCTGCAGATGAACAACGGCGACGGCACCTTCAGCGACGTGGGCCAGATGGAGGGAGTCGCCGCCACCGACTGGAGCTGGGCGCCGCTCCTCGCCGACTTCGACCTCGACGGCTACAAGGACCTCTTCGTCACCAACGGGATGGCGCGGGACGTCACCTCACAGGACTACATCGCCTTCCTCGGCGACCGGCGCACGATGCTCGCGGCCGCCCGGGGGCACGTCGACTTCCTCAAGCTGGTGCACGACATGGCGTCGACCCCGCTTCCCAACTACGCCTTCCGCAACCAGCGCGGGACGGGCTTCGAGAAGGTGAGCGCGGCCTGGGGACTGGACGCGGAGGGCTTCAGCAGCGGCGCCGCTTACGGCGACCTGGACGGCGACGGCGCGCCGGACCTGGTGGTGAACGACGTGAACGGGGAGGCGCTCGTCTACCGCAACAACGCGCGCGTGCTGAGCCACAACCACTACCTGCAGGTGCGGCTGGAGGGCGCGGGGGCCAACCCCTTCGCGGTGGGTGCGCGGGTGACGGTCCGGGGGGGCGGGCAGCAGTTCGTACAGGAGATGGCGCCCGCGCGGGGCTTCCAGTCGAGCGTGGACTACACGCTCGACTTCGGCGTGGGGTCGCTCGACACGCTGGAGTCGGTGGCAGTGGACTGGCCGGACGGTCGGTCCAGCGTGCTCTCCCGCGTGAAGGCCGACCAGCGGCTGACGATCCGCGAGGCGGACTCGGAGCGCCCGGTGAGCCTGCCCGCGAAGCCCGAGCCCCCCGCGCCGCTCTTCAGCGACGTCACCGACCGGGTGCGGCTGGGCTTCGTGCACCACGAGGACGACTTCGTCGACTTCGACCGCGAGCGGCTGATGCCCAAGATGGTCTCGCGGGAAGGGCCCTTCACGGCGGTGGGCGACGTGAACGGCGACGGGCTGGACGACCTCTTCATCGGTGGCGCGAAGCACCAGCCCGGCGCACTGCTCGTGCAGCAGCAGGACGGCAGCTTCGTCCGCACCAACGAAGCGCTCTTCGCGGCGGACGAGACCTCCGAAGACCTGGGCGCGGTCTTCTTCGACGCCGACGGCGACCACCATCCGGACCTCTACGTGGTGAGCGGCGGCAACGAGTTCTCCAGCATGGCGCCCGCGCTGCAGGACCGCCTCTACCTGAACGACGGCCGCGGGAACTTCCACAAGGCGGAGGACGCCCTCCCGGCCGAGAACGTCAGCGGCTCGCGCGTGGCCGCGGCGGACTTCGACGGCGACGGGGACGTCGACCTCTTCGTGGGCGGCCGCGTGGTGCCCTGGCACTACGGGCTGGACCCGCAGAGCATGTTGCTGGAGAACGACGGCCGCGGCCACTTCCGCGACGTCACCGCCCGGGCGGCGCCGGAACTCGCGCGCGTGGGGATGGTCACCGACGCCCTCTGGCGCGACGTGGACGGCGACGGGAGGGTGGACCTGGTGGTGGTGGGAGAGTGGATGCCGATCACCGTCTTCCACAACTCGGGCCACGGACACCTGAAGCGCGTCGACGTCCCGGGGCTGGAGAAGAGCAACGGCTGGTGGAACCGCATCGTCGCCGGCGACTTCACCGGCGACGGCCGCGTGGACTTCATCGTGGGCAACCTGGGGCTGAACACGCCCCTGCACGCCAGCGTGGACGAGCCCACCACGATGTACGTGAAGGACTTCAACGGCGACGGCCTGGTGGAGCAGGTGCTGGTTCGCTACGAGGGCGGGGCGGCCTACCCGCTCGCCCTGCGCGACGAGCTCCTCGCGGCGATCCCGTCCCTGAAACCGCGCTTCCCCAATCACCGGGACTACGCGGGCAAGCGCCTCGACCAGGTCTTCAGCGCCAGCGACCTGGACGGCGCGGTGGTGAAGGAGGCGTTCACCTTCTCCACGGCGCTGGCGAGGAACAACGGCGACGGCTCCTTCACCCTCGTCCCGCTTCCCCGGGAGGCGCAGCTCGCCCCCATCTACGGGATCAGCGCGGGCGACTTCGACGGCGACGGCCACGCCGACCTGCTCCTGGCCGGCAACTTCGACGCCGCCCGGCCCCAGCTCGGCAGGCTGGGCTCGAGCTACGGGCTGCTGCTCCGCGGCGACGGGAGAGGCCACTTCACCCCCGTGCGCGCGCCGGAGAGCGGCTTCGTCGTCCCGGGCGAGACGCGGGACATCGCCCGTGTGCGCACCCGGACGGGCGACCTGTACGTCGTGGCCCGCAACGACGACCGCCCGCTCCTCTTCCGCGCCGCGCCGGCCGGTCGCGTGGCCTCCCGCCCATCGCGGCGGGGGCGGGAGCACTCATGAAGCGCTGGTCGCGACTCGCGGCGCTCGCCGCCGTGCTCCTCCAGGCCGGCTGCGGCCGCGACCGGCAGGGCCCCACGCTCTTCGAGCGCCTCCCGCCGGAGGCCACCGGCGTGACCTTCGCCAACGAGGTGCCGGAGCGGGCCGACGTCAACATCGTCGACTACCTCTACTACTACGACGGGGGCGGCGTGGCGGCCGGCGACGTGAACGGGGACGGCCTGCCCGACCTCTACTTCACCGCGAGCCTCGGCCCCAACCGGCTCTACCTCAACCGCGGCGACTACCACTTCGAGGACGTCACCGAGCGCGCCGGGGTGGCGGGGCCCGGGGGCTGGACGACCGGCGCCACCATGGCCGACGTCGACGGCGACGGCCGGCTGGACATCTACGTCTCGGCCGTGGACTACCTGGGCATGAAGGGGCACAACGTCCTCTACATCAACCAGGGGGACGGCACCTTCAAGGACGAGACGCGGAAGTACGGCCTCGCCCACGACGGCTACTCCACCCAGGCGCTCTTCTTCGACTACGACGGCGACGGCGACCTGGACATGTACCTCCTCAACCACTCCACCCACGAGGAGCGCGCCGCCGGCGGGAGCGGGAACCGGCGGATCCGCAACCCGCGCGCGGGGGACGTCCTCTTCCGCAACGACGGCGGGCACTTCGTCGACGTGAGCGAGAAGGCCGGCATCTACGGCGGCGTGGACGGTTACGGGCTGGGGGTGGTGGCGAGCGACGTCAACTCGGACGGCTGCCCCGACCTGTACGTGGCCAACGACTTCCAGGAGAACGATTTCCTCTACGTCAACAACTGCGACGGCACCTTCACCGAGTCGATCGCGACGGCCACCGGGCACACCAGCCGCGCCTCGATGGGCGTGGACGCGGCGGACATGAACAACGACGGCCGCCCCGACCTCATGGTGGTCGACATGCTCCCCGAGCGCGAGGAGATCCTCAAGACCTCGGCGGGCGCCGACAACTTCCACGTCTTCAACATGCGGCTGGCGGCCGGCTACCACCCGCAGTACTCGCGCAACACGCTGCAGCTGAACCGCGGCGGCGGGCGCTTCAGCGAGATCGCCTTCCTCGCCGGCGTCGCCGCCACCGACTGGAGCTGGGCGCCGCTCTTCGCGGACCTCGACAACGACGGGCTCAAGGACCTCTTCGTAACCAACGGCATCTATCGCCGGCCCAACGACCTGGACTACCTCGCCCACGTGGGGACCCGGGCCGTCCAGGCCTCGCTGGCGAGCGGAGACTCACGGGAGAATCTCTCGCTGCTCGAGCTGATGCCCCGGGTGCCGCTCGCGAACTACGCCTTCCGCAACGACGGCGACCTCACCTTCAGCAACCAGGCGGAGGCGTGGGGGCTGGCGCAGCCCGGCTTCTCCAACGGCGCGGTCTACGTGGACCTGAACCACAGCGGCGCTCTCGACCTGGTGGTGAACAATCTGAACGCGCCCGCCGCCATCTACCGCAACCGCGCGCGCGAGCGCAACGGCAACCACTACCTGAGCGTGCGGCTGCGCGGCGCGGGGAAGAACACCGGCGGCATCGGAGCGAAGGTGCTGCTGAGACAGGGGGGGCGGACGCAGCTGCTGGAGGAGATGCCCACCCGTGGCTTCCAGTCGTCCGTCGATCCCGTCCTCCACTTCGGTCTCGGCAGCTCCCCGCGGGTGGACTCGCTGACGGTGATCTGGCCCGACCGCCGCTTCCAGGTACTCACCGGCCTGAGCGGCGACCGCACCATCACCCTCCGGCAGGACAGCGCATCGGGGCGCTACGCCTACCCGGACGGTCGGTCGCGGCACCCGCTCTTCACCGACGAGACGGCCCGCGTGGCGCTGGACTACCGGCACCGGGAGAACGCCTTCTACGACTACGACCGGGAGCCGCTCATGCCGCGGCTGCTCTCCACCGAGGGGCCCGCCCTGGCGGTGGGCGACGTCAACGGAGACGGGCTGGACGACGTCTATCTCGGCGGCGCCAAGTACCAGCCCGGCCGCCTCCTCCTCCAGCAGCCGGACGGCCACTTCCGCCCGTCGAGCGAGGAGGTCTTCCGCGCGGACAGCCTGGCGGAGGACGTGGACGCCGCCTTCTTCGACGCCAACGGCGACGGCCACCCCGACCTCTACGTGGTCAGCGGCGGCAACGAGTTCTGGGGCGACGCCGAGCCCCTGCTCGACCGCCTGTACATCAACGACGGCCGCGGCGATTTCCATCGTGACCGCGGCGCGCTCCCCGACTTCTTCGAGAACGGCTCCGTGGTGGCGCCGGGCGACTTCGACGGGGACGGCGACGTCGACCTCTTCGTGGGGAGCCGGTCGGTGGCGCGCAGCTATGGCGCCATCCCGAGGAGCCACCTGCTGCGCAACGACGGCAGGGGCCACTTCACCGACGTGACCGAGCAGCTCGCGCCGGGGCTCGCGCGGGCCGGCATGGTCACCTCAGCCGCCTGGGTGGACTACGACCACGACGGCCGGCTGGACCTGGTCGTGGCCGGCGAGTGGATGCCGGTGCGCGTCTTCCGGCAGCGGGGCGGTCGCTTCGAGGACCGCACGGAGCAGGCGGGGCTCGGGGGCGCCGAGGGCTGGTGGAACTCCGTGACCGCCGCCGACCTGAACGGCGACGGCCGCACCGACCTGGTGCTGGGCAACGAGGGGCTGAACTCCTACCTGCGGGCGTCGGCGCGGGAGCCCACGCGGCTGTACGTGGGCGACTTCGGCCACAACGGCATGCTGGAGAAGATCCTCACCTCGTACCGCGACGGGGTGAGCTACCCGCTGGCCGGGCGCGACGAGCTGCTGAGGCTCCTGCCGGCCCTGCGCAGCCGCTACGCCACGTACGCCTCCTTCGGCGCCAGCCGCATCGAGGACATCTTCCCCGACGCCGACCTCGACCGGGCGGAGGTGCGCGAGGCGCGGACCTTCGCGAGCGCGGTGGCGCTCGATCGGGGGGACGGCACCTTCGAGCTGCGGCCGCTCCCCGTCGAGGCGCAGCTCGCTCCCGTCTACGCCGCCGTGGCCGAGGACTTCGACGGCGACGGGAAGGTGGACCTCCTCCTGGGCGGCAACTTCGACGGCTCCATCCCCCTGCTCGGCCGCGAGGACGCCAGCTACGGGCTCGTACTCAAGGGCGACGGCCGGGGTGGCTTCGCGCCGATGGAGATGGGGGCGAGCGGGGTGACGATCACCGGCCAGGTGCGCGGCATGGCCCCCCTGCGCTACGTCGGCGGGGAGCAGATGATCGTGGTGGCGCGGAACGACGATTCGGCGCGGGTGCTCCGCCCCGTGCGGGTGAGGCGGTAGGGAGCAGTTACGGGTTACGAGTTTCTAGTTACGGGTTATGAGTTGAACTGCTTCCAACTCGTAACTCGTACTTCGTAACTCGTAACTCCTACCCCGCCGGCTGCACCGCCGCCCGCCCCGCCGCGCTCCCCGGCCCCGCGCGCCGCACCGCGAGGTCGCGCTCGATCTCGCTCAGGCGGTGCTCGTCGAGCGAGTAGAACCAGAAGGCCACGAGCATGAGCAGCGCGACCGCGGCCGGGAAGACGCTGATGAGCAGCCGGATGCCGTGGATGGCGCCCGCCGACTGGACGACCGCCTCCTGCCCGCCGCTCACCGCCGCGTAGCCGAAGACCGCCAGGAAGAGCCCCGTGAGCGCGCCGCCCACCCCCGAGCCGAACTTCATCGCCACCGTGCCTGCGGAGTAGAAGAGCCCCGTCGCGCGCCGGTGCGTCCTCCATTCGGAGAAGTCGGCCGTATCGGCGAGCATCGCGAAGAAGAGCGTCACCATCGGCCCCGTCGAGAACTCGGTGATGGTGCTGAAGGTGAACATCGCCGCGGTGTCCCTCGGGCCGGGCAGGTAGAGAAGAGCGCTGCTCACGAGGCCCAGGACGATGGAGTAGAGCATCAGCCGGCGCTTCCCCATCACCCTGATCAGCGAGCCGGTGATCGCCGCGCCCAGCATGGCGCCCAGCAGCCCCGCCACCATGAACGCCGCCGCCAGCTCGCGGTTTCCCACGTAGTAGGCGAAGTAGTACATGATGACGCCGTTCTTCAGCGTCGTGAAGGTCACGAAGAGGATGCCGACGGCGAAGAGCACCAGCCAGGGGCCGTTGTGCAGCAGGTCCGAGAAGTCCTGCCCCACCGATTGCTTCTCGACGACCGGGCGGACGCGCTCGCGCGTGGCGAGGAAGGTGACGACGAAGAGGACGATGGCGATGACCGCGAAGAAGGTCATCGTCGCCGAGTAGGGGAAGCCGAGCCCGTGCCCGTAGAGCGAGTGCCAGAAGGGCGTGTCGAAGAAGGTCGCGATGCCGTAGAGGACGGAGTGGAAGGCGCCCTCGAGCCAGGAGCCCAGCCCTCCCGCGTGCAGCGCCGCCTGGGCCCTCGCCCGCGTGGCCGCCGGGTCGCGCAGCGCGGCCAGCAGCGGCGGCGTGAAGCCCTGCAGGAAGAGCCCGCCGAGGAACGCGAAGACGAAGCGGTACGACGAGATGCTGCCCCGCTCCGTCGGGCTCGGCGACATCACGCCCATCAGCGAGCTGTACGGCACGTTGCTCATCGTGTAGAGGACGATGAGCGCGCTGTAGGTGACGTAGGCGTAGACCAGCCGCCCCGTGGGCCCGAGGTCGGGCGTGGAGAAGGTGAGCACGCCGAGGATGCCGAAGGGGATCGCGGTCCAGAGGATCCACGGGCGGAACTTGCCCCAGCGCGTGCTCGTGCGGTCGGCGACGAAGCCCATCCCGATGTCCGTCACGCCGTCCCAGACGCGGCAGACGAGGAGCAGCACCCCGACGGCCGCCGGGCCGATCCCCGCCGCGTCCGTCAGGAAGAACGGCAGGAAGACGATGATGGCGCGCCACACGAAGTTGGTGGCCGTATCGCCCAGCGCGTAACCGACCTTCTCCTTCGCGCTCACGGGCGTGGGCCGGACGGCGACGACGTCCTGTGTCATGGTGGGGTGGGGATGGGGGTTTCTCCGACGCGGCCGTCATTCCCGCGGAAGCGGGGATCCAGTCCTCTCGACGCGCGCCCGGCCTACCGCTCCGGCACTCCGTTCTGCTCGATGACCCGGCGGTACCAGCGGGCCGACGCCTTGGGGATGCGCTCCAGCGTCTCGAAGTCCACGTAGTGGATGCCGAAGCGCCTGGAGTATCCCAGCGCCCACTCGAAGTTGTCGAGGAGCGACCACACGAAGTAGCCCCGGAGGTCGACGCCGTTCTCGATGGCGCGGTGGCACTCGGCGAGGTAGCTCTCCAGGAAGGCGATGCGCGGCTCGTCGGCCACCACGCCGTTCACCGGGCGGTCGTCGAAGGCGCAGCCGTTCTCGGTGATGACGATCGGCGGGTGGCCGTAGCGCGCGTCGATCCACCCCAGGAGCTTGCGGAGGCCCCAGGGGACGATGCTCCAGCCCATCTCCGTCTTCGGCCAGGCGGGGTCGGACGAGAGCTCGACGTCCTGGTCCTCGGCGAGGCCCGCGTTGCCGAAGCGCTCCGCCGCGCCGCCGCCCGGCGCGTGGGCCGCGTAGCTGGTGGTGTAGTGGTTCAGGCCGAAGAAGTCGCTGGAGCCCCGGATGAGCGCACGGTCCTCGTCGCTGAAGGCGGGCAGCCGCTCACCCACGCGCTCGCGCATGCTCGCGGGGTAGTCGCCCCGGTAGATGGGGTCCGCGAACCAGCCGAGGTAGAACTCGAGCGCGCGCTCGGCCGCCTCACGGTCCTCGGGCGAGTCGCCGCGCGGCTCCCGCCAGTCGCAGTTGTTGGTGATGCCGATCACCCCGCCCTGGCTCGCCTGGAACTCCCGCCGGTAGACGTCGACCGCGCGACCGTGGGCGCGCAGCATCTCGTGCGCGGCGCGGTAGGGCTCCGAGTTCGAGACGCGCCCCGGCGCGAAGACGCCCTGCCCGTAGCCGAGCACCGCCGTCACCCACGCCTCGTTGAAGGTGATCCAGTTCTTCACCCGGTCGCCGAAGTGCTCGAAACAGATGCGGGCGTAGTCGGCGAAGAGATCCGCCATGCGCGGGTTCAGCCAGCCGTCGTGCTCCATCTGCAGCGCCACCGGCAGGTCCCAGTGGTAGAGCGTGACCCACGGCGTGAGGCCGCGCGCCAGGAGCGCGTCGATCAGCTCGGAGTAGAAGCGGATCCCCTCCGGGTTCGGCTCGCCCGTACCCGCCGGCTGGATCCTCGGCCAGGCGATCGAGAAGCGGTACGCCGGCAGCCCGACCTCCGCCATGAGCCCGACGTCCTCGCGGAAGCGATGATAGTGGTCGCACGCCACGTCGCCCGTGTCGCCGTTCAGCGTCTTCCCCGGCGTGTGCGAGAAGGCGTCCCAGATCGAGGGCCCCCGGCCGCCCTCGCGCCACGCGCCCTCGATCTGGTAGCTGGAGGTGGCGGAGCCCCAGATGAAGCCGTCCGGGAAGCGGAGCATGTAGCGCGAAGAGGGGGTGGAGGTGGAGGACTCGGACCGACGGGGTGCGTTCGGAGCGCGGTGGATCCCGGGCGTCGATTCGAGCGGCCAAATCTAGTCCGCACCCCGTGCACGAGCAATCCTCGGCGGAGCTGCATCGGGGCGGTGCCTCCGCGCGCGCACGGAACCTGCGGGGCCCCGGGGCGCCGCGAGAGGACGCGCGGGACCCGCCACCGCTGCCGGGCGCGGTAAGTCCGTGGGCGCCTTCAGCTTGCGCGTAAACGATTGCGGCTAAGGTACTTAGCGATCATTGACGGGGCGCCGCGCAGCGCGTATACTGTAGCCCCGATCTCGTTCGCGGAACGCCGACGGCGGCCGCGGGCGTGACCTCCCTCCCCTGCCTCGAAGGTGCCTGTGACTGCGTTGGATTCCTCAGATTCCGCGGGTGTCGACGTCTCCCTCACTCTGGCCGACGTGCCGCCCTCGGTTGCCGCGGGTGTTCAGCAGCTGCAGCGCGAGCATCCGGAGCTGCTGCGCCGGATGATGGTGTACAGTGTCACGCGCGCGGTGATCTTCGAGACACTCCTGGAGCACCTCTCCGGCACGAGAGCGTGAGGCGGCGCTGACGGATGCGACCCGGATGAGTCCCGACCGTCCTCGTGGCAACCGGCCGCGCGCCGGTGGCGCGGCGCGTACCCCGGCCCGGTAAGGAGATGCCGCATACCGGCGGGGATGGCGATCCGCTCTGGATCCGCTACGTGGACTGGTGCTCCGCCCGGGTGGCGCGGAGATTCCTGGAGCTGACTCCCGACGAGATCTGGGAGCGCAGCGAGGGGGCCTCCGGCGCGCGGGCCTCCGCCTCCATCGCCGACCTCGCCCGCTCCCTCAGCGTCACCCTCTATCACGAACTCGCCCTCCCCCGCTACGCGGAGTGGAGGGCTCTCTACGAAGCCGACCCCGCGCGATTCGACGCCGAGCTCTCGGAGGGATGAGGGTGGGGCGACCTGCCGTCACCCGCGGAAACGGGCGCCCCGAATCCCCTCCGACGTCCTCCGATGAAGATCCAGATCCTGCTCTCCGACGGCTTCGACGGGCTCGACGCGATCGCGTCGTCGACGAGGGCCGCATCATCCCGGCGGGCGGCGTCACCTCCGGTCTCGACCCGGCCCTCTGGATCCTGGAGCGGTACTTCGGGCCCCGGGGGGCGCACGCGGTGGAGGCGGGGCTGGAGTACGAGCGCCGGGGGACGGTCTGGAGGCGGGAGGGGGCGGGTTAGCAGGATCTACCGCCGTCACCGCACGTACGGCACGTGCAGCATCCCCGCCGCCCGCCGCTTCGTCGCCTCGCCTCGCCGGTCGTACCGCTGCGTCGTCGTCACGCTCGCATGCCCCAGGAGCTGCTGCACCGTGCTGATGTCCGCCCCCGCGTCCAGCAGGTCGCCGGCGAAGGTGCGCCGCAGGTCGTGGGGCGAGAAGGGCGGGATCCCCGCGGCCTCGGCGCGCCGCTTGAGGATGTCGTATACGGACTGCTCGCGCATCCGCCGGTGCTGGATCCGCCCGCTGCGGTGGATGGGAACGAAGAGCGGCCCGGCCTCGCTCCCCCGCACGTCCAGCCACACCTCCACGGCCGTGCAGCCGAGTCCCTGCACGTAGGTGAGCCGGTCCTTGTTGCCCTTGCCCGAGCGCACGCGCACCTCGCCGGTGTCCGCGTGGAAGTCGGCCACGTCGAGCGCCACCGCCTCCGCGCGCCGCACCCCCGCGCCGTAGAGCACCGCCAGCAGCGCCGCGTCGCGCACGCCCGCGGGGCGGGAGTCCTCGGCGCAGGCGCGGAAGAGCGTGCGGATCTCGCCGGCGGAGAGGGCGCGGCCGGCGGGCAGGCGCGAGCCCTTCACCGGCCTGACCTGGATGGCGCGCTGGTAGTCCTCGGCCTCCATCAGCCCCAGGTGCCAGCTCTCGCGCAGCACGCCGCGCAGCGACGAGAGCATGCGGTTGGCCGACGCGGGCGCGTACCGCTCCGCCAGCCGCTGCCGGATGGCGGCCACGTGCTCGTAGCGCAGCAGGTGCCAGGGGATGCCGGCGAGGTCCGCCTCGCCGCCGGAGAGGATCGCGGCGATGGCGTTCAGGTCGTTCCGCACCGCGCGCCGCGAGTTGGGCGCGAGCTGCGCCAGGTAGACGGCGACCGGATCGGAGAGGGACGGCGCGCGCGGCCCGAGCAACTCCGGGGTGACCGGGACCAGGGTGTTGACGAGGACCTGCGATTCGCTCGAGGACACGTGCGGCGGGCCTAACGTAGGAGTGGAGGAAGAGGCGCCGGAAAACCGGCCTTCAGGATTCGCGCAGGACGCGCGATCTCGGACGAGCGAAGCCTGCGAGTCGTGTGCGCGTCGCTCTCGCGCTGGAGAGGCGATTCCGGCGGGACCGCCCGGAGCACCCGCGGACGGGTTCGTCGGAGCCCACTTCCCCGCCCGCGCGCGCCTCTGCCCGTTGATAATGGCCCTTATCATAGACCAGCGGAGGGCGGCTCGCAAGACCGCCCGGGCGCTCAGGGGTTGATCTCGAAACGCACGGAGCGGAAGGAGCCGGAGCCGTGCGGGCTCTTGTACAGCCCGGCTCCGAAGGTCAGGCCGCGGTCCTCGGGGAACTGGTCGAGACCCTGGTAGCCGCGCAGGCGGGGCTCGCCGTCGATCCAGAGGTCGGCGCTCCTCAGGTGAGGGTCGTAGACGAGCTCGTAGCGGTGATAGCTCCCCGGCGGGCTCTGGCTGAGCTCCAGGCCGCGCATGTCCGGCACGAGCTGGGTCGGCAGGCGCACGATCTCGTGGTCGCCGTCGACGAGCACGTCGATGTCGAAGCGTGGGTCGGCCTTGGCGAAGTCCACGCCGACGTCGGCCCGGCCCTCGTCGGCCCTCATCTCGGCCGTCAGCTTCCAGCCGCGCGCGAGGGCGCGCCGCTTCTGGGCGCTGGTGAGCGGATGGAAGTAGTAGCCCTGGAACCGGGTGGAGATCCGCCAGCCGTCGTAGCCGGTCCGGGACGGGTTCTCGGCGACCGTGCCGCGGACGTCGTCGTGGGTCTGGAAGCCCTCCTCGAGGGGGTCGAAGGCGCCGAGCTTCTCGACGGTGCGCACGGGCGCGGCCGAATCGAGGAGGAGCGTCCACTCGGCGGCCACGGCGCCGGTGAGGACGACGGCGGCCAGCACGGCGGCCGCGGCGACCCTGCGCGGCCGCCACCGCTCTCCCGCGGCCAGCGCGCCGGCCAGTCGCTCGCTCCATGCCCGGGCGTCTGTCGGCCGATCGCCGGGGTGGAAGGTGAGCGCGGCTTCCAGCGACGCCCGGACGCCGCGGCCCGTCGACTTCGGCATCGCGCGGAGGTCGGGATACCCGCACAGCATCTCGCACGCGACGAGGGCCAGCGCGTAGACGTCGGACGCCGGCGAGCTCTGCCCCTCGAGCTGCTCGGGGGCCATGTAGCGCACCGTCCCGGCGAGCGCCGCGGCGGTGGTGTACGGCGCCGGGTCGGCGAGCTCGATCCGGGCGATGCCGAAATCGATGAGCTTCGCGATCTCGCCCTCGCCGCGCGGCTGCAGCATGACGTTCTCCGGCTTGAGGTCGCCGTGCGCGATCCCGGCGGCGTGAACGGCGCCCAGCGCGCTCCCCATCTGCCGCACGAGCGACGCGACGCGCGCCGCCGGGAGCGGCCCGCGCGAGAGCACCTCCCGCAGGCTCGCCCCCGGGACGTGCTGGATCACCAGGAACGGCGAGCCGTCCCCCAGCTCGCCCCGGTCGAGGATGGCCACGACGCCCGGGTGGTCCACGCGCGCCAGCGCGCTCATCTCCCGCTCGAAGCGCGCCTCGAGCCAGCGGCTCCCGCGCCCCTCCGCGCGCATGACCTTGACGACGACGGAGCGACCCAGCACCTGGTCGCGCGCCTGGTAGACCCGCGCCTGCCCGCCGGCGGCCAGCTCCGCCTCGACGCGGTAGCGCTCCTTCAGCACCTGCCCGACCGACACGCCCGTCGCCCGGACCAGGGGGGCCCACGGCGGGTCCTCGAGGAAGCCGTCGTCCGGCACGTCCGACGCGAGCAGCGCCTCGACCTCCGCGAGCAGCGCGTCGTCGCCCGCGCAGGCGATGGTCAGGAACGATTCGCGCGCGGCGCCGTCGAGCGCCCGCGCCGCCGCGAAGAGCGCCGAGACCCGCTCCCACCGCTCGCTCATGCCCTCAGCCTGGCCCGCAGCCAGGCGCGCGCGGTGGCCCAGTCCCGGTCGATGGTCCTGGGGTTCACGCCCAGGGCCAGCGCCGCCTCGGGCACGCTGAGGCCCGCGAAGTAGCGCAGCTCCACGACGCGCGCCTGACGCGGCGAGAGGCGCTCGAGGGCGGAGAGCGCCTCGTCCAGCTCGAGCAGCTCCAGCGACTGCTCGTCGCTGAGCGCCGGGGCGTCGTCGAGGGAGAGCGCGGTCCGCTCGCCCGCCCGCTTCTCCGCGCGCCGGGCGCGGGCGTGGTCGATGAGGATACGGCGCATGACGTTGGCGGCCGCCGCGTAGAAGTGCGCGCGGTTCTCCCAGTCGTGGTCCTCGTGGGCGACGAGTCGGAGGTAGGCCTCGTGCACCAGGGCCGTGGGCTGCAGGTCGTGCCCCGGGCGCTCGTGGCGGAGCTGCGCGCCCGCCAGCCGCTTCAGCTCGGGATAGATGAGCGCGATCAGGCGCGACACGGCCGGATCGTCGCCCGGCTGGAAGCCGCGCAGGAGTCGCGTCACCTCGCCGGTCGGAGCGGTGCTCATCGTCCCTATCCCACCTCGTCCTCTCGCTCCCCGGTGTACTCTGCCGGTGGAAGTCGGACGGTCAGGCCGTGGTCGACGACGACATCTGGAAGGGGCTCACATCCAAGTTCGGTGCGCGCGCGCCGGCGTCAAGATGCACGTGATGCGGATGTCGGGATTTCCGCCGGCGCTACGCCATGTATGGTAAGTGTACTCCCTCTCTCTTCACCGCGGAGGAGACGATGAGATCCAGGTCAGGGGTCGGCCGCCCCGTGGCTCTCCTCGCCGGGCTCGCGTGGGCGGCCCTCGCGGCCCCGCTCGCCGGTCAGGCCACGCACTACAGGTTCACCCCGGTCAGCGTACCGGGCGCGCTCGCGACGTATGCCTCCGGCATCAACGACAGCGGGCAGATCGCCGGGACGTTCGCCGATTCCGTGGACGACTACCATGGCTTCCTGTACAGCGGCGGGAGCTACACCACCATCGACGTGATGCACGCGGAGACGGAGGCCAACAGCATCGACAACGCCGGGCAGGTCGTAGGCCAGTGGGGCGACCCCCGGGCCGGGGACGGCAGTCACACCTTCCTGTACGATGCCGGCGCGCTCACCCTCATCGACAGACCCGGCGGCGTGAACACCGAGGGGCGGGGCATCAACGACCTCGGACAGATCGTCGGGAGCACCGAGAATCCCGTGACGAACATCGGACACGGCTTCCTCTACGACGCCGGCCTGTTCACGCCGGTCGACGTCCCCGGCTCGATCTACACGATCGCGATCGACATCAACAACTCCGGCCAGATCGTGGGGCAGTACACGGCCGACAACACCATCTTCCACGCCTTCCTGCGCAGCGGCGGCGCGCTCACCCTTCTCGACGTACCCGGCGCGACGAGCACCTTCGCGTCCGGCATCGACGATGCCGGACGGATCGTGGGCAGCTTCGAGACATCTTCCGGCCTGTCCCGCGGCTTCCTGTACGATGCCGGCGTGTTCACGCCGTTCGACGCACCGGGGGCGGCCGAGACGGCGATCCTCGGCATCAACGGCGCGGGGCAGCTCGTCGGCGCCTACTCGACCAGCCCCGGCCTGCTTTCCCGTATCCAGGTCTACAGCTTCGTCGCGACACCCACCACCACGCCGGAGCCGGCCCCGCTCGCGCTGCTGGCGACCGGTCTGGGCGTGCTCGGAGTCGTCTCTCGTCGGCGGCGCCGGAGCGCCTGACGCCCGCTGCCGACGCGAGAACCACCCACGGCTCCCCGGGGCCCGTGGGTGGTTTCGCTACAGCCGATTCCCTTCGTCCGCGGCGTCTTTGCCCACCAGGTATCAATCAGAGGTCGCGCCTGACAGAACGTACGGAGCCCGCAGCGATTCTCTCGCTACGGGCTTCTCCGCACGGGCTTCGTCCTTCCACAGTGGAAGAGCGAAGGGGAAAGTGTACCCTGCCCGCTACTTCCAGCATATAGCACACGGGGGAACTTGCGGCAAGCCGGTGGTCGGGCGGTACCATTCTCGGCCGAAAACGTCCTCGAATCCGGAACCCGCAGACATGGGAGTCGCGACATGCGTGATGCCGAACGGAGGGTGACGACGACCGAGCACGCGGTGGTGATCGCCGGAGCGGGCCCGACGGGCCTGGTGCTGGCGGGCGAGCTGGCGCTGGCGGGAATCGACGTCGCCATCGTCGAGCGACGGCCCACGCAGGAGCTCGCCGGCTCGCGCGCGGGCGGCCTGCACGCGCGCACGATCGAGGTCCTCGATCAGCGCGGGATCGCCGATCGGTTCCTCTCGCAGGGGGCGGTGGCCCAGGTCGCGGGGTTCGCCTGGATGCCGCTGGACATCAGCGACTTCCCCACCCGTCACCCCTACGGGCTCGCGCTGCGGCAGAAGCACATCGAGCGGATCCTGGCGGAGTGGGTCGCGGAGCTGGAGGTGCCGATCCACCGCGGGCGCGAGGTGACGGGCCTCGCGCAGGACGAGGCCGGCGTCGACGTGGAGCTGTCCGACGGCCCGTCGCTGCGAGCGGAGTATCTCGTCGGCTGCGACGGCGGCCGCAGCCGGGTCCGGACCGCCGCCGGCATCGAGTTCCCCGGGTGGGACGCGACGATCAGCAACCTGATCGCCGAGGTCGAGATGGCCGAGGAGCCGGAATGGGGCTTACGCCGCGACGCCCGCGGCATCCGCGCCCTGAGCAGGTTGGAGGATGGCAGGGTGGGAGTCATGGTGACGGAGCAGCGCCCCGGCCGGAGCGGCGAGCCCACGCTGCGCGACGTCAGCGAGGCGCTCGTCGCCGCGTACGGGACCGATTTCGGGGTTCACGACCCCACCTGGATCTCCAGGTTCACCGACATGGCCCGGCAGGCGTCTTCCTACCGCAAGGCCCGGGTGCTGCTGGCCGGCGACGCCGCGCACGTGCACTACCCGGTGGGCGGGCAGGGCCTGAACATCGGCGTGCAGGACGCGGTGAACCTGGGGTGGAAGCTGGCCGGGGTGATCAGGCGGACATCGCCGGAGAGTCTCCTGGACACGTACCATACCGAGCGCCACCCGGTCGCCGCCCGGGTGCTGCAGAACACGATGGCGCAGGTCGCGCTGCTCCGCCCGGACGAGCGCACGGACGCCCTGCGCGACGTCGTTTCCGAGCTCCTCGACATGGACGAGCCGCGCAGGCGCCTCGGCGCGATGATGTCGGGGCTGGACGTCCACTACGATCTCGGCGCGGGGCACCCGCTGCTCGGGCGCCGCATGCCGGACCTCGATCTGGTCACCGCGGGCGGCCCGCTGCGGGTCTTCACCCTGCTGCACGACGCCCGGCCGGTGCTCTTCGACCTCGGAGAGCCCGGCGGCCTCGACATCACGCCGTGGGCGGATCGCGTCCAGTCGATCCGCGCCGGATACGACGGGGCGTGGGAGCTTCCGGCGATCGGCGCGGTCACGGCTCCGACCGCCGTGCTCGTCCGGCCGGATGGGTACGTGGCGTGGGTGGGGGAGGGGACGGAAGTGGGGCTCGCGGAGGCGCTGACGGCGTGGTTCGGACCGGCGGCGGCTGCGTAGCGGACGGGCTTTCAGGATCATCCCGTGAGGATACCGGGTCGCCCGCCGCGTACCCGTAGAGGTTGAGTCCGCCCGCGAGGCCGAGGGGGTCTCCTGGGTGAAGCGGCCCGTACTCGGGTCGTAGCAGCGATTGCGCCGGTAAAGGAGTACTCCCGGGTGCAACGGTGCATGTTGGCTGTGTGTAGCGCAACCGCTATACTGCCGGGATGGGACCCCCGCGCATCGTCCTGGAGACCAACATCTGGATCTCGGCCCTGCGCTCCCGACGGGGTGCGTCGCACCGCTTGCTCTCGTTGATCGGTTCCGGGCGGTTCCGGTTCGCGCTCTCTACCGCGCTGGTGCTGGAGTATGAGGATGCGGCCAAGCGACAATCGAGCGAGCTGGTCTTCACGGGGGAAGAGATCGACCGGCTGCTCGACATTCTCTGCGCCAAGGCGGTCCAGAGCCGCAGCTTCTACCTGTGGCGGCCCGTCCTCCCCGATCCGGGAGATGATTTCGTGCTGGAGCTGGCGGTGGCGAGCGGTGCGAAGTTCATCGTCACGTACAACAAGAAGCACTTCACCGCGGCGGGACGCTTCGGTGTCCGCGCGGTAGACGCGAAAGAATGCCTACAACTGATCGGGGAGGTCCCATGAGCACGATCCAGATCAAACTGCCCGATTCGCTCTACCGGCACGTCCAGCGGCTAGCGGAGCAGGAGGGGCTCTCCGTGGACCAGTTTCTCGCCTCCGCTGCGGCCGAGAAGCTCTCGGCGCTACAGACGGCCGATTACCTGGCCGAACGTGCGGCGCGGGCGGGGACTCTGAACGAGTTCCTGCGTCTGCTGGAGAAGGTGCCCGACGTGGAGCCGCCGGAGTACGATCGCCTCTAGCGCGTGACGCAGGAGCGGGCCGAAGCGTTCGTCGCCACGGCGGATTCCCTGATGAAGGGAAGCGGTGTGGAGATCGCGCACGGACGCACGCTTTCAGCCCACCCGAGAGGCGGCCCGAGCACTACGGCGCCGGGAGATCACCCGGGTATGACCCTGCCGCTCGGCGCGGGGCTTGGGCCGCACGACGATCTCCACGTCCTGCCCGAGTGCATTGAGGAAGCGCGTCAGCCGCTCGATGGAGAAGCCTTCGAGCCGCCCACGCACCAGGGCGCTGACCTTCGGCTGGTCGATCCCGAGCAGCTCAGCCGCCTGCGCTTGGGTGAGGGCGCGCTCGTCGATGATGCGGCTGATCTGAATCGCCAGATCCGCTTTGGAGAGGAGCTCGTCTGCATCGGGCAGGCCGAGGTCAGCGAAGACGTTTCCGCTGCTTTCGGTGTACTTGGGGCTCTCCTTCATTCGTTCCTCCCTTGCTCCGCTCGTTGTGAATGGCCTCGGCCTCTTTGAGCCGAGCGCGGATCCGGTCCAGCTCGTGCTTGGGGGTGGCGATTCCCTTCTTGCTCTTCTTCTGAAAGGCATGCAGCACGTAGAGCGCATCGTCGAAGCGGACCGTGTAGACGGCCCGGTAGGTGTCGCCGTCGTGGTCTTCCACGATCTCCAGCACGCTGGCGCCCTTGAAGCCCTTCATCGGCTTGGCATCCGGATGCTTGCCGCCCTCCTGCGCAGTACGGATCGCAAAGCCCATCACGCGCTGCACTTCCCGCGGGAAGGCCTTCAGGTCCTCCAGGCTGGAGCCGACCCAGACGGGCTTCGATTTCGGTTCGTTCATTTCTCCCTCCAATATGCTAATTGTGGCCTTATCTGTCCAGACAGAGTGAAAGAGCACCCGCACCGGTGACAAGCGCTGCTCTCCTGTCCGAGAGTAAGTCCTCTGTCGGCACCGCGCGCGCAGTGCGCGTTTCCACCGTACCCGATCCGGCGGGTTCGCTCCAAATCGGAAGCTTCATCCTTCAAGTCTGCGCGAGTGGCCCTGAAGCGCAGCGCATTGCGCTCTGGATCCACTGCAGACGAGGTGAGCGGCTTCGGACAAACGGGGCTCTCCCTCATAAGTAGAGAGCAGTCGATCGAAACCACCGGTTTCGTGGTACGCTATCCTCGACGACCTCAAGTAGATGGCTCTTCAGGACAGAGTCTCCCCCATCTACCGGCTGTGGGGTGGCGGGGTGAACGGATCGGGAGCCCCCTTCCCGGGTCGGACCTGGGGCGGAGTGCGCCGAGATCTCCCGCGGGCCGCAGGGTGGGCGGGGGCTATCGACCGGGAGCGGGCGCGTCCGCGGTACCGCTGGAGGGTCGTGGGAGGGGCGGCCGGGCCGGGGCGCCGTCCGGATGCGTGCGGGCATGCACGGCTTTCAAGCGCTGGATGGAGACGTGCGTGTAGACCTGCGTGCTGGAGAGGTCGTCGTGGAGGAGGCACCGGCCGATCAGGTCCGCGCCGTGGCCGCCCTGGCGAGCGCGCTGCACGCCTCGGCCGACGAGCTGCTCGGCATCCAGCCCCTGCAGGAGCGGCTCAGCCCCTCGGTGGTGCGCCTGCGCAAGCGCCTGCGCAAGGCGGAGGCACTGCCGCCCGAGGACCAGAAGGCGCTCCTCACCCTGGTCGAGGCCCTCCTCCAGCGACGCGGCGTCGCCTGACACAGCGAAGCGCCCGGCCCCTCGCTCCAGAGGCCGGGCGCTTCTCTTTCGTCCTGCTTCGACCATCCCATACCGTGCGGCTCGCTACGGCCGCCGAGCGGCCTGCGCGTTCTCGCCACCGCCTCCCTCCCGCCGCCCCAGGTCCGGCCCCGCTCCGGCGATGAAAGGCAAACCAGCCGCCTTTCATCGCCTCCGCAGGACCTTACCAGAATCGGTCACTCCCTGTCGGGCGCGGGGCGCCCTCACCGCAAGCGGATGCAGGGAACGCAGCATTATGCAAACCTGGGACGGAGAGGGCATAGGTGCTCGGCGCTCGGTTCACTACGGACCAAATGGTCTCAATCCGACGCCTTTGATCGAATCTCCTACTTCGAGGGACAGCGCGCCACTTCCTCGATCCAAGCGGCACACGTATTTAGACGTACGACCCCGCTCAAGCATCCAGAAATCCACTCTCCAGCTATTGTCGCTTGAAGTAACTACAGGCGGATGCGCTTGTGACTGTATCGCCTCTGCGTGCAGCCCCCAGAGGGAATTCGCAGAGGTGGTGTCCTCATAAAGGACGGCACGATACCGTGGATCCCAACGATTCTGTGTCACGCGAGCGACCTCAGCGCATGCGCTGGTAGCATCGAGTGCTTCCTTCGGACGCCAGCCTGCATGCTCGGCAGCAGTATACCAGTGTTCGGGCGTATCGACGGCGTAGAACGAGGAATCCACGCCGCTGACCACTGCATCGAATCGGGCATCGATGCGATCGGGAGGATAGTAAGTCCCCCAGTAGTACGTCATTCCAGGTACGGCCCGGGAGCGCTCAGCATGGACATGGATGCGCGCTTCTTGGATCTGGCGATCGGGCGCAACCTCTTGCTCCAGTGCCTGGCGGAGCGCACCGCGGGCACTGTGTGCACTGAATTCGCCCGTGCTACGAGCGCACGAACAGCCACACAGGGCAACTACTAGGACGGAGAGGCGAGTTAGCTTGTTCATTGGCCGCACGCCGTTCCGATGTGCTGATCACATGCGGCTTGGTAGTAGGGCTCGTAGAAAGTGCTCTGTCCAGTATATGGTCGTAGCCGGCTATAGACTCGGAGTGCTCGATCCCACGCAAGGCCCTCCTCTATTCTGCTCTGGCTTCCATTGGCCTCATCTGGAAACTGGAAGAGAATGTGTGTGGTTTCATGGGTCAGACGAACCGCCATGTCGGAGCTGCTGGTGGACTTGCTGAGAATAATCTCCTTTCCATCGGCGCTCGAGCAGCCACGGCTATCCAGGTTGCCGCACTCCATTCCGAGTTGCATCCCTCCCAGCAATCGGATCTTGGTCTTTTGGAACGCAACCGTTTCGATGGCTTCCTCACCCTCTGCGCCACCGTGTGCGGCAAGTAGGCGGAATGCATTGCCCAGAGCGTTCTTGGGACAATCGTCTACGTTGGTGTCGCGCTTGCCGGTGTACGGACACAGCCCAAATGGGTCGCTGAAGTTCACGGGATCGCCCGCAGCGTACCCGTAGAGGTTGAGCCCGCCGGCGAGGCCGAGGGGGTCTTCCTGGGTGAAGACCCGATCCGGACGCGATCCTACGCACCCCGGCAGCTAAAGAGAAGAGGTTTCTCTATTTAGCCGCGCGCTGTCGTCCGTTCTCCGTCGTAGTTCAGCGAATTTGCCCGGACGCACGCTTTCAGCCCACCCGAGAGGCGGCCCGAGCACTACGGCGCCGGGAGATCACCCGGGTATGGCCCTGCCGCTCGGCGCGGGGCTTCGGCCGCACGACGATCTCCACGTCCTGCCCGAGTGCATTGAGGAAGCGGGTGAGCCGCTCGATGGAGAAGCCGCGCAGATGCCCCCGTAGCAGATGACTCACTTTCGGCTGGTCGATGCCGAGCAGCTCGGCCGCCTGTGCCTGCGTGAGGCCCCGCTCCTCGAGGAGGACACTGATCTGGTGCACGAGGTGCGCCTTGAGGAGCATCTCCTCCGCATCGGGCAGCCCCAGATCCGCGAAGACGTTCCCGCTGCCCCGCTCGAATTCGATTTCGTCACTCACGGTTGCCTTCCTCCCTTCAGGTACTCCTCGTGCCGCCTCTCGGCCTGCTTTAGCCGAGCGCGGATTCGCTCCAGCTCGTGCTTGGGCGTGGCGATCCCCTTCTTGCTCTTCTTCTGGAAGACATGCAGCACGTAAACGGCCTCGGTAAAGCGCACGGTGTAGACCGCACGATACGTGTCACCGTCGTGATCCTCGACGATCTCCAGCACGCCCGCGCCCCCGAAGCCCTTCAGTGGCGTTGCGCTCGGATGCTTGGAGCCGAGCTGCGCCCGGAAGAGCGCGAAGCCCACCGCATCCCGCACAGCTTCTGGAAATTGGCGCAGCTCGCGCCGGGTCGGACCGATCCAGTCGAGCGGCTTCAAGTCAGGGACGTTCATCGGAATAATATGCTCATGTAGGCATGGCCTGTCTAGGGTCGCTCCGTAAATGATCCGGGCTGGCAGTGTGGGGCGGGCTGCGGACCCGCCTTCGAGAGCGGAGGGGAGCGGCCCGCGGGCGCGTCCGCTGCACGGCTGGAGGGTCCTAGGCGGGGCGGCCGGGGCGCCGGCCGGATGCGTGCGGGCATGCACGGCTTTGAGGCGCTGGATGGAGACGTGCGTGTAGACCTGCGTGCTGGAGAGGTCGTCGTGGAGGAGGCACCGGCCGATCAGGTCCGCGCCGTGGCCGCCCTGGCGAGCGCGCTGCATGTCCAGGGACATCCACTTTTACGCAGTTGGGGGACACCCAGATTTACGCACCCCCTGCTCAGGTTTTCATGAGTTCTCCTCTGCTTGGGGGTGAGGGGTTAGCGGAGGTGGGTGGGGGCTGCAGCAGGCCGTCGAGCTCG
>DASSTO010000174.1:0-6216 GCA_035707865.1 Longimicrobiaceae bacterium | reverse complement strand
CGGTCGTATTCGGGCTCGGGGGCTTCCTCCTCTTCAAGGTGGCGCCGCTACTCCTGATCGGCTGGATCGTCCTCAAGCTGATCAATCGCGGTCGCTGCCGCCGCCACATCGCCTCCTCCGACGAGAAGTGGCTGGACACCTGAGCCGTGCCCACGCGATGCGATGGGGCCGGCACCCGGATCCGGGTGCCGGCCCCATCGCATTCCGGCCTCCGTCCCTCACCCGTTCAGAACGTCCTGCGCGGGTGTAAGGGGCAGGCCGAACGCCTCGGCGACCGCGGGATAGACGACCTTCCCCTCGACGATGTTCAACCCCAGGGCGAGAGCAGGGTCCGTCTCGCAGGCGCGCCGCCAGCCCTGACGCGCCAGGCGCGCCGCGTACGGGAAGGTGGCGTTCGTTAGCGCCAGCGTCGAGGTGCGTGGTACGCCCCCCGGCATGTTGGCCACCCCGTAGTGGATCACACCGTCGACCTCGTAGATCGGATCCTGGTGCGTGGTCGGGTGGATCGTCTCCACACAGCCGCCCTGGTCCACCGCCACGTCCACGATCACGGAGCCCTTCTTCATCCGCTTCAGGTCCTCGCGCAGGACGAGGTGCGGCGCGCGGGCACCCGGCAGCAGTACCGCACCGATCAGGAGGTCGGCGTGGCCGAGGGCGTGCAGGATGTTGTGGCGGTCCGAGAAGATGAGGTCGACGTTCGCGGGTAGCACGTCCTCCAGGTAGCGAAGGCGCTGCAGCGAGATGTCGAGGATGCGCACGTGAGCGCCCATTCCCGCCGCGATCCTGGCGGCGTTCGCCCCCACCACCCCTCCGCCGAGGATCACGACCTCTCCGGGTGGTACGCCCGGAACACCGCTGAGGAGGATGCCGAGGCCGCCGAAGTAGGTCTCGAGGTACTTGGCACCGGCCTGGACGGCCATCCGGCCCGCCACCTCGCTCATCGGGGTGAGGAGCGGGAGCTCGCCCGAGGGGAGCTGCACCGTCTCGTATGCGATCGCCACCGCGCCGGAGTCCAGGATCGCACGCGTCAGCCGCTCGTCGGCGGCGAAGTGGAAATAGGTGAAGAGGACCTGGTCCTTCCGGATCCGCGCGTACTCCTCCGGGATCGGCTCCTTCACCTTCACGATCATCTCCGCCCGCTCCCACACCTCGTTCGCGGTGGAGAGGATCTGCGCGCCGGCGCTCCGATACTGTTCGTCCGAGAAGCCGCTGCCCGCCCCCGCACCCGTCTCCACGAAGACCTCGCCGCCGCGCTGGACGAGCGCCTCCGCACCCGCCGGAACGAGAGCGACCCGGTTCTCGTTGGTCTTGATCTCCTTCGGTACTCCGATCCGCATCGTCGCGCCTCCGGTCATGGCCTCGCCGTCCCCGAACGAGGCGGGGCGGACGCACCCTTCCGGTACGACCGCCCCGCGGTGTGCTCGAGCCCTTCGCCGACGTCTACTCCGCGGACGCCATCTCCGCGAGCGCCGCCTTGCGGGAGAGCCGCAGGCGGCCCTTCTCGTCGATGGAGAGGAGCTTGACGTGCGTGACGTCGCCCTTCTTCAGCACGTCCTCCGTGTTCTCCACGCGGCCTTCCTGCAGCTCGGAGATGTGCACCAGGCCCTCGGTGCCGGGCATGATCTCCACGAAGGCGCCGAAGCTGGTGGTGTTCTTGACCACCCCTTCGTAGATCCGGCCGACCTCGGGCTCTTCCGTGATCGCGGCGATCATCTTCCGGGCTCGCTCGCCGCCCTCGCCACCCGGCGAGGCGATCGTGACGGTGCCGTCGTCCTCGATGTTGATCGTGGCGCCGGTCGCCTCCTGGATGCCCCGGATCGTCTTGCCCTTCGGACCGATCACCTCGCCGATCTTCGACGGGTTGATCCGGATCGTGATGATCCGCGGCGCGTACGGCGAGAGCTCGGTGCGTGCCTCGCTGATCGCCTGGTTCATGATGTCGAGGATGTGCATCCGCGCCCGGGTGGCGCGCTGCAGCGCCTCCTTCATGATCTCCACCGTGAGCCCCTCGATCTTGATGTCCATCTGGATCGAGGTCACACCCTCGCGGGTGCCGGCCACCTTGAAGTCCATGTCGCCGAGCGCGTCCTCGAGACCGAGGATGTCGGTGAGCACGGCCACGCGGTCGCCCTCCTTGATGAGCCCCATCGCCACACCCGCGCACTGCGCCTTGATCGGCACGCCCGCATCCATCATGGCCAGGCTGCCGGAGCAGACCGTGGCCATCGACGAGGAGCCGTTCGATTCCAGGATGTCGGAGACGATGCGGATGGTGTAGGGGAAGTCCTCGTAGGCCGGGAGCAGCGCCGCCAGCGCGCGCTCCGCCAGCGCCCCGTGCCCGATCTCCCGCCGGCTCGTGCCGCGTACCGGACGAACCTCGCCGGTGCAGAAGGGCGGGAAGTTGTAGTGGAGCATGAAGCTCTTGCTCTGCTCCGTCTGGTAGTCGATGGTGTCCAGCTTCTGCTCGTCGCCCGAGGTGCCGAGCGTGACCACACCCAGCGACTGCGTCTGCCCGCGGGTGAAGAGTGCCGAGCCGTGCGCGCGCGGCAGCAGGCCCAGGTCGACCGTGATCTGACGGACCTCGTCCAGGCCGCGCCCGTCGGCGCGCTTGCCCTGCGAGAGGATCATCTCGCGCATCTCGCGCTTCTCGATCCCCTTCACCACCGCCGAGATGTCGCTCTCCTGGTCCGGGAACTCCTCGGCGAGCGACTCCTTCACCTCGCTCTTCACGGCGTCGATGGCCGCGTTGCGCTCGGCCTTGTCTCCGATCGCCATCGCCGCGCGAATTCGATCGGTCGCCAGCGACTCCACGCGCTGCCGGAGCTCGGCGCTCGGCTCCTTCGGCGCCCACGCCATCGTCTCCGCCTTGCCAGTCTCCTCCAGCAGCTCCTGCTGGATCCGGATCAGCTCGCGGATGCCCTCGTGCGCCACCAGCAGCCCCTGCGCGATGTCGTCCTCCGGCACCTCCAGGGCGCCACCCTCGACCATCGTGATCGCCTTCTCACTGCCCGCCACCACGATGTCGACGTCCGAATAGTCCAGCTGCTGGAAGGTCGGGTTCAGCACCCACTGCCCCTGGATCCGACCCACGCGCACCGCCGCGACCGGCTCGTCGAAGGGGATCCGGCTCATGTTCAGCGCCACGCTCGCGCCCGTGAGCGCGATCACGTCCGCGTCGTTCTCCTGGTCGGCGGAGATCACGTAGACGAAGACCTGCGTCTCGTGCATGAAGCCGTCCGGGAAGAGCGGGCGCAGCGGCCGGTCGATCCCGCGCGCGGCGAGAATCTCCTTGTCGGACGGCCGACCCTCGCGCTTGATGTACCCCCCTGGAATCTTGCCCGCCGCATAGGTGCGCTCCCGGTACTCCACCGTCAGGGGGAAGAAGGGGAGGTGTGTGGGGTTGTCCTGGGCCGTCGCGGTGCAGAGCACCATCGTCTCCCCGAACCGGACCACGCACGACCCGTCCGCCTGACGGGCCATCTTGCCCGTCTCGATGCTGAGCGTCCGCCCCGCGAACTGCCTCTCGATTTTCGCCATTTCGTTTCCGCTTTTCCGCTTTCAGAGGGGTGGGGGATCGAGGTGTCGGACGGCTGCGTCCCCCGAGCACAGCGGGTCCCGAAGAAAATGAGACTCGCCGCACAGCGCGTGCCGTGCGGCGAGTCTCGGAGCTCAGTGGCGCAGTCCCAGATCGGCGATCAGCGCCCGGTACTGCTCCAGGTCGGTCCGGCGCAGGTAGTCCAGCAGGCGCCGACGCTGCCCGACCATCTTGAGCAGCCCGCGACGCGAGTGGTGATCCTTGTGGTGCTCCCGGAAATGGTCCTGGAGATGATTGATGCGCTCGGTCAGGAGAGCGACCTGGACCCGGGTCGAGCCGCGGTCGTTCTCGTGGAGCTGGTACTTCCGGATGGTCTCGTCGCGATCGATCTGCGCCATCGTGAGGTTGCCTCCTCAAGAGTCTACGCTGCTTGCGAAGCAGGCACCCGCCCCGGAGCGCCATCTCCGGATGGACGGGCCATAGCCTTGAATTATAGCTCGGTCCGTGGGAGCGCACAAGCCGAGGGGCCCCTCTCCCCGCGCAGCACGGCCCGGCCGTGCGCGGCGTCGCGGTGCATCTGTTCGACGAGCGAGTCCACGGAAAAGGCTTCGATTCCGCGGAGGCGCGCGCAGAGATCCACGCGCAGCGTACGCCCGTAGAGGTCGCCGGAGAAGTCGAGGAGGTGTACCTCGACGGTCGGCGGCTCGCCCGCGAACGTCGGCCGGGGCCCGAGGTGAAGCAAGCCGGGGAAGCGTGCCTCCGCGACCGACGCGAAGACGGCGTAGATCCCCTCCAGCGGCAGGAGCTTCTCGGGGTCGACCCGCAGGTTGGCGGTCGGGAAGCCGAGCAGGCGTCCGCGGCGGGAGCCGGGCACGACGAGGCCCTGGAAGGAGTAGGGGCGGCCGAGGCAGAGAGCGGCCTCGAGGACGTCGCCCTCCTGGAGTGCGCGGCGGATCCGCGAGGAGGAGACGGCCCCGGAGCCGACCTCGACGGCTTCGACGACGTCGACGCGAAAGTCGAACTCGGCCCCGAGTTCGCGCATCGTCTCCACGGAGCCCTCCCGGCCGCGACCGAAGCCGTGGTCGTGGCCGATCACCAGCTCCCGCATCCGCATGCGGCCCAGGAGGATCTCCTCCACGAAGCGGCGCGCCGGATAGTTCTGCAGGACGCGGGTGAAGGGGAGGAACGCGGCGTACTGCAGGCCCGACTCCGCGAGGATCGGCTTCTTCTCTTCGAGCGTGGTGAGCAGCAGGGGTGCGTCCGCGGGCCGGACCATCTTGAGCGGGTGAGGATGGAAGCTGACGGCGACGCTCCGCCGCCCGCCTCGCTCGGCGCGGCGTACGATCTCGCGCAGCACCTCGCGATGGCCCCGATGGATGCCGTCGAAGGTGCCTACGGTGACGACCGAGCCGTGACGGTCGGCCGGAAGAGCCGGAGGAAGAGAAGGATCGATGGCGAAGTTCACGCGAAGACCTTCCGGGGGTGGACGCTTCCTCCGCGCGTATCGCCCACCGCGAGCAGCTCGCCGCTCGCGGAGAGGAGCGCGACCGTCTGGTCGGCGGCGAGCTCCGGCGGTGCCGGGACCGGTCGCCCGTGTGCGAGGGCCGCCGCACCCGCCGCGTCCACCGTCACGCCCGGAAGATGCGCGACCGCCGCGGCGGGAGACAGGAGCGCGGCCGCCACCGCGGCCCGATCGTCGAGGCGATCGAGGGCCAGCGCCGACTCGACGGGGAACGAGCCGACGCGGGTACGGCGGAGGCGGGTCAGGTGCGCGCCGACGCCGAGCGCGTCCCCCGCGTCGCGCGCGATCGCACGGATGTAGGTTCCGGCGCCGCATTCGACGGCGAAGTCCACTTCCGGCAGCGCGACGCGCTCCACCCGCAGGTCGTAGATCGTCACGGGGTTGGGCTTCCGCTCGACGTCCTCCCCCCGGCGCGCCGCGGCGTAGAGGCGCTGCCCCTGAACCTTCTTCGCCGAGTAACGGGGCGGTAGCTGCTGGATCTCGCCCACCTGCCGCGCGAGCGCTGCGCGCACCTCCGCGTCGGAGAGCGAGGTCCACGCATCGCTCCGCGCCAGCACGTTGCCGGTCGGGTCGTCCGTGTCGGTCGCCGCGCCGAGGCGCATCGTCGCACGATACGTCTTGGGAAGCTCTGCGAGGTACTCGGCCAGGCGCGTCGCCGGGCCGAGGCACAACAGCAGGAGGCCGGACGCGAACGGGTCCAGCGTGCCGCTGTGGCCGATCCGTCGCAGGCCCAGCGCGCGGCGGGCACGGGAGACCACGTCGTGAGAGGTCGGTCCTTCCGGCTTGTCGATCGGCAGGATGCCGTTCAGCCCGTTCATTCCTCAGGCGCTTCGTCGCCGCGGTCCGGAAGTGCCTCCCGCAGGAGGTGCTCGATCCGTGCGGCCTCCTCCTCCACCCGGTCGTATTCGAAGTGGATCTCGGGAATCCGCCGGATGTGCAGCCGCTTCCCGAGCTGGCCCCGGATGAACGCCGCCGCGCTGCGCAGGCCGGTCAGGGCCGACTCCTTCTCGTCGTCGCTCCCCAGCACGGTCACGTAGACGCGCGCGTGGTCCAGCTCGGGCGAGGTCTCGACGGCCGTGATCGTCGCGAGCCCGATGCGCGGGTCGCGTACCTCGTCGCGCACGAGGAGCGAGATCTCCTCACGCAGCAGCTCGTTGAT
>DASSTO010000173.1:0-7938 GCA_035707865.1 Longimicrobiaceae bacterium | reverse complement strand
GTGGTGGAGCTGGGGCGAGGAGTGGCCCTCGTCGCGTCACTCTCCACGGAGCTCCTGCTCGCCGTCTTCGTCCGCCCCAACGTCGGCTTCGCTCCGCTGCTGCGGCAACTCCGCGCCACGCGCGGCGAGCTCGCCGGCCTGCTCTGAATCGCCCCTCCCCAGCTGCATGCCCGAGCCCGCCGCGCGCATCCGCCACATACTCGTCGCCGACGACGAGCCGCACATCGGGCGGATCATTCAGCTCAAGCTCGAACGCGGGCCGTACGACGTCTCCCTCGTGCCGGACGGACGCGTCGCCCTCGAGCACCTGCGCGGCGACGAGGCGATCGACCTGGTCCTGCTCGACATCATGATGCCCTATGTGAGCGGTCTCGACGTGCTCGCGCAGCTGCGCGAGATGCCACACCGCCGGGAGACTCCCGTCATCATGCTGACGGCCAAGGGGCAGGACGCGGACCGGACGCGCGCCTTCGAGCTCGGCGCCGCCGATTTCCTGACCAAGCCATTCAGTCCCAATAAGCTGCTCGCCAGAATCAATGAGCTCTTTGCAGACGCCTGACCTCCCCACGCAGGACCACGAGCTGCTTCCCCATCTCTGGACCGTGATCCTCGCCGGCGGCGTCGGCTCGCGCTTCTGGCCCGCGAGCACGCCGTCGCAGCCGAAGCAGCTGCTCCGCCTGGCATCCGACGAGCCGCTGATCCGCGACACGGTGGATCGCATCACGCCGCTGGTGCCGGCCGATCGCCTGCGCATCCTGACCGGTGGCCGGCTCGCGGACCCGATCCTCGCCGCCCTCCCGGAGCTCGGGCCCGGGAACCTGCTGCTCGAGCCGCGGGCCGCGGGCACCGCGCCCGCGCTCGCGTGGGCCGCGGTCGAGATCGAGCGCCGGGATCCCGAGGCGGTGATGATCTCGCTCCACGCCGACCACGCGATCGAGCCGGCGGAGCGCTTCCGCGCCCGCGTCGCCTGGGCGGCCCGGTGCGCCGTCGAGCACCGGCGCCTCTTCACGATCGGCGCGGTACCCGATCGTCCCGAGACCGGCTTCGGCTACGTGCGCCTCGGCGAGCCCCTCGCGAGCACCGACGGCCCGATGGACGAGGCGTTCGCGGTCGCACGGTTCGTCGAGAAGCCGGACCTCGCCACGGCCAGACGGTACCTTACCGAGGGCGGTTATCTCTGGAACACCGGCATCTTCGTGTGGCGCGTGGCGGATCTCCTCGACGAGCTCGAGCGCCACACGCCCGAGCTCGCGGAGCTGATCGGAGTCGCCCGCGAGGGCGGCACGGAGGAGTTCTTCCGCCGCGCACCGAACCTCTCCATCGACGAGGGGCTGCTGGAGCGGTCCGACCGCGTCGGCGTGGTGCCGGCGGACTTCCGGTGGGACGACATCGGCGCGTGGGATGCCCTCTTCCGAACCCACGCCGTGGACGAGGCCGGAAACGTGCATGCTGGCCAGGCGTACGCCGTCGATTCCTCGGGCTGCGCGCTCTACGCGCAGGACGGGCCGATCGTGGCGTTCGGCGTCGAGGACCTGATCGTCGTTCGCACCGCGGGCGTCACGTTCGTCACGAATCGTGATCGCGCACCGGAGCTGAAGAGCCTGCTCGCGCGACTCCCGGAGCGCCTGCGGACCCTCGACTGAACCACGCGTCCGTACCCGCATGACCGTGCCTTCGCTGGTTCTCTTCGACGACCTCGTGGCGCGCCGCTGGGAGCCGTTCGCCCTGACCCGACCCGCGGGCGAGCTCCTCTTCGGCGCACTCACGCTCCGGGCCCGCGCCGAGCGGGTCACGCGCCTGGCGTGCACCTGCCAGCTCGCTGCCGACCACCTGCTCGGCTTCACGGAGGAGGGCGCACCGCCCGTCGCGCCGCTCCACGAGGCGCCTGCCGAGGGTGATCGGCTCTTCTGGCTCTCCCGCGCCGTTCCCGCCTGGGAGACGCGCGAGGCCATGCCGGAGCGGATCTCGCGCGCGGGGCCGGTCCTGGTGGGCGGGGAGGTCGCGGGGTGGTACGCGCCGAGCGGGTCGCCGCCGCCCCCGCGGGAGTTCTTCGATCGGCCCGTGTCGTCGGACGCGCCCGTAGCCGAGCTGCCCGGCCGGCTGATCGAGCACGTCTGGGAGATCATCTCCGCGCTCCGCGACCAGCTCTCGGCCGACATCGCAGCGCTCCACCCGCGCCCGAGGGCTCCGAACCTGCCCGAGGGCGCCCACCACCGGGGCGCGCACCCGCTCGTGCTCGGCGCGGGGACCACCATCGAGCCGGAGACCGTCTTCGACACGAGCGAGGGCCCCATCTGGCTGGACGACGGGGTCGAGGTCCAGGCGTTCACCCGGCTCGGCGGGCCGGCGTACGTGGGCCGCGACTCGCGCCTGCTCGGCGGCGCGCTGGATTGCGTCGCCATCGGGCCCGTCTGCCGCGTCCACGGTCAGGTGGGCGAGAGCGTCTGTCTGGGCTACACGAACAAGCAGCACGACGGCCATCTCGGGCACGCGTATCTCGGGCGCTGGGTCAACCTCGGCGCGGAGACGACGAACAGCGACCTCAAGAACAACTACGGCACCGTCCGCCTCTGGACGCCCGAGGGCGAGGCGGACACGGGCGAGGTCAAGATGGGCTGTCTCCTGGGCGACCACGTCAAGACCGGGATCGGGCTGCTCATCAACACGGGCACGGTGGTGGGCGCGGGGAGCAATCTCTTCGGCGCGGGGCTGCCGCCCAAGTATGTACCGCCGTTCAGCTGGGGGAGCGGCGCGGACCTCACGGAGTTCCGGCTCGACAAGTTCCTCGAGGTCGCCGAGCGAGCGATGGAGCGCCGGGGCGTGACCCTGACCGCGGCGCTCCGGGACCAGCTCACGCGCGCGTGGCGGAGGGGGCGCGTAGCACCGGGAACCTGGTGACCCCCCTTCGGTAGTAGCCCGCGTGAGAGTCACCGTCCTGGGGAGTGGAAGCGCGGGGAACGCCATCCTCGTCGAATCGACGCAGACCCGCCTGCTCGTCGACGCGGGCTTCAGCGGCCGCGACCTCGAGCGCCGGCTCGCCGAGGTGGAGATCCCGGCCGACTCGATCTCGGCGCTCCTCGTGACGCACGACCACAGCGACCACACGCGCGGGATGGGCATCCTCGCCCGCCGCTTCGGGATTCCCCTCCTTCTCACCGAGCCCACCCGCGCCGCCTGCGCGAAGCTGCTCAACGGGACCGAGGAGGTCCGGCTCTACGGCTCGACCGAAGCGTTCGAGGTGGGCGATCTGCGCGTGAATCCCTTCCTCACCGTACATGACGCGGTCGATCCGGTCGCCGTCACCGTCACCGAGACCGCCACCGGCGAGAAACTCGGCATAGCCACCGACCTCGGCCGGCCGACGACACCGGTGCGGCACGAGCTCCAGGGCTGCGACCTGCTCGTGCTCGAGGCCAACTACGACGAGATCCTCCTGCGGGAGAGCCCGTATCCCTGGTCGGTCAAGACGCGCATCGCGAGCAGCCGCGGCCACCTCTCCAATCGCGCCTCGGCCGAGCTCGTCGCGGAGCTCGCCCACCCCTGGCTCGCCGGCGTCGTCCTGGCGCACCTGAGCGAGAATGCCAACGACCCGCTCCTCGCCGAGGACACGGTGGGCGGCGCGCTCGAGCGGCTGCGCTTCCGCGGCGAGTTGCACCTGGGACGCCAGCACAGGTCCATCGAGCCGATCGACGTGGGCCGCCTGAGGGCCCGCCTCCAGCCACCGCAGCTGTCTCTGCTGTAGGGTCGTCGGCTGCCGGTCGTCTGTCGTCGGTCGGGGGACGCGCGTCGGGGCCGTAGCACCGCATGGCCGACGATCGACGACGGAAAAGCCCGGGCATCGACGCGATGCCCGGGCTTTCCGACGCTGGTCGCCAGCGGCAGCCGTCACGCCGCCGCTTCCTCTTCTTCCCTCCGCTTGCAGTCGAGACAGTAGCGCGCGTGCGGGAGTGCGTCCAGGCGGTCGAACGGGATCTCCTTCTTGCAGCTGTGGCAGAGACCGAAGGTCTCCGGCTCGTTGTACAGCCGGCGCAGCGCATCCTCGACCCGGTAGAGGTAGCGGCCCTCCTTGCTGGCGAAGAGGAAGGCCTTCTCCCGCTCCATCGCATCCGTTCCCTGATCCGCCATGTGGAACGAGTAGCTGGAGAGGTCGGAGTCGGACGCGTCACGGGAGAGCTTCGACTGTTCCTGGAATCGGCCGAGTGAGCGCAGGGCCCGCTCGCGCTCACGGAGAAGTCTTCGCTCGATGTGCTCGATTTGGCTCCGGTCCATCCGCAGTCTGCTCCTGACTTGAACTGAACGGACTTGGGCTCCGGTAGGGTCCGGAACCTGTAGGCCCTCGGGCCCGGGAACTGATCAATTTAACACCCGCCGGGAATGCGGGAAAGTCCCGTACCCGGCGGGTCAGACTCCGAAGAATCGAAGCACCTCGTTGGTGATCGCCCAGAGCATGATGCCGGCGACGAGGATCAGCCCGACGTGTGCCAGGCGGAGGCGCTGCTCGATGGAAAGTGGCCGGCCGCGGATACCCTCGATGAGGAGGAGCAACAGCTGGCCGCCGTCGAGCACGGGGATGGGCAGCAGGTTGAGAACGGCGAGGTTCACCGAGAGGAATGCCATGAAAGTGAGCAGCGCGTCGGTGCCGAGCCGCGCGGCCTGCCCTGAGATCTGCGCGATCGTCAGCGGCCCGCCCAGACTGCGCGGGGAGGCCGCGCCGGTGAAGAGCCCGCCCAGCAGCGTCACGATGTCGTGGGCGGTTCCCCACGTGTAGCTCCATCCATCGTGGAGTGCCTGACCAAGGCCGATCGGCCGGTGCGCGGTCGGCACTTCGGGCGCGACGCCGAGGAGCCCCACGGGCACCTTCACGCCCCGGTCGTTCTCCTCCATCTGGCGCTCCGGCCTCACCGTCAGCGAGAGCGGCTGGCCGCCGCGCTCGATGGTGAGGGGCAGATCCCGGTCCGGATGCGCCCGGACGACGTCCACGAACTCGCCCCACGCGCGGATCGGCCGGCCGTCGGCCGAGAGGATGCGGTCGCCGGGCTCGATGCCGCCGTGCGAAGCCGGCGACGAGGGGCTCACCTGGGAGATGACGGGCGCGATGTACGGCTGAATCGGCGCGAGAAGGGCGGTCCGGGCGGAGTCGTCACGCGGCAGGTCGAGGCGGACGTCCGGCGTCGCGGCGAAGTGGATGGTCAGCGGGCCGGCCGGAGCGCTGGCAAGCGCGTCGTGCACGTCCTCCCAGGAGGAGACCTCTCGGGAGCCGACCGCGGTCACTCGCGCGCCGAGCGGAACCGCCGCGAGCGGCGCGGCGACGACTCCGCCCGGCTGTGCCTCCACCGCCACGCGCGTCTCCGGGTTGTACGGCTCGCCGAAGGCCAGCCCCACGGCCGCGATCGCTGCGATGGCGAAGAGGAAGTTCATCACCACGCCGGCGATCACGACGATGATCCGCGCCCAGAGGGGCTTCGCGTCGAAGTCGCGATCCGACGGCTCGCGGTCGGGCTCCTCGCCGCCCTCGAGCGCGGCGGTCTCCTCCATCCCGGCCATGCGGACGTACCCGCCGAGCGGGAGCGCCGAGACGACGTACTCCGTCTCACCCCACTGGAAGCCGAAGAGGCGCGGGCCGAAGCCGAGCGAGAAGCGCGGGCACTCGATGTCCACCGCCTTCGCCGCGAGCAGATGACCCAGCTCGTGCACGAAGACGAGGACGCCGATGACGACCAGGAACGCAACGACGGTTATCAGCACGACGCCTGTGTCTGGATGAAGGTTCGCGCGGTGCGGCGGCCCCACGCGTCCGCCTCGAGTACGTCCTGCAGGGTGTGGACCTCACCTCCCGTCCAGCGGGTGAGGACGTGCTCGATCGTGTCCGAGATCCCGCAGAAGCCGATGCGCTCCGCGAGAAATGCCGCGACCGCGACCTCGTTTGCGGCGTTGAAGACGGCCGGCGCACCGCCCCCGGCGCGGCCGGCGGCCACGCCGAGCCCGAAGGCGGGAAAGCACGCCTCGCGGATCGGCTCGAAGGTCAGCGCCCCCGCGGCCAGCGGGTCGAAGCGCCGCGCGCGGTACGGGAGCCGCTCGGGGTAGGTGAAGGCGTAGAGGATGGGGATCTCCATGGTGGGGAAGCCCATCTGCGCCAGCACCGAGCCGTCGACGAACTCCACCATCGAGTGCACGATGGACTGCGGGTGGACCACCGCGCCGATGCGGTCATACCCGAGGCCGAAGAGAAAGTGCGCCTCGACGACCTCCAGCGCCTTGTTGGCCAGCGTGGCCGAATCGATGGTGATCTTGGCGCCCATGCTCCACGTCGGGTGCCGGAGCGCGTCGGCCGGCCGCACGGCCGCGAGTCGCTCGGCGGGGAGGTTGCGGAAGGGTCCCCCGGACGCGGTGAGCACCACCCTCTCCACCGCGCGGTCGCGCGAGCCCTGGAGGCACTGGAGGATCGCGCTGTGCTCGCTGTCGACCGGAACCAGGACGCCACCGCCCTCCGCCGCGGCGCGCAGGACCAGGTCGCCACCGCAGACGAGCGTCTCCTTGTTGGCCAGCGCCACGCGCTTGCCCGCGCGCAGCGCGGCGAGCGTCGGCTCCAGGCCGGCGGCGCCGACCAGGGCGTTGAGGACGATGTCCACGTCGGGTCGCGTGACGACCTCGAGCAGCGCATCGGGCCCCGACAGCCACTCCGTTCCCCCCGGTGCAGGGCCGGGGACGGGCGCGTCCACCAGTACGGCCACCTCCGGCGCCCACCGACCGGTGAGTTCCTGCAGCGCCTCGGCGTTGCGGTGCGCCGTGAGCGCGACCGCGCGAAAGCGCTCGGGGTGCTGCTCGAGCACCGCCAGGGCGCTGCGACCGATCGAGCCCGTGGCGCCGAGGATGGCGACGCCCAGTCGCTCTCCGGCGGGGCCGGCGTGGGGGACGCTCACCACCCGCCACCCATCGGGCCCACCCAGTGCCGCAGGAAGAGGTACGCCAGCGGAAGCGTGAAGAGGAGCGAGTCGAAGCGGTCGAGGGCACCGCCGTGCCCGGGAAGGAGCGTGCCCGAGTCCTTCACGCCCGCGTCACGCTTGAGGAGCGACTCCACCAGGTCGCCCAGCTGCGCGGTGACGGAGATCACGAGCCCGAAGAGGAGCGCCTCCAGGGCGGAGAGCCGGTAGGTGGGGAACCGGTCGAGGAGCTGCGCATAGGCGAGCGCCACGAGCATGCTCCCCACCACCGCGCCCGCCGCGCCCTGCACCGTCTTCCCCGGGCTCACCCGCGGGATCAGCTTCCGCGTTCCCCAGGCGCGGCCCACGAAGTACGCGAAGGTGTCGCTCGTCCAGGTGAGGAGGATGGGGGCGAAGACCAGCGCCGTGCCGTGCCGGGGGCCCGCGGTGCCGGGGAGGTGGCGGAGGAAGAGGGCGAAGCTGAGGAGCGCGCCGGTGTACACGGCGCCCATCACCGTCGTCGAGATGGAGAGGAGCGGCTCGCCCTCGACCCCGCGCACCCAGATGGCGAGCGCGGAGATGGCGAGCACGGCGAGGGTGAGGAGCGCGCCGAAGCCCACGCGCTCGGGACCCGCGCCGGGCGCGAGAGCGGCCAGCGCCACGAAGCCCACGGCGACCACGCACCCGACGAGCCGGAGCGGGCGCGCACCCTTCTTCTCGGCCATCGCGTAGAATTCGCGCGCCGCGAACACCGCGACGGCGGCGAGGAGCGCCGCGAGCGGCCACCCACCCAGGAAGATCAGTCCGACGACGATCGGAATCCCGACCGCCGCGACCAGAACCCTCGTGCCCGTCTCATTCGCCATGCGCTCAGCTCGCGGCCACGCGGCCGAACCGTCGCTCGCGCCGCTGGTAGTCCAGGATCGCGTCGTAGAGACGGTCGCGGTTGAAGTCGGGCCAGAGGACGGGGGTGACGTGGAGCTCGGTGTAGGCGATCTGCCAGAGCATGAAGTTGGAG
>DASSTO010000172.1:0-23713 GCA_035707865.1 Longimicrobiaceae bacterium | reverse complement strand
CTCGAAATCCGGTCTGCGGTAGGGCTGCCACTCGGTGAGGATGAGCAGGGCATCGGCCCCCTCCAGGCAGCCGTAGTTGCTCGCCTCCAGCTTCAGCACCCCCTGCTCCAGCAGATCCGCGAAGTGCCGCTTGGCCTCCTCTCTCGCCTCCGGATCGTGCGCCACCACCCGCGCCCCCCGCCCACAGAGCCCCCGCACCACCTCCAGCGCCGGCGCCTCGCGCATGTCGTCCGTCTCCGGCTTGAAGGAGAGCCCCCAGACCGCAAACACCCGCCCCCCCAGCTCTCTGCCGTACCGCGCCTCCACCTTCTCCAGCAGGAGCTGCTTCTGCCTGGCGTTCACCCGCTCCACCCCCTCCAGCAGGCTCGCCTCCACTCCCTCTTCCTTCAACGTGTGGATCAGGGCCTTCACGTCCTTCGGAAAGCAGCTGCCCCCGTAGCCGATGCCCGCGAAGAGGAAGCTGCTCCCGATCCGCTCGTCGCTGCCGATCCCCTGGCGCACGCTCTCCACGTCCGCCCCCACCGCCTCGCAGAGCCGCGCCACCACGTTCATGAAGCTGATCCTCGTCGCCAGCATCGCGTTGGCCGCGTACTTCGTGATCTCGGCCGAAGCCACGTCCATGAACAACACCGGCTTGCCCGTGCGAACAAAGGGCGCATAGAGCTCCTCCAGCTTCTCCCTCGCGTAGCTCGACTCCACGCCCACCACCACCCGGTCGGGCTTCATGAAGTCACTGACCGCCGCGCCTTCCTTCAAGAACTCCGGATTGCTGCAGACGTGCACCGCGCGCGGGGTGTGCCGGCGGATCATCTCCTTCACCTTGCCCGCCGTGCCCACGGGCACCGTGCTCTTGGTGATGACGATCTTCTCCGGCCCACTCTCGGGCATGCTCTTCCCGATGGTCTCCGCCACACTGAGCACGTGCTTCAGGTCCGCGCTGCCGTCCTCTCCGGGCGGGGTGCCCACGGCGATGAAGATGATCTCGGCCCCGGCACACGCCGGCCCCACCGCCGTGGTGAAGCAGAGGCGCGCCTGGGCGAGGTTGCGAGAGACCAGCGGCTCCAGGCCCGGCTCGTAGATGGGGATCTCGCCGCGCGCGAGGCGCGCGATCTTCTGCGCGTCGATGTCGCAGCAGACCACCTCCTGGCCCGACTCCGCCAGACAGGCGCCCACCACCAGTCCCACGTACCCGGTGCCCACCACCGCTACCTTCATCGTCGTCCTCGGGCAGAAGCGTGCAAAGTCGCGCCGGGACTGGAGAAACCGGCGCTGCGGGCCGCCGAGGCGGGGCAAGTTCCCTGCCAGAGGTGGCCGGAGCGGCGCTCACCGCCCGGGCAGCGAGCAGCCGAGAACCGCGATGGTGGCGGGCAGGTGCTTCGAGCCGGCCTCGCTGGTCAGCACGACGCGGCCGTTGTCGAGGAGCGCGACGCCCTCCCCCTGCATCTCGCCGACCGGAGTGAGATCGACGGTCAGCTCGGGTGCGACGTCGCCCCTGGTGAGCGCGGCGGCGCGGTAGATGGAGAGGCTCCCGTAGGTGCGGATGGCGACGAAGCGGCCGGACGGCGACGCGTCCGCGCCGGTGACGAGCGCCGGGTGGTCCGGCGCGTGCTCGGTAAGGTCGGCGACGTGAACGAGCACCGCCTCGCGGCCGGGCGAAGGCGTACCGGGGTAGCGGTAGAGCGAGACGCGCCCGTGCCGCCCCTTGGTCACCAGGTAGATCGCGCCGTCGGGCAGGACGAAGAGCGCCTCGGAGTCGTGCTCGCCGTCCGGATAGCGGAGGCGGAAGCGCTCCGCCGGCGCGGTGTGCGCGGCGCGGGGATCCGGCTCCGGAAAGCGATAGATGGCGAGGTCGTCACGCTCCTCGTCGTTGTTGCCGGTGTCGGCGACGTAGAGGCAGTCGCCGGCGGAGGCGCAGGGTCCGACGGCGATATCCTCCCAGTCGTGGTTCTTCGCGCCCGTCACCCGCACCGCTCCCATCAGCCGGCCGTCGGCGCCGACGGCGTAGACGACGGGTCCGTTCCCCGAATCGTTGTGCGTCCAGAGGACGCCGGAGTGCGCGCGGCTGGCGGCGACGCCGCTGCTCTCCTCCAGCTGGGGCGGTAGCGGCGTGGACCGCTCCACGATCCGGCAGGACCCGGCGGCCGAGGTATCTCGACCGGCCGCGGCGGCGCGCGCGGCGGGCGCGTCGCGCGAGCACGCGCCGGCGGCGAGCATCAGGCCCAGCGCGAACAGGCATCTCATCGGCTACCTTCCCCGGCCGTGGCGCCCTGCACGTAGTCGCCATCGGGCTGGAGCTCCCAGGCGTCGGGGTCGGAGAGGTCGTCCTCGAGGATGGTGTCGAGCATGGCGTGATGCTCGGGGTCGCGTACGGGAGTGACCACCTCCACGCGCCGGCTGAGGTTGCGGGGCCGCCAATCGGCCGAGCCGATGAAGTACTCCGGCTCGCCCGCGTTGTCGAAGCGGAAGATGCGCGAATGCTCCAGGAAGCGGCCGAGGATGCTGCGCACGGTGATGTTCTCGGAGAGCCCCGGCACGCCCGGTCGCAGGCAGCAGATGCCGCGGACGACGAGCTCGACGCGCACGCCGGCCTGCGAGGCCCGGTAGAGCGCCTGGATGATCTCCGCGTCCGTGAGGCCGTTGATCTTCACGCGCATGCGGCCGCCGCGCCCGGCGCGGGCGTGCTCCGCCTCGCGGTCGATGAGCGCGAGGAAGCGCTCTCGCATGTTGAAGGGCGCCACGAGCAGCCGCGGGTACTCGGTGCGGATCGCGTAGCCGGCGAGGCCGTTGAAGACGTCCTGGAGCTCGCCGGTGATCGAGGGCTCGGCCGTGAGCAGGCCCAGGTCGGTGTACCCGGCGGCGGTCGCGGCGTTGAGGTTCCCGGTGCCGATGTACGCGTAGTGGCGCAGGCCCTCGCCCTCCCGCCGCGCGATCAGCATGATCTTGGCGTGCACCTTCAGGTGGGCGGGCCCGTAGACGACGTGGATGCCCGCCGACTCCAGCGCGCGTGCCCACTCGATGTTTCTCTGCTCGTCGAAGCTGGCCTTGAGCTCGACCAGCGAGAGGACGTCCTTCCCGTTGCGCCGGGCGCGGCGCAGGAGCTCGACGACGCCGGACGAGCGGTTGGTGCGGTAGAGCGTGATCTTGATCGAGGCGACCGCCTCGTCCCCGGCGGCCTCGGCGAGCACGCGCTCGACCGTCTCCTCGAAGGAGTCGAACGGGAAGCGGACGAGGACGTCGCCCCGGTCCACGATCTCCCATACCGGGGTGTCGGGATCGAGGGGGCAGGAGCGCGGGAGCGGCGGATAGTGGAGCTCCTCGATCGGCAGCTGCGCGATCTCGCGCAGGCCCATCAGGTCCACGAGACGGTCGACGGGGTAGACGTCCTCCTCGCGCAGCCCGGAGATCTCGTCCTCGTCCTCGAACTGCATCTCGCGCAGCAGGAGCTGGCGCATGCGCTCCGGCATCGACGCCTCCACCTCGAGCCGCACCACCGGTCCCAGGGGGCGCTGCAGCACCTTCTCCTGCACGGCCTCGAGCAGGTCGCTCGTGGACTCCTCGTCGATGCTGAAGTTGGCGCTCCGGGTGACGCGGAAGACGTGCGCGGCGACGACGTCGAGGCCGGGGAAGAGCGCCGGCAGCGCCGCGCGGATCACCGCTTCGAGCGGGACGAAGCGGCGGCCGCCCGGCAGCGGCACCAGGCGGGGGAAGTCGCCGGGCAGCTCGATGGCGGCGAAGTGCTCCGTCCCGGTCTCCGGCACGCGCAGCACGACGGCGAGCGCGGGGCGCAGGTTGCGGATGTGCGGGAAGGGGTGGCTGGGATCGGCGGCGAGCGGCGTGAGCACCGCGCCGAGCGGCAGCGCGTAGTTCTCCATGAGGTACGCGCGGTCCTGCTCTTCGAGCTCGTCCCAGGAGAGGAGCGCGATCTCCTCACGGCCGAGCGCGGGCACCAGCTCGCCCCAGAGGAAGCCGTACACGCCCGCCAGGATCTCGCGGACGCGGATGCCGATGAGAGCGAGCTGCTGCGCGGCCGTCAGGCCGTCCATCGTGCGCTTGCGGCGGCCGGAGGTGAGCTGGTGCTGGAAGCCCGCGACGCGGGTCATGAAGAACTGGTCGAGATTCGACCCCAGGATGGAGAGGAAGCGCACGCGCTCGAGCAGCGGCGTGCGCGCGTCGCGGGCGAGGGCGAGCACGCGCTCCTGGAAGGCGAGCTCGCTGAGCTCCATGTTGAGCAGCTCCTCGGGCGCGGGCGCGGTCCCCTTGCCCGCCGGCGTCGCGGCGGGGCGGCCGCGGGCGTGCTCGCGCGTGACGCGCCGGAGCGGGTTCTCCCTCCGGGCCCGCGGCGCGGCGCTCCACATGGGGACCGGGCTCTCCGGCACTCCGGCGCGCAGGGCGAAGTTCAGCGCGCCGAGGGTGGCGGGGTCGCGCAGCTCGGGCGAGCCCACGCACGCGAGCAGATCCCCGGGCGCCACCCAGCGCAGGGCCTCTTCCCCGTCCGCCACGCCTTCGGCCAGCCACACCTCGACCGCGGGCTGCGCGACGAGCCCGGCGCTCGTGCCCAGGAGTCGCAGCCGGCCCCGCGACTCTCCGAACGCCGCGCGCAGCACCGACCTCGCGGCCGCCTCGCCCTCACCCGGCCCGGTCGGCACCGTGAGCGCGCCGTCCTCCTCCCCCAGGGCGATCCTGCCTTCGCGAACTGCCACCACCGCGACCTGCCGCGCCGCGCGGACCGCCCGCTCGCGGATGCGCTGGTCGAGCTCGGCGAGGATCTCTCGCGCGCGCGCCAAGCGCCCGGCCAGCACCACGTTCAGCCCGAGCTCCGTCTCCAGGCGATTCACGAGTGCCTGCACCCGCGGCGCGGCCGGGGCGTCGAAGCGAAGCTGCAGCTCGAAGAGCTCGGCGCTCCGCTCGCCGCTACGCAGCACCACGGCGTCCAGCATCGCGAGGACGAGCGTCCCCGGGCTCGCCGGGTCGCGCAGATCGCGCGTGCGGCGGGTCGTCTCCAGCTCCATCTGAACCCGGAGGCGGCCGGGGTCGATCATCGCCTGCAGGAGCCTCGCCGGCTCCGAGCCGCCGCGCAGCGCGACCTCCCATTCGGGTGCCTCCACCGTCGCCCGGGCGCGCCGGCTCGCTCCGCCGCCCTCGCCCCCGCGCTCGCGCACGTCGACCGTCAGCTGCCGGGTACCCTCGGGGAAGATCCGGAAGCGCACGGTGACGCCCCTCTCCTCGAGGTCGCCGTCGGAGCTGTCGAGGTAGAGGTCGCGGCAGAAGGAGGTGCGCGCCTCGCCGGCTTCGAGACCGCCGGGGCGGTCCTCCGCCGCCAGCCGGTCGAGCACCCCGCGCGAGGGGACATCGAGTCGAAGAACACGGCCTGATCTCATCGGCTCAACGGTCTCGGTGGTCAGAATGGAGCGCCGAGCTTGAAGTACACGCGGCCGGCGTCGCCGTAGGCATAGGTGACGCTCGCCGAGAGGGGATTGCCGCGGATCGCGAAGCGAAACCAGAGCCCTCCGCCCGCGGCCCGGTGCCAGGCGTCGGAATCCTCACCCGAGAGGTACACGCGGCCGGCGTCGACGAGCCCCAGCACGCCCAGCTCGCCCCGCACCAGCAGCTTCACCGTGTCGACCGGGACGCGGAGCTCGGCGTTGCCGAAGAGCATCGCGTCGCCCGCGAAGCGCTGCGTGGGGTATCCGCGCAGAGAGGTCGAGCCACCGAGGAAGGCCGCCTCGTGGAGCGGGTAATCGCCCCATACGCGCTGCCCCCCCGCGCGGAGCGCGAGCATCGGACGCAGAGAGAGCGGCAGGGTCAGGTAGGCCGACGCCCTCGCGTGGGCCTCGCCGAAGGCCCCTTTCGCGCTCCAGATGCCCGGGTAGGCCGAGCCGCCGATCCCCACCAGCGCGCCGTGGTCGGGGAAGAGCCGGTGGTCCCGGGTGTCGAGCGTCAGCTCCGTGAGCGCGCCGGCCTGCCCGAAATCCCGGCCGTAGCGCTGCTCCAGCGCGAACGGCGTGCCGGGTGGCAGTTGCGAGTGCATGAACTTCACCACCGGCCCGACCTCCAGCGTCGGCGGGCCGGGCAGATCGAAGCGGTAGAGCGCGTCGGCCTCGAACCGGTCCTGGCGGACGACGTAGAAGTCGGAGCTCCGCCCCGCCTCGGTCTCGTTGCCGAGCCCGTAGAAGTGCATCGACTCCAGCTGGGTCGCGAGCAGCCGATAGCTGTAGCCCGCGTCGGAGTTCTGAAGGTGCACGTCACCCTTCACCTCCGCGCCCACCGCCCCCGTCGCGAGGCCGATCATCGCGCGCACGGTCACGGAGTGCGCGTACGGCGGTCGCCGGAAGCCGAAGCGCGTGGAGGTGAGCGCGGCCCCCACGAGCAGCCCGTCGGGCCCGTGCCAGCCCACCGCGGGGAAGATGGTGGTCCGGCTCCCCCAGTCCCGGTACGTCTCGCCGCTGACCGACCGCGTGGTGTCCGGCGGGTCGTACGGCCGGGTGGAGATCGAGGTCGCCGCGCCGCGGATGAAGCGGTTCGAGCCCCGGTCGTCGTAGAACGCCGTCCTCCCGGCGCGCGACGAATCGGCGAGCACGTCGTCGCCGCCGCCGCCGACCACGCGCACGGTGACGCCCGGGCCGGTGCCGCCGCGCACCGTCACCCGGTCGTCCCCGCCGTGCATCTTGAGCCGCACCTCGCGCGTCTCCGAGCGCGGGAAGAGACGATGGAAGTACGGCCGCGGCTTCGGCCGGCCCTCCCTGTCCGCGTCGTAGATGCGCACGTCCACGGAGCCGTCGGGGAGCCGATCGACGAAGGCGACGTCCCGCTTGTCCGTGGCGTCCACGTCCACGTCCGTCGAGAGGAGCCGGTAGTACTCGCGGGCGGCGTCCGGGAGGCTGTTCCGCCGCGACTTCAGCCGCCGCGCCAGCTCCGCGCCGCCGATCTCCCGGTATGCCGCGGGGAGGTGGGCAACGGCGGAGTCGATGACCGCATCGGTGATCCGGCTCCGGACGAATGCCGCCACCGAGTCCCACGCCGCGCGGTCCAGGCTCGCGAGGAGCCGGCGGTCGAGGGCACGCGCGTTCAGGGTGAGCCCGTAGACGTTCTTGATCCTCGGGGTGAAGTGGACCGCGTTGGGCACGAAGTTGCGACCGATCTTCATCAGGAGGCCATCGTAGTCCACGAAGGCGTAATCGCGGTCGCGGGGGATGGCGACCCAGTGGTGGACGCTCCCGCTGTCCACCTCCGCCCAGCGCCAGTTGTCGGGGTTGCGGTCCCAGTCGCCGATCACCATGTCCACCAGGCGTGCCTTGAGATAGGCGCGCGCGTCGGCCCGGTCGTCCGAATCGTCCTCCAGCCGCTCCAGCAGCTTGTCGGTGCCCGTGATCTTGCTGAACCCCCCGAAGCCCGGGTGGTCGCCCTCCTGCTCGTTCGGCTTCACCACCAGGGTGCCCAGCATGCCGGCGAACTGCTCGCGGAACTCGCCGAGCGCGGGATCGTCGGGCATCACGTAGAGGCCCGGCGTGGGGTGCGGAACGCCCACTGCGTCCAGGATCGTCGGGACGGCCAGGGCGCCGCCGGGGTTGAGCGAGCTGGTCTGGTCGCGCACGAGGGCCGCGATCACCGTCCCGCGCAGCGACGGCTCGTCGGCCATCTTCGGATCCTTGTCGACGGAGCGGAAGACGTACTCGCGCCCGTCCGCGCCGTCGAGATGGAGCGTGATCGTCTGCAGGCCGCCGCCGATCTCGACCGGGGTGAGGCCGCCGGCGAAATGCTGCAGGTCGAGGACCGGAACGCGGATCGGCGCCGTCCACAGTTCGCGGTAGTGCGTGCCGAGGAGCGCCTCCTGCCAGGGGGCGGCACCGTACTGCGGCCCCGCGACCACGGTGACCGAGTCGGCCTGTGCGGCGAGCGGGCGCGGCGCGACGAACGCGAGGGCCAGAAAACAGAGGAGAACGATCATCACGTGGTCGTGTTCGGGCGAATCCAGAAGGAGTAGTCCTCGTGCGCGGTCCCGGTCGAGTCCACCACCTGGACGCTGAGCCGGGCCCAGCCGTCGCGCCGGATGTCGAGCCGGACGAAGCCGCTCGCCTTCCGCGCGTAGAGCGACGAAGAGATCATCCGCACGGGCGTCCAGTGGCCGTAGATGCCGCCGCCGCTCACGACGGCGTACCGGGCCACCGGTCCGTGGAGGACCTGCAGGTCGTGGTCGTGACCCGCGGCGTAGACGTCCGGCGGGTACGGCGCGAAGGCACGCCGCAGCGCATCGCGGAGCCGGCGGTACGCCGGGCCGTTGACGTCCTGCGGCGCGAAGAGCCCCAGGCGGCGCGCCAGCGGGTACGGCGGGAAGAGGTACGCCTGCCAGCCGAAATGGCCGCCGTGCTCTCCGCCCGAGATGGCCGGGTGGTGCCCCACGACGACCGTCGACCGCCCCGCGGCGCCGCGCAGGGCCGCGGCGATCCCCGCCACCACGCCGGACGGGGTCGAGGCCGCGCAGCGCGCCGTGTCCCCCACCGGCTTCGGTCCCTCCTCCTGCAGCCACCACTGCGTGTCGAGGAAGATCAGCCGCAGCACCGGGCCGACGTCCCTCACCGCCGGGCCCGGACAGCCCCCGCGCGGCAGGAACTCGACGAGGCCCCCGCCGTTGCGGTCGACGAAGCGCCCCTCGCGCACCACGGCCCGCCAGCCGTCGGCGCGCCCGGCGGCCCAGTCGTGGTTGCCGGGGATGAAGACCCCGTGCACACCGGTGCCCCTCAGCACGTCCATCTGTCGCTCGATGATCCACTCCGCCCCGGCGCGCGTCGGAGCCGTCGAATCGGGCATCCCCGCGGGGTAGATGTTGTCGCCCAGGAAGACGACGAACTTCTTCTCCGTGCCGGCGGACAGCTCGGCCCGGAGCGCCTTCAGCACCGGCTCCCCGCCGGGCGCCGGGCTCCCCGCGTCGCCGATGAGGAAGAGCGCAACGGCCGTCTCCTCCGCGCGCGTCGCCATCCGCGCCTCGAACGAGCGGCGCCCGCACCCCGCCAGGAGGCAGACGCAGGCGAGGACCGCGGCGAGGGCGGGAGCGCCCCTCACGACTCGGCCTCGCCCTTCTTCAGCCGGCCGGGGACGAACTCCGCCGCCGCCACCTGCAGCGGCCAGCGATCGTCCAGCTCGATCAGCAGATCCACCACGCTCGACTTCTTCTTCAGCCGAACGAGGTACTCCAGCGTGCTCGTGTCGTCCGACCCGCCGGTGACCCGGGCGAGCTTCCAGTCCTTGCTGATCTGGCTCAGCGAGGACTCGACCGCGTGGCGGGCGGACTCGGGGTCGGTCGTGTGGACGAGCAGGATCCCGTCGGCCTTCATTCCATCCGACTCCGACGTGATGCGCGCCTTGACCTCGCGGCGCCCCTCCGGCTCCTGCGCCACCATCAGCCGCCGGTCTCCGATGTTCAGGATGCCGCGTGGGCCGTATTCGTTGCTGTAGATCGCGCCCACGTTGAACTTCCACAGCCCCAGCACCACGAGGTTGAAGGCGAGCGAGAGCACGAGCGCGATGTCGAGGGCCTGCACGCCCGAGGCGATGCCGATGGCGAGCGCCAGGAAGATGTAGACGGCGTCCTTCGGGTCCTTGAGCGTGTTGCGGAAGCGCACCGCCGCCACGATCCCCGCCAGGCTGAAGGCGAGCGCGACGCTGTTCTTCACGATCATCAGTACGCCGGTGATCACCACCGGGAGGATGATGACCGACTGGACGAGCGAGGCGTCGTAGCGCAGCCGCTTGGTGAACATGTAGACCCACGCCACCGGCAGCACGAGCACGAGCGCGCCGACCACCACGAGCGCCGTGGTGAGCGTGCGGACGCCCGCCGCGCTGAAGCTCGCGCCGACGGCCGAGACGGCCGTATCCACGGCCGCACCGTTGGACCCCAGGACGTTGAGCAGGTCCTTCTTGTCGACGATCGGCGCGTCGATGGGCGACAGGTACGCGTGCCGCACGAGCGGGGAGAGCCAGGCGAGCCCCCCCAGGATCGCGGCCACGACGGCGTAGTAGAGCAGGAGGCGCGCGATGGGGACCGGGCGCACGCGGATGGGCGCCTCGGTCAGCGGCGAATGACGGTGGTGGCGGCGGTCCGGCAGATTCCTTGCGCTCGCGGCCGAACTGGAGGCATTGTCCTCGCTCACGATCTCTCTTGGTTGACCGGTTTTCGGCCATCGATGGCAAGAACGCTGCCAGGTAGGGAAGCGCCGAGCGCGCGAAGATACGGAACCATTCGTCACTCCCGCTCCCGCGAGAATCACCGACGACCGACGACCGACGACCGACGACCCAGTGCCGATGCCGCCCGACCAAGCTCCCTTTCCCGTCCGCGCCGCCGCGATCGACATCGGCTCGAACGCCATCCGCTTTCTCGCCGCGGAGTTCTCCGGGCCGGCGGAGTGGGCGGAGATCGCCTCCGACCGCGCGGCGGTGCGGCTGGGCCAGGAGGTCTTCCTCACCGGCCGCATCTCGCCGGAGGCGCTGGATGCCGCGGTGGAGGCGCTCGGCGGCTTCCGCCGCCGGATGGACGAGCTGGGGGTGACGCGCTACCGCGCGGTGGCGACGAGCGCGGTGCGGGAGAGCGCGAACGGCGCGGAGTTCGTCCGGCGTGCCGGGGAGGCGGCGGGCGTCCGGGTGGAGCCGATCACGGGCGAGGACGAGGCGCACCTCACCTGGCTCGCGATCCGGCACGGGATCCCGCTCGGGGAGCGCGAGTGGGTGGTGGTGGACCTGGGCGGGGGGAGCCTGGAGATCTCGCGGGTGGATGCGGAGCGCATCCGGTGGACGGAATCGTTCCCCCTGGGCACCGTCCGGCTGCTCGACGAGCTCGGCGACGCGGGCGCGGACGACCCCGCGCGCCTGCGCCGGCTGCTCGCCGGGAGCCCGCTGACGGCGCGCCTGCGGGCCGCGGCGGAGGAGGCGCGCCGGGCCGGCCCCATCGCCACGGGCGGCAACATCGAGGTCCTCGCCGGGCTGGTCGGGGCGCGCGCCGACACCGGCGGCGTGCGGCGGCTCCCGCTCTCCCGGCTGCGCGAGATCCTGGGCCGCCTCGCCGGGATGTCGGCCCGGGCGCGCATGGAGCGCTTCGGCCTCCGCGCCGACCGCTCCGACGTGATCGTCCCCGCGGCCGTCGTCTACGAGTACGTCGCCGAGCAGCTCGGCGCGACGGAGATAGTCGTCTCGAGCGTCGGCGTGCGGGAGGGGGTGCTGCTGGAGGTGGGCGCCGGGGCCTGAGCGCCGCGGGCGAGGGAGCGGCGCCGGTGCGGAACCTGCACGCCGCGGCGCGAGTCCACCCTCTCCCGGAGGATGACCGTGCGCGCCATCGTCGTAGTGCTCCTGCTCCTCTGCTCCGGACCGGTCGCGCCGCTCGTCGCCCAGACGCAGCCGGCGCCGAGCTCCGGTTCGGGGCACCTCTTCGTCCCCAGCGACCTGTGGTTCGCCGGCGGCTTCGTGGCGGGGACCATCGCCATGTTCCCCGCCGACCGCTACTTCCACGACCAACTGCAGGACTCCACCCGGCAGGCCAACCAGTTCTTCCAGAATACCGCCATCGCGGTGCGCACCGTCGCGCGGCCGGGGGCGTTCATCATCGGCGGCGTCCTCTACGCGGCGGGCCGGCTCTCCCACGACCGCAACATGGCGGAGCTCGGGCTCTACGGCAGCGAGGCGCTCCTCGTGACCGAGGTGACGACGCGCGCCGTCAAGGGCGTCGCCGGACGGGCCCGGCCGTACGTCACCGGCGGCGACCGGCCCGGGACCTTCCAGCTCTTCCGCGGCATCGGCGACAACGACTACCAGTCCTTCCCCTCCGGCCACTCGGCCACCGCCTTCGCCGCGGCCGCCGTGCTCACCGCCGAGGCGCGCGACTGGTGGCCGCACGCGCACTACTACGTCGGCACCGTCGTCTACGGCGGCGCCACGCTCGTCGCTCTCTCGCGCATGTACAACAACAAGCACTGGGCGAGCGACGTCGTCGCCGGCGCGGCGATCGGGACCTTCGCCGGCTGGAAGGTCGTCCGCTGGAACCACTCCAACCCCGACAACCGCGTCGACCGCTGGCTCCTCGGCGTCCACATGACCCCCGGCGAGGGCCTGAAGTCCGCCGTGGTCTGGATCGCCCCGACGATGTGAGGACCCCGGAGCTATCGGCTATCGGCATCGGCTATCAGTCAAGCCGTAACTGATAGCTGATAGCTGATAGCCGATAGCTCCCCCTGGTCCGGAGCTTGCCCTCTGCCCCGTCAGACGGACGTTTCCATGACACGATGCGAGGGACCTTGAGCACTGGCACGGTGACGACGCGGGCGGAGGAGGTCGACCGCCTGCTGCGCGAGCAGTTCGGGCTGGAGGAGTTCCGGGACGGCCAGCGGGAGGCGATCGAGGCGGTGCTGGACGGGCGCGATTCGCTCGTCATCATGCCGACGGGCTCGGGGAAGTCACTCATCTACCAGCTCCCGGCGCTGATGCTGCCGGGCCTGACCGTGGTCGTCTCGCCCCTCATCGCGCTGATGAAGGACCAGACGGACAAGCTGGAGGAGCTCGGCGTCGACGCGCGGACGATCAACTCCTCGCTGACGGCGCGCGAGCAGGGCCTGGAGTCGGAAGCGGTGGAGCAGGGCGAGGGGAAGATCCTCTACCTGACGCCCGAGCGCTTCCGCGACCGCGAGTTCTTCGACGTCCTCCTCGGCCGCACCATCTCCCTGTTCGTGGTCGACGAGGCGCACTGCATCTCCCAGTGGGGTCACGACTTCCGCCCCGACTACATGATGCTCGGCGGCATCGTGGAGCGGCTGGGCCGCCCGCCCGTCCTCGCGCTCACCGCCACCGCGCCGCCCGAGGTGCAGGACGACATCGCGGCGCAGCTCGGCATGCGCGATCCCTTCCGGATCGTGGGCGAGCTGATCCGCCCCAACCTCTTCCTGGAGGTGCTGCCCACCGTCAACGAGTCCGCGAAGGACGCGGCGCTGGACCGTATCCTCCGCGAGACCGGGGGCAGCGGAATCGTCTACACGGCGACGGTGAAGGAGGCCGAGCGGCTCCACGAGCAGCTCTCGAAGCGCTGGGAGGTGGCGCTCTACCACGGCAAGCGGAGCTCGCGGCAGCGCAAGGAGGCGCAGGACGACTGGACGGCCGGGCGGGTGAAGGTGGTGATCGCCACGAACGCCTTCGGCCTCGGGATCGACAGGGCGGAGATCCGCTTCGTCGTGCACTACCACTTCCCCGGCTCGCTGGAGGCCTACTACCAGGAGGCGGGCCGCGCCGGTCGCGACGGCGAGCCCGCGCGCTGCACGATCCTCTACCGCGAGGAGGACCGCGCCATCCAGGGCTACTTCCTCGGCGGCAGGTACCCGGACATCGCCGAGGCCGCGCAGGTGGCGCGCGTGGTGAACGCGCTGGCGCCCGGCGAGCGCCGCGCGATCGACGACCTGGCTTCGGCGGCGGACGTCCCGCGCCGCAAGGCTCGCATCGTGATGACGCTGCTCAAGCGCCACGGAATGGTTCGGGAGTACCGTGGCGGGGTCTGGGAGCGGCTCGCGGACGACGTGACGCAGACCGACCTCAGCCGCGAGCTGCACGACTACGAGGAGCGCCGCGAGATGGACCGGCGCAAGCTGGAGGCGATCGTCCGCTACTGCCGCACCGCGCAGTGCCGCACGCGCATCATTCTCGAGTACTTCGGCCACGAGCCGCTGGAGGACTTCCGCTGCGGCCACTGCGACAACGACCTCGGCGCCGCCGCCGCGCCGCGCGCCGAGGCGACGGCCACGATGACCGACGCCGAGGTGGCCGCGCTCGTCGGCGAGGAGGAGGACGAGCTCGTGCCCGGCGAGGAGATCTCGCACGAGACCTTCGGATCCGGCATCGTCCTCGAGGTCTCGGGCGAGCGAGCGGAGGTGGACTTCGGCGGCCACGGCATCCGTACCGTCCGCTGCGAGCTCCTCAGCCGCGCCTGAGGCCGTTCAGCCGCCCTCCGGCAGCATGATCCTGCCCGCGAAGAGCACCGTCCCCGAGAGGTGCTCGCGGATGAAGACGAGGAAGGGGCGGTCGATCCGGACGGGCGGGTGGTACGCCCCGGCGTCGATGCCGGTGCTGGTGGCCGCCGCCGCCTCCGTGCCTTCCTCGTCGACGTCCACGTACGTCTTCTGGAGCACGTTGCTGATGGAGAGGCCGCCCTCGGGCGCCATGCCGGTGAAGTTCGCGCCGCCGCCGAACGCGATCCCCATCCCCAGCGCCCCGAGTGCATCGTTCAGCTTCTTCGCGTATTCCAGCCGGAACCGCGGTAGATAGACGTCCACGTCCGCCGCCTCGGCGAAGCCGCCGGTGATCGCCGCCCACCGGTCGGGGTCGAGCGAGGCGAGGACCGAGTCCACCGGGACTCCTGGATCGGGCACCAGGACCGTCATCGAGAAAGCGCCACCACCGTACGGGAGGTCCGCCGCCAGGAAGTTCTCGCCGCGGTAGAGCTCGGTCGGCCCCGGCCGGTGCATCATCTTCACCGTCCCCACCTGCTGCTTGCCCGAGGCATCGTAGAACGGCGCGTCCTGCGTCCGCGACCGGTCGAACTGCCGCGTCCAGGCGCCCTTGAAGTAGATGGCGTTGACGAGGAACATCACGTCGAGCGGTCCGATGCCTTCGATGATGGAGCCGATCTTCCCCTGCGTCTTCTCCTTCACCCAGTCGTTGATGACGCCGACCGAGGAGGCGTCGTCGAAGTCGAGCCCCTCGACCCGCGCGTCGAAGTAGGTGCTCGTGGTGTCGAAGTAGGCGGGGTCGAACTGGATGCCTCGCCGGTACCAGACCGAGTTGGCGAGCTGCATCTGCACCTCGGGATCGAGACCGCGCAGCAGATCGATCAGGCTGCGGTACGAGGCGTCGATCTCGTGCTGCGAGAGGCCCCCGAAGCCGAGCGTGCCGCTCATGGCGTCCAGCGTGGTGCCGCGCGCGCCGGCCATCGCCATACCCAGCGACATCGACGCGCTCAGTGGAGAGAGGAAGACGTTGTCGTCGGGCTGCTCGCGGCTGACCTCGCGGAGGAGGTCGAAGGCGAAGGAGTTGCTCGCGCCGATGACGCCCTGCTCCGCGGCGCTGAGCGGGCGCGGGAGGTCGGTGATCGGCTGCGGCGTCGTGGGCGCCTCCGCGCACCCGGCGAGGAGCGGCCCCACGGCGAGAGTCAGCGCGAGCGGAACGGCGAGCCTGCGAAGTGTGCGCATCCCGGCCTCCGGTTCAGAATTTCCACTCCACCCCGACGGTGGGCAGGAGCGGCAGGGCGTCGATCGGCCGGGTGACCCGGTCGTCCTGCCGGTATCGGTAGAAGACCGCGTCGCGGCGATCGAGCGCGTTCAGTAGACGGATGTACGGCGCGATCGTCGTCGCGCGGCCCTCCCACTGCGGCGTGAAGGTGCGCGAGAGACCCAGATCCACGCGGAGGTACGGCTCGGCGGAGGGCGTGGGCACGATGCCCCCGCCGGACGCGGAGACCGTTCCCCCGCTGGACAGGGCGACCCAGCCGGGGTAACTCGCACCCGGGTACCCGTCGTTGGCGTACCCGGCGTAGTTCGCGGGCGTCAGGGGGATGGCCGAGTACGGCAGCCCGCTGCCGTACGCCACGCGCGCGTCGACCTCGACCCCGCGCCCGATCCCGGCGCGCAGGCCGGCGTTGACCAGGTTCCGGCCCGCGAAGCGCTCGGTGTAGAGGCCGCTGCCGGGCAGCGACCAGACCCAGGCGAGCGAGTAGCCGAGCCAGCCCTGCACCCGCCCGACGCTCCGGCCCACGTCGATCTCCAGCCCCGACGCCTCGCTCGGGGGGATCGCCGCGGCGGGCACCTCGGCGAAGTCCTTGAAGAAGCCCTTCACGCTCAACCGGAAGCCGTGATCGAAACGCTGGTCGAGGGCGAGCGTGGCGTGCGTGGCGCGACCCACGGCGAAGCCGCCGTCGGCGAAGAGCGTATCCGTCCGGCCGTCGGCCTGCGCGATCGTCAGAGGCCGCGGGACGTCGACGTACTGGTGCACCGCGCCGACCGCGGCGGTGAGCGCCGCGTCGTCCGAGAGCGCCCAGGTGAGCGAGACGCGCGGGGCGATCCGCGGAGCCGGGTCGACGGAGAAGACGTCCCCCCGCAACCCGCCGCGCAGGCGCACCTCGTCGGAGAGGCGCCACTCCCGCTCGACGTAGGCGCCCCCGCTGGCGGCCCGAACGCCCGCCACCCCGGGCCCCGCGCGGCTCTCCGTGCGCTGCCGCACCTCCTCGTACGAGACGCCGTAGCCGAGCCGCGCCCGCGCCGGGCCCCGCTCGAAGTCGCCCGCGAGGCGCAGCCGCCGCGCCCGCCCCCGCGCGGCGGCGGGCCGGTCCAGCGACGGCAGCGCCGCCGTGAAGGCGCCGAAGGCGGCCGTGAGCGTCGCCCGCGATCCGAGCAGCGAGCCGTGATAGCGAACGGAAGCGGCGCCGTTGCTCCACGCCGCCGCACCGTCGGACGCGCTCATGGAATCGAAGCGGATCGCCTCGCGGTTCGCGAAGCCGGTGACGGCGAGGCTGCCATTCCCCACCGGTACGTCCACGCGCGCGAGGCCCTCCCCGTACGAGTAGGGGAAGTCGTCTTCGAGGAACGGCCGCAGCCCCAGCGCGTGGACGGCGCGGCCGCCGAGCAGGAAGGTGGCGCCGCCCGCCAGCGGCCCCTCCAGGACGGTGTGCGCGCCCAGCAGGTCCACCGCGCCGGAGCTGGCCACGCGGTCGGAGTCGCCCCGGCGCGTCGTGAGGTCGAGGATGTAGGAGAGACCGCCGTCGTAGCGGGCGGGCGCGCCGCCGAGGTACATCGTCGCGGAGCTCAGCACCCCCGGCTCGAAGGGCTCCAGGAGCCCGCCGAGGTGGAAGGGCGCGTAAACGGGCGCGCCGTCGAGCAGGACGAGCTTCTGCTCGGAGGAGAGCCCGCGCACGTAGAGCACGTCGGGGGGATCCGGCGGCTCGACGCCGCCCCCACCCCCACCCCCCGGCCCGCCCGCGCCGAGGACCCCGGCCGCCGGCAGGCCCTGCAGGGCCGCGGCCTCGGCGAGCGCGGCGTCGGCGCGGGGCGCGGAGAGCGAGTCGGGCTCCTCCGTCCGCCCCGCCCGCCCGTGGACGACGAGCGAGCGCAGCGCGAGCGGCCGGGGCTCCAGCGAGAGGTCGAGCGTCAGCGCCCCTCCCGCCGGGACGAGGACGTCGACCTCCAGCGGCTCGTGGTCCGGGAGCGACGCCCGGATCGCCGCCCGGCCGGGCCGTACGCCGGCGAAGGCGTAGTCCCCGGCACTGTCGGTGAGAGTCGAGCGGCTGCGCGCGGGGCTCCGCAGCTCGACGACGGCGCCCACCAGCGGCCTGTCGGTCGACGCGCTGCGCACCTGCCCCCGGATGGCGCCCGGGAGCGTGTCGGCCCGCGGGGCCAGGAGCAGCGTGCCCGCCAGCAGCAGGGTGATCACCGCGGGACCTCGAACTCGATCTCGGGACCGGCCGGGGCCGACGCGGGGCCGGAGACCCGCAGGCCCGCTCCGTCACCGACGAGATAGACCCGACCGTTGACGCTCAGTGAGAAGTCCTTCACCGCGCGGGAGATCGCCACCTCCACCCGCCCCGGCCCCGCGCCGCGCACCTCGATACTCCCCGGCCCGGTGCGGAAGCTCGCGCCCGCCGCCTCCCCGCTCGCGGTCACGCTCGCCCGTGAGGCCTCGCCGAAGCGCACGCCGAGCCGCAGACCGGGCGCGGCGTCCACCAGCGAGACCCGCAGCCGGCCGTCGACGGGGCGCACCGAGACACCGCTCGCGGGCTCCGGTGCGGGAGCGGCCGCGGCGCTCGCCTGAACCGACGCCGGCGCGGCGGTCGCCCGCTCCGCGGCCGCGCTCCACCACCTGCGCAGCGGGGAGCCGGGCACCGTCGCCGAGAGCGCCGTCGCCGCCACCAGCACGAAGACCGCGGCCCAGGGCAGAGCCGCCCTCCCCCCGAACCTCCGCCGCGCCGCCACGCGCCGGCGGGCCGGGGCAACGGGCGCGGGCACGTCGAGGCACGACAGCGCCTCACGAAGCGCTCGCGCCCGCGCCGCCGCCTCGTCGTAGGCCTCGCGGCAGGTCGCACACCCCGCCAGGTGGCCCTCCACGTCGGCGCGGTCCGCTCCCGCCACCTCGCCGTCCAGGAGCGCCTGCAGCGTTCCCTCATCCGGATGATTCATCGCCTCGCCCCTGCTCCAGGTACGCCGCGGCGAACTTCTTCGCCGCCCGCGCGATCAACGTCCCCACCGAGCCCGGCGCCACCCCCACCGCCTGCGCGATCTCCTGATAGCGCAGCCCCTCCTCGCGCATCAGCAGCATCGCCCGGTCGCGCGCCGGGATGCCGTCCAGCGCGGCGCGGACCGCCTCGACCGACTCGCGCCGCACCACCGTGTCGTCCGGCACCACCCGATCCGGGCGCTCCGCCGCCACCAGGGAGAGCAGCCGCCGGCGGTTCGACGTCTGGCGGGCGGCGTCGCGCGCCAGGTTCGTCGCGACGGTGAAGAGCCAGCGCCTCGCATCGTCGTCCGGCATCGAGCGCCCCAGCAGCCGCGAGAAGCTCTCCTGCGCCAGGTCGTCCGCCGCGTCCGCGCTCCCGGTGAGCCGGTGCAGGTAGCGGAAGAGCTGCGGATACAGGCGGCGGAAGAGGCTGTCGAAGTCCACGGGTGCTGTCTCGGGTGATCCGATGGGGAGAACGATCGATGCGGGAGCGGTGTGACAGGAGGGCGTCGGACATCAGTCGTCCGTCATCAGTCGTCGGTCGTCGGTCGGGTGTGCGCCGGTAGCGGCGGTACGGGGACCGACGACCGACAGCCGAAGGCCGACGACCTCCTGGCGCCTCCGCCGCACGCGCCGCTATTTTTCCCGCTCGCCAAGCGCCACCGCCACACGAAGATATAGTCATCGTGAACGATACAGACCACTTCGGCAGGGAGAGCTTCGTTCCCCGGCACATCGGGCCGAACGAGGAGGAGGTCCGGGAGATGCTCGACGTCCTCGGCTTCGATTCGCTCGATGCCCTCGTCGACGCCACCATCCCCGCCGACATCCGCATGCGTCGCCCGCTGGAGCTGGGCGACCCGCGCACCGAGACGGAGGTGCTCGCCGAGCTGCGCGAGATCGCCTCCGGGAACCAGGTCTTCCGCTCGTGCATCGGGATGGGCTACTACGGGACGGTCACGCCGCCGGTCGTCCTGCGCAACGTCCTCGAGAACCCGGGCTGGTACACCGCCTATACGCCCTACCAGGCGGAGATCTCCCAGGGGCGCCTGGAGGCGCTGCTCAACTTCCAGACGATGGTGATCGACCTCACGGGGCTGCCGATCGCCAACGCCTCGCTGCTCGACGAGGGCACCGCCGCCGCGGAGGCGATGGCGATGGCGGACGCGATCGTCGGGAGCGAGACCAGGAACGTCTTCTTCGTCTCCGAGGGTTGCCACCCTCAGACGATCGGCGTGGTGCGGACGCGAGCCGAGGCGCGCGGCTTCGAGCTGGTCGTGGGCGACCACCGCACCTTCCAGCCGGACGAGCGCGTCTTCGGCGTCCTCCTGCAGTACCCGGAGACCGACGGGAGGGTGGAGGAGCTGCGCGACCTCGCGGAGCGCGCCCACGCCGCGGGTGCGCTCGTGACCGTCGCCACCGACCTGCTCGCGCTGGCGTTGCTCACACCGCCCGGCGAGTTCGGGGCGGACATCGCCGTGGGCAGCGCCCAGCGCTTCGGGGTGCCGATGGGCTACGGCGGCCCGCACGCGGCGTTCTTCGCGTGCAAGGAGGAGTACAAGCGGCAGGTCCCGGGGCGCATCATCGGCGTCTCGCGCGACGCGACGGGCCGCCCGGCGCTGCGCATGGCGCTGCAGACGCGCGAACAGCACATCCGGCGCGAGAAGGCGACGAGCAACATCTGCACGGCGCAGGTGCTCCTCGCCGTGATGGCGAGCATGTACGCCGTCTGGCACGGGCCCGCCGGGCTGCGGCGCATCGCCGGGCGCACGCACGCGCTCGCCGCCGCGCTCGCGGAGGGGCTGCGCCGCCACGGCGATACGGTGCGCCACGATCATTTCTTCGACACGATCCGCGTCGCGCCGAAGCAGGGCGCCGACGCCGTCGTGGACGCCGCGCTGGAGCGGCGGATCAACCTCCGCCGCTTCGCCGACGGCTCGCTCGGCGTCTCGCTCGACGAGACGACCACCCCCTCCGACGTCGCCGACCTGCTCGCAGCCTTCGGCGCGGAAGGCGCCGACGTCGCCGCGCTCCTGCGGGAAGTCGACGCCGACTTCCCCGCCCCGCTGGCGCGTACCAGCGCGTACCTCGCCCACCCGGTCTTCAACACGCATCACTCCGAGACGGAGATGCTGCGCTACATGCACCGGCTGGAGACGCGCGACCTGGCGCTCAACGCGAGCATGATCCCGCTGGGCTCGTGCACGATGAAGCTGAACGCCACCGCGGAGATGATCCCGGTCACCTGGCCGGAGTTCTCCCACCTGCACCCCTTCGCCCCGCGCGAGCAGGCGGCCGGCTATCAGGCGCTCTTCGAGAGCCTGCGGGCGCAGCTGGAGGAGATCACCGGCTTCGCGGCGGTCTCGCTGCAACCCAACGCGGGCAGCCAGGGCGAGTACGCGGGTCTGCTCGCCATCCGCCGCTATCACGAGAGCCGCGGCGAGGGGCGCCGCGACGTCTGCCTGATCCCGCAGTCGGCGCACGGAACCAACCCGGCGAGCGCGGTGATGGCCGGCATGCGGGTGGTGGTGGTGAAGACGGACGAGAACGGCAACGTGGACCTGGCCGACCTGCGCGCGCGGGCCTCTCGCGATCGCGACCGCCTCGCCGCGCTGATGATCACCTACCCGTCGACGCACGGCGTCTTCGAGGAGAGCATCCGTGAGGTCTGCGAGATCGTGCACGCGAACGGAGGCCAGGTCTACATGGACGGCGCCAACATGAACGCGCAGGTCGGCCTCTGCCGCCCCGGCGACATCGGCGCGGACGTCTGCCACCTCAACCTGCACAAGACCTTCTGCATCCCGCACGGGGGCGGCGGCCCGGGGATGGGGCCGATCGGCGTCGCGGCGCACCTGGCCGACTTCCTCCCGGGCCACCCGGTGGTGCCGGTGCACGGGGAGAACCACCACGCCGTCTCGGCGGCGCCGTGGGGCAGCGCCAGCATCCTGCCGATCTCGTGGGTCTACGTCCGGCTGATGGGCGGCGAGGGCCTCACGCTCTCCAGCAAGGTGGCGATCCTGAACGCCAACTACATGGCGAAGCGCCTCGCCGGGCACTTCCCCGTGCTCTACACCGGGCGGAACGGTACCGTCGCGCACGAGTGCATCGTCGACACCCGCTTCCTCAAGGCGCAGGCGAGCGTGGACGTGGAGGACATCGCCAAGCGGCTGATGGACTACGGCTTCCACTCGCCCACGGTCTCCTTCCCCGTCGCCGGCACGCTGATGATCGAGCCCACGGAGAGCGAGGCGAAGGATGAGCTGGACCGCTTCTGCGACGCGCTGATCGCCATCCGGGAGGAGGCGAGGGAGGTCGAGCTCGGGATGCTCGACCGCGAGGACAACCCGCTCAAGCGCGCCCCGCACACCGCCGAGGCCGTCACCGCCGACGAGTGGGAGCGCCCCTACTCACGCCAGCGCGGCGCCTACCCCGCGCCCTGGACGCGCGAGTGGAAGTTCTGGCCCGCCGTCGCGCGCATCGAGAGCGCCTACGGCGACCGCAACCTCGTCTGCGCCTGCCTCCCGATCGACGCCTTCGTGGAGGTGTGAGCGGCGGGGACGACGGTGCCGGGTGCCGGGTGCCCAGCGCCAAGTTCCCAGTGCCAGGTGCACCGGGGCCCGAGCATCGATCCGATGCCCGGGCCCCCAGTCCGCGAAGGCGGACTTCGTGTAGTTCCAGCCGCGACTTCAGTCGCCTGGCCGGGGGCCCGGCGCAGGACTGGCGAACCCCGCCGTTGCGGCGCGCGCCGGGGCGTCGGGGGACCGGCATACGTGCACGCGCGCCGCAACCGTAGCGAAGCTGCTACGGTTGCGGCGCGTCGTATGGCGGTCGTTCGGGGAGCCCCGGAACCCTACCGCTCGCGCCGCGCCTTCTCCTCACGGCGCTTCCGGAACTCCTGCAAACGCTCGTTCGCCGCAACGAGATGCTGATACGCCTCGCGGAGATCCGCGATCAGGCTGGAGCCGTTTCCCACCAGCGCCGCCACGGGGTCGTTCGGTCCGTCCACCGTTCCTCCCGGTTGGGTTGGGAGCATTCTCGGCGGCGAACCGTGCAACGAGCATACCGGGGAATGGGGTCTTCAGCTGTCGGTCGTCGGCCGTCGGTTCCCGCGCGGCCGACATCGGCGCATCCCCGACCGACGACCGACGACCGTCCCTGGAACTTGCCCCCCGCTCGACGGTACACAGGGCCTACACTCGTGCAGATGCCGATACTGGAAGGGGCGGGGAGGAAGGTTGCCTCCGCGTGGCGCGGGCGCTATACTCTGCGCCCTTTGCCGCCGCCCTCGGCCGAAGTTTTGCAGCGTGCGGCGGCAGGAACGAGTGCGACGGCGGTTTCTTCGAATCATGGTCCACGCAGTGGCGATCGATATGGCAACGGCAGCACGTAAGACGCGACGGCGCAAACGGCAGGCACCCGCCCTGCGCGAGGGCTTCGCGAGTCTCGGAACCGAGGATCAGTCCAGCCTCGATCAGTACCTGAAGGAGGTGAGCACGCACAACCTGCTCACCCCGAAGGAGGAGATCGAGCTGGGCAAGCGGGCGCAGGCCGGCGACGAGGAGGCCGTGCAGGCACTCGTGCGGGCCAACCTGCGCTTCGTCATCTCGGTGGCGAAGAAGTACCAGAACCGCGGCGTGAGCCTCTCGGACCTGATCCAGGAGGGGAACGTGGGCCTGGTGACGGCCGCGCGGAAGTTCGACCCGGACCAGGGCGTGAAGTTCATCTCCTACGCGGTGTGGTGGATTCGTCAGGCGATCCTCTCGGCGCTGGCGAACCAGGGCCGCGCGGTGCGCGTGCCGCTCAACCGGGCGTCGGACCTGGCGAAGATCTTCCGCGAGCGTGAGCGCCTGAAGCAGGAGCTCGGGCGCGATCCCTCGCCCGTGGAGCTCTCGGGCGCCACCGGCCTCTCCCCGGAGATCGTGGAGAGCCTGCAGACGCTCAACGCGGCCGAGATCCGCCTCGACGCGCCCATCGGCGACTCGGACGACTCGCAGCTGATGGACCGCTTCATCACCGAGGAGGCGATCCTCACCGAGGATGAGGTCGAGGAGCGCCTGCTCACCGAGCGCATCGGCCGCGCGCTGGAGACGCTGCAGCCGCGCGACGCGAAGGTGCTGCGCCTCTACTTCGGCCTCGAGGGCGGCCGTGAGCACACGCTGGAGGAGATCGGCGACATCCTCGGCGTGACGCGCGAGCGCATCCGCCAGCTCCGTGACCGCGCGCTCAAGCGCCTGCGCGAGGGCGACGAGGGCCAGGCGCTGGCGTCGTTTGCGGCGTAGGCGGCTATCGGCTATCAGTCGAAACCTCTCCCACGCGCTTCGGTGCGTGGGAGAGTTGTTTTTTCCCTGAATTCGCGATAACTGTAGCCGCAAGCCCGACCGGCCGGCTCCGATAGCTGATAGCCGATAGCTGATAGCTTCCGTCATGATCTCCGGCACCATTCTCCGCGCGCACGGCGGCGTCTACGAGGTCGAGACACCCG
>DASSTO010000171.1:0-19954 GCA_035707865.1 Longimicrobiaceae bacterium | reverse complement strand
CCCCCCGACTCCACCGCGCGCTGGCTCCAGGGGCTCGCCTACGGCGTCCAGGCCTACTCGAGCGCGCGGCTCGCCGACGAGTCGAGCACCACCTTCCGCGTCATCAGCCGCTTCCATCGCGCCATCGGCATCGTCACGGTGCTGGCGAGCGGGATCTTCCTGCTCTGCGTGATGATCATCCGCGTCGACGAGCGCCGGCGCGACGTGGGGATGCTGCGGCTGATCGGCATCTCGCGCCGCACCATCTTCCGAGCGGTGGTGCTCGAGGCCGTGGCCATCGCCGCGATGGGCAGCCTTCTGGGGATCGGCCTGGGCGCGCTGATCACGGCGATGGTGAACGCATACTACGCCTCCTTCTACGACACCACCCTGCGCTTCGCGCTGCTCTCGCCCCGCATCCTCTGGACGGCCGGCGCGCTCGGCCTCGGGCTCGGACTGGTGGCCGGCACCCTCGCGGCGCTGCGCGTCACGCGCGCACGACCCGAGCAGCTGGGCGGCAGATGATCCTCGCCCTCTCGCTGCGCTCGCTGCTGCGCCGCCGAAGCCGCACGCTCCTGGCGCTCGCCGGCATCGCCGTCTCCGCCGCGCTGCTTCTGGACATGACGATGCTCGCCTCGGGGCTCACCGACTCCTTCGGCGACCTGACGCGCGCGCAGGGTTATGCGCTGCGGGTGACGCCGAAGGGCACACTGCCTTTCGACAGCGAGGCGGGCATCCGCGGGGCGAGCGCGGTTCGGCGGCGCATCGAGGCTGTGGCGGGCGTACGCTCCGTCGCGCCGACGCTCGGCGCGCAGCTCTACGCCGCCCGGCGCGACGGCACGGGCGAGCCGCTCTTCACGGCGGGGATCGATCCGCGCGCGCAGATGCTCTACGTCCTCACCGCCGGCCGGGCGCCGGGCGCCGGCGAGATCGTGGCGAGCCGCCCGCTCGCGGAGGCGTACGGGCTGAGCGTGGGAGACTCGCTGTCGCTCGCCCCCGAGCTGGACCTCGCGCTCGGCCGGCCGCGCGGGCAGCGGGCGTACCGCGTCAGCGGCATCGGCGACTTCCTCTACGACTACGCCGACGAACGCTCGCTCGCCATGCCGCTCGCGGAGGTCCAGCGGCTCACCCGCCGGCTGGACGAGGTCTCCGTCTTCGCCGTCGCGGCCCGACCCGGGCTGGACGACCGCGTGCTGGCGCGCCGCATCGAGGCGGCGGTGCCGGGCGTCTCCGTCTACTCCACCGAGTCGCTCATGGCCGCGATGGACCAGCGGCTCCTCTACTTCCGACAGCTCGCCACCATCCTGGGAAGCGTGGCGCTGGTGGTGACGGCGCTGCTCGTGGGCACGATCGTGGCGATCGGCGTGCGCGAGCGCTTCGGCGAGATCGCGGCGCTGCGCGCCATCGGCGTCGCGCGCCGGCGCCTCCTGCTCGGCATCGTCGCCGAGGGCCTGGTCCTCGCGGGCGTCGGCTGCGCGCTCGGGCTCCCGCTCGGCCTGTGGATGGCGCACCGCCTGGATCGCATCCTCCTGGCCTTTCCCGGCCTGCCGGCGCGGCTCTCGTTCTTCGTCTTCAACGCCCCGCGCGTCGCCGTCGCGCTCGCCGTCATCGTGGCCGCGGGCGCGCTCTCGGGGCTCCTGCCCGGCGCCGGTGCGCTGCGCACCCCGCTCGGCCGCGCCCTGCGCGAGGAGGCGGAATGAGAGGTCGTCGGTCTCCGGTCGTCGGCTGTCGGTCCCGCGCTGCTGCGGCACCCGTGTATCTCCTCCGACTGACGACCGATGACTGACGACCGACCACCAGCCGCCGAACCCGTGATCGACGCGCGGGCGCTCACGAAGGAATATCCCTACGCCGGCGACGCGGTGCACGCGCTCCGCGGGGTGGACCTGCGCGTGGACAGGGGGGAGTGGGTGGCGATCGTGGGGCCGTCGGGGTGCGGGAAGAGCACGCTCCTGAACCTCCTCGCGGGCATCGACGAGCCCACCGGCGGCGAGGTCCGGCTCGTCGGCACGCTCCTGCGCTCGCTCCACGAGGGCCAGCGCGCGCGGCTGCGGCTGCTCTCCGTCGGCTTCGTCTTCCAGCGCTTCCACCTCCTACCCGTGCTGAGCGCGGCGGAGAACGTCGAGCTGCCGATGGCCGAGGCGGGCGTGGAGCGCGGCGAGCGGCGGCGGCGGGCTCGCGAGCTGCTGGAGTACGTCGGCCTCGGGCACCGCCTGCGCCACCGCCCGCCGCAGCTCTCCGGCGGCGAGCAGCAGCGCGTGGCGATCGCGCGGGCGCTGGCCAATCGCCCCGCGCTCATCTTCGCCGACGAGCCCACCGGCGAGCTCGACCGCCGCACCGGCGAGGAGGTCCTCGACCTCTTCGCGCGCCTCAACGCCGAGGGCACCACGCTCGTCACCGTCACCCACGACGCGCGAGTGGCGGAGCGGGCGGAACGGGCCGGGAGGGTGGTCGAGATGGCGGACGGGAGAATTGTGAATTCTGAATGTTGAAGTACGGAACGGGTCCTCCCTGGATATGTAACGTACCGCTGCCCGGTCAACGTTTCACAATTCAAGATCCACAGTTCGAAATTGCTCTTCCGCCTCGTTCTCGCCGAGCTCCGCCACCGTCCCGGGCGCGCGCTCTTCCTCCTCGCCGGGTACTCGCTCGGGGTGGCGGTGATGGTCGTGCTGCTGGCCGTGGGCGAGGCGATGCTGACGCAGGCGCGCGACCGGGCGCTGGTGGGCGGGGGCGACGTGGTGCTCGTGCCGGCCGGGATCAGCCCGGAGCTGCTGCGCTCGGGTGGCGCGACGTCGCTGTACCTCTCCATCGACCACGCGCGCTTCATCCAGCGCGAGGTGCTGGAGTCGCCGCGCGCGGAGGAGGAGCACGGCGTGCGGGCGGCGAGCCCGGTGCTCGCCGGGAAGCTGGTGGAGCTCTCGCACGGCGGGCGGAGCGTGCAGGCCGTCGCCACGGGCGAGATCCCGAGTCGCGCGCGGGCGGCGGGCGCGGCGCCGCGGCTGCTGGCCGGCACGTGGCGCGACAGCCCGGCCGACAGTACCTGGGTGAATCCCTCGCCCGACGAGCTCTACCGCGAGATCGACCACTTCCACCGCCCCAGCGGCGCCGCCGCGCGCGACTCCACCTGGGCGGAGTGGCACTACTTCAACGTGATGCTCTCGCCCGAGCGCTGGATCTATCTCACCCTCGCGGTCGGCGGACGGATCGGGGTGCCGGGGAAGTGGGGCGGGCACGTCCTGTTGACGGTGCGCGAGCCCGACGGCGTCCACCGCGCCGTCACGCGCGACGTTCCCGGCGCGGTCGTGCGCTTCGACACCGCCGGTCCCGACCTCACCCTCGGCGAGCGAGCGCTCGTGCGGCAGGAGGGCGGCGTCTACCACGTGGTCGCCGCGGTCGGGAGCGACAGCGTGGACCTGGAGATCACCCCCGCCCCCCGCCGCTACTTCCCGCCCGCCGAGCTGGGCGGTGAGGGGCTCGTCTCCGGCTACGTCGCCCCGGCTCTCTACGCCGAGGCCACGGGCACCGTCTGCCTGCGCACCGGGACGGGCGGGACACGCTGCGACCGCGTGCGCCGCGCCCGGGCCTACCACGACCACAACTGGGGCGTCTGGCGAGGAGTCTCGTGGGAGTGGGGCTCCGCGTCGAACGAGCGGCTCAGCCTCCTCTACGGAGTGGTGCGCGGCGACTCCACCGACACGCGCGGCCTCTTCGCCTACCTCGTCGACGACCGCGGCGTGCGCGCCGTCCTGCGCCCGCGCGAGCTACGGGTGGACGAGTGGCAGACGACGCGCGAGGGCGGCCGCCCCGTCCGCGTGCCGCGGCGCATGTCCTTCGCCGACGCCGCGCGCGGCGTGAGCGTGGAGATCGACGCGCAGGCGGTCCACGTCTCCGACCTGCACCGCCCCCGCCGCCGCTACTTCGTGCAGATGCACGGCACGGCGATGGTCCGCGAGCGCGGGCGGGCGCCGGAGCGGCTCAGTGGGTTCTTCGAGACGTACGTGGAGTGAGCTGGGCGGCGGGAGCAGCGGGACCGCTCTCAGCCGTAGATCTCCCCCAGCACCCGGTTCACCTCCCGTCCCGCGCGCCCGTCCACCACCGGCTCGCCGCCGTCCAGAACCGCGTCGATGAACTGCTCTATCAGCGGCTGGTGGAGGTTCTCGTGCGGCGGGTGCTCCTCCACGCGAGCATCGCCCCCGCGCACGATCCGCAGCTCCGCGCCGTTGAGCTTGGGAACGTGGATCGAGCCCTCCGTCCCGAAGATGTCGAGCGTGTCCCGGGGCTCCGCGGCCGCGTGGGTGACGGTCAGCGTCGCCACGGGCCCCGATTCGAAGTGTAACAGCGCGGCGGCAGTGTCCTCGACCTCGCGCGTGAGCGCGACCGTCGCGAGCTCGCTCCGGACGGTTCGCACGGCGCCGAAGAGATTCTGGAGCACCTCGATGCGGTGGCAGCCGAAGTCGAACATCGGCCCTCCACCCGACCGCGCCGCGTCGAGGAGCCATGCGCGGGGGTGGCCGGGCGCGGGGTCGAAGCGCTCGAACGCGTCGATCCGGGCGACAACGGGCGTACCGATCGCGCCCTCCGCCAGCAACTTCTTCACCCGCCGGACGATGGGGTAGAAGTGCCGGTAGTAGGCGATCCCGAGCTTCACGTCGTTCTCCGCGGCGGCCCGGATCATGGCGTCGCACTCGGCGAGCGCCAGGGCCATCGGCTTCTCGCACAGCACGTGCTTGCCGGCCGCCGCCGCCGCGATCGAGACGGGAGCGTGGAGGTGGACGGGCGTCGCGACGTACACGGCGTCGATCCCGCCATCCCGAAGCAGCTCCTCCCAGCTCGCGTACCAGCGCGGCGCGCCGAACCTCCGGGCGAACTCCCCGGCGCGCCCCGCGTCGCGGCGGCTCACCGCGGCCAGCGCGGAGCGGGGCGCGCTCGCCAGCGCGGGGCCGACCCGCTTCTCCGCGATGTCCCCCGCGCCCACCAGTCCCCAGCGGATCACGCCCACGCTACGGTCGCCTTTCCATGCCATCCGGCCCCTGTGAAGGGATGCAGTAGAAGGGGGGGGAGGATAACCGGCGCGTGGCCGGCCGGGCAACCGCAGCCGCTATGGATCCGGACGGGTATCTCCGGCGGCCTCCGGCGGCCGGAGTGGCACGCGGGCGGTGAACGTACTCCCCTCGCCCCGCGCGCTCTCCACGCGCACGTCACCACCCAGGAGCTCCAGCAGTCGGCGCGTGACGCTGAGCCCCAGCCCCGTGCCGCCCTCCCTGCGCGTGATCGGTTGCTCGACCTGCCAGAAGGGCTCGAAGATGCGCTCGTGGTCGGCCGCGTCGATGCCCACGCCCGTGTCGCGGACCGCGATCTCCACCGCCCCCTCCACCGGGCGGGCCTCCATGCGGACGGCGCCTCTCCGGGTGAACTTCACGGCGTTCGAGAGCAGGTTGAGCAGCACCTGGAGCAGCTTGTCGGGGTCGGAGACGACGGCGAGGTCGGGCGGTACCTCGGAGACCTCCAGCCGGAGATCCTTCGCCTCGGCCAGCGGGCGAGAGATCACGTCGGCGCGGTGCAGCAGCTCCGCGATGCTCACCGTCTCACGGGAGACCTTGCTGTGGCCCGATTCCAGGCTGGAGAGCGTGAGGATCTCCTCGATGAGGGTGAGGAGGTGGCGAGCCGCGAGCTCGATGCGCTCCACCTGTTCGCGCTGCCGATCCGTGAGCGGCTCCGGAATGCCGAGCTCGAGCAGCTCGGAATAGCCGATGACGGCCGTGAGAGGAGTGCGCAGCTCGTGGCTGATCACCGCGAGGAAGTCGCTCTTGGCGCGGTTGGCGGCCTGGGACTCGTCGTAGAGGCGGGCGTTGTCGATGGCGAGCGCGCCGCGCTGGGCGAGCTCGCGCGCCAGGTCCAGGTCGGCCGCGTCGTAGCGCCGGCCGGACTCGGCGGAGATGAGGCTGATGCAGCCCAGCGTGCGCCCGCGTGCGATGAGCGGGACGATCATGGCCGAGCGGAAGCCGAGCGTCCGGAGGAAGTGCAGCTGCTCCTCGCTGCTCGCCACCTCGCGGAGGACGTCGTCTCCCACGTCGCGCAGGAGCAGGGGCTCGCCGGTGCGAAGCACCTCGGCCACCCCGGTGGCGGCGTGCGGGTCGGGGGGGAAGCGCCGCGCGAGCTCCGCCGCGGTCGCGGCCCTCTCCGGGTCCCGGTGCTGCACGGCGATTCGATCGATGCGGCCGTCCTCGGCGAGCAGGTCGACGCTGCACCAGTCCGCGAGCGTCGGGACGGCCAGGCGGGCCAGGTTTCTCAGCGTCGTCTGGGAGTTCAGCGACGACGAGAAGACGGTGCCCGCCTCGATCAGGAAGCGCCGGCCGGACTCGTCGATCTTCTGGGCGGTGACGTCGTGGAGGGTGGTGACCGCGGCCGTGATCGCGCCGGAAGCGTCGCGGATGGGGCGGGCGCTGACGAGGACGATGCCGCGCGTGCCGTCGCCCCGCTCGATCTCCACCTCCTCGCCCTCGACGATCTCGCCCCGGAGGACGCTGCGGGCGAGCGGCCACTCCTCGGCGCGGTAGGGGCGGCCGTCGCGGTGGAAGCCGCACCACGCGGCGTAGCCGCTCACGTCCGGCGCGGCGAGGAAAGGACGGCGGAAGACGCGCTCGACGCGCCGGTTGGCGAGGATCGTCCGCCCGCCCGGCACCTCCGCCACGATGGCCGCGGTCGGGAGCTGCTCGAGAACCGCCTCCCACGGCGCGGCGCGCGCGTCGGGGCGCTCGCCCGCGATGGAGTCCCGATTGGAAATCGCCACTGCTCTCCCCCACAGACGAGCCCCTCCCCGGGCGAGTGCCGCCCGGGGAGGGGCTGGGTTGCAAGCTGCGCGCCTCCGCGGCTCCTAGGCGCGGCCGCCGCGGCGTCTGCCGCCGCGGCCACTCCCCCGCCCCGCCTTCGCCGCCACCCGCGCCGCTTCCTCGGCCTCGCGCTGCGCCTTGCGCTCCGCCTTCTCCTTCGCCCGCGCGCGCTCCTGGGCCTTCCGCGCGCGGATCGCGGCGATCCGCTCCTGGAGCGGTACCTCCAGCCGCTCCGTGGCCCGGCGCGTGTAGTCGAAGTCACGCAGGACCACGCGCCGCAGCGGCCGGCCGACCGCCCGCTCGATCGCCCGCAGGTCCTTCTCCTCCTCCGGGGAGACGAAGGTGTAGGCGTCGCCCGTGGCCTCGGCGCGCGCCGTCCGGCCCACGCGGTGGATGTAGTCCTCCGGCATGTGCGGCACGTCGAAGTTCACCACGTGCTCGAGCGCCTCGACGTCGATGCCGCGCGCCACGATGTCGGTCGCCACGAGCACGCGATAGCGCCCGTCCTTGAAGCCGGCGAGCGCGTCGGTGCGCTGCGCCTGGCTGCGGTTGCCGTGGATGCGCGCCACGGCGATGCCCGCCTTCTCCAGCCGCTCGTACAGCCGGTTGGTACGGTGCTTCGTGCGCGCGAAGACGATCGCCTGCCCCACCTCGCCGCGGCGCAGCAGCTCCAACAGCAGACCGGTCTTCAGCTCCTCGGGCACCGGGTAGACGGCCTGGGTGATGCCGGTCGCCGGGGCCGCCTTGCGCTCCACGTTGATCCGCTCCGGGTCGCGGAGCATCTCGTCGGCGAGCTTCACGATCGCCGGGGGCATCGTCGCGGAGAAGAAGAGCGTCTGCCGCTCGCGCGGGAGGTGCTTCAGTACGCGCCGGATGGCCGGCAGGAAGCCCATGTCGAGCATACGGTCGGCCTCGTCGAGCACCAGGACCTCCAGACCGTCCAGCTTCGCGTAGGGGTGCTGGAAGTGGTCGAGGAGACGGCCCGGGGTCGCGATCAGGACGTCGACGCCCTTGCGGAGCGCCTGCTCCTGCGGCCCCATCGCCACGCCGCCGAAGATCGCCGCGGCGGTGACCGGCGTGTGCGCGGCCAGCTCGCGGAAGTGATCGAGGATCTGCGCGGCCAGCTCGCGCGTGGGCGTCAGGATGAGCGCGCGGGTGGTGCCGCGCGGCTCGTCGATCAGCCGGTCGATGATGGGCAGCAGGAAGGCCGCGGTCTTTCCGCTGCCGGTCATGGCGGCGGCGAGCAGGTCGCGCCCCGCCTTCGCGGGCGGAACGGACTGCTCCTGGATGGGCGTCGGGTTCTCGAAGCCGAGCGACTCCACGCCGCGCAGGAGGCTCGGGTGGAGATCGAAGGATGAAAACGGCATCAGCACTCTCTCGTAAGTGGAGCGGAGCGGGCGTGCTCGCCCGGGCTCCGCGTCGAATCGAAGGCGGAAACTTATCGCGCTCCGTGGGATACACCAACCGGAGCGGAACGAGCCACGAGCGCGGCACCAGTTGTGCACACCCGTGCCCGGGCTCGACGCGGTGCAGATGCCTCGCATCACCCAGATCAGCTGAGGGGAAGCTCGATGCCGGAGAACCAACCACAGGAGACGATCCAGGCGGTCTACGAAGCCTATGCGACGCGCGCGTTCGAGCGCGTGGCGCGGCACTTCGCGCCCGATGCGGAGATCGAGAACATCCCCACCGGCGACGAGTACCACGGGCCGGAGGGCTACCTCCAGTTCGCTCGCGGATGGGCGGCGGCCTTCCCCGACCTGAGCGTCCAGGTGCTCAAGATCCACGCCGCCGACCGTTGGGCGGTGGTCGAGTACGAGCTGCGCGCCACGCACACGGGGGCGGTGATCAGCACGGGCGGCTTCGTCCCGCCCACCTGGTCGCACGTGGAGCTGCGACTCTGCGACACCGTCGAGATGCGCGACGGGCAGATCACACGGCTGACGTGCTACTTCGACGCGGGCACCATGCTGCGGCAGATGGGGCTCTTCCCCAACAACCCGCTGCACGCCACCGACCGGCGCGCGCCGCTCGAGCTCTACGCCACCGAGGTGGACGCATCGGTGGAGCAGCGCAACAAGGCGATCGTGCACCGCTTCCTGGAAGAGGTGCTGAACCAGAAGAACCCCGCCGCGGCCGCGGCCGTCTGCTCGCCCTCGGTGCGCTGGCACGGCGGCGCCATGGGCGAGGCGCAGGACCTGGCCGGCTTCCAGAGCCAGCTCGCGTCGGTCTTCGCCTCCTTCCCCGACCTCGGCGTGGAGATCCACGACGTCATCGCCGAGCAGGACCGCGTGGCCGTGCGACTCACGATGCGCGGTACGCAGCTGGGCGAGTTCCAGGGCGTCGCCCCGACCGGCAAGCGGATCTCCACCGCCGGGCTGAACACCTACCGCATCTCGAACAACCAGATCGTCGAGGAGTGGTGGCAGAACGACCTGCTGGGCGTCATGCGCCAGATCGACGCGATCCCGGCCGTGGTGAGGACCCCTTCCTGAACGACCCGCGACCCGCTCCTGCTTGACCGCCGACGCGACGTTGCCCTAGCTTCCGGGGTCCCACTCCGGGTTGCCCGCGATTCGTAGTGCCACCACTCCCCGTCCCTACATACCGCATCATGCCGCTTCGCGAGGACTTCGAGCGCTCGGGCCTCTGGCTCTTCCGCTGGCGCAGCTATTTGCCCGTCGTCATCCTGCTCCTCTTCATCGGTCCCATGCTCCACTTCACCTATCTCGGGGGAACGGAGCGCACGGACCGCCTCTGGGAGATCTTCTGCTTCGCCGTCTCGTTGACCGGCCTCGGCATCCGCATCGCCGCGGTCGGGTTCGTGGCGCCGGGTACCAGCGGCGGGAACACGCGCGCCCAGCGCGCCGACTCCGTCAACACCACCGGCATGTACTCCGTGGTGCGGCACCCGCTCTACCTGGGCAACTTCCTGATGTGGATGGGCGTGGCGCTCTTTCCGCACCACTTCTGGCTCGCCATCACCGTCGCCCTGATCTTCTGGGTCTACTACGAGCGCATCATGTTCGGCGAGGAGGAGTTCCTGCGGAAGAAGTTCGGGCGGGAATACGAGGAATGGGCGAGCCGCACGCCGGCGTTCATCCCCGACTTCCGCCGGTGGACGCCGCCCGCCCACGAGTTCTGCTTCCGGCACATGCTGCGACGGGAGTACTCCGGCTTCTTCGCGGTGATCATCCTCTTCACCGCGCTGGAACTGCTGAGCGATCGCGTGGTGCTACACCGCTGGGAGTTCGACCCGCTGTGGGTCTGGATCTTCGCCGTGGGCACGGCGATCTACCTCCTGACGTTCATCCTCAAGCAGACCGGCCGCCTGGAGGTGGCCGGCCGCTGACGCCGCTCAGTGGGCCGGCGCCCCGATCCAGTGCTCGACCTCGTCGAGAACGCGGCGCGGGTCGCACGGCTTCCGGATGAAAGCGGCGCACCCTGCCTCGCGCGCACGGCGGCCCACCGAGCCGTAGGCGTGCGCGGTCAGCAGGACCACGGGGATCTGCTCCGTCTCCGGGTCGCTCTTGATGAGCTGCGTGGCCCCGATCCCGTCGAGCCCGGGCATGGAGAAGTCCATCAGGATGAGATCGGGCCGGTACTCGCGCGCGAAGCGCACCGCGTTCTCCCCGTCCTCCGCCACCACCACGTGGTACCCCTGGCGTTCGAGGTAGAGCTTGTAGATGGCGAGGAACTCCAGGTGATCCTCGACGAAGAGAATGGTCTTCGACTCCATGGGCTGCGTCCTGCGGTATTCGGGAGCGAGAGGGCTGTCCTGCGCCGGAATAGTAGCGATCGGCGCCCGAGATTGTTCCCGGGACCGGGCCCCGCTCATGGAGCCGCCGCCCGCGAGGCCGTGCGCGTACGGCCCAGCAGCGCGTCGACGCTGAGGGGGCCGGCCCCGGTCCCGGAGAGCACGAGGAAGAGCAGCAGGTAGAGGAGCGGCAGCTCGCCCATGTTCTGGATGGGGAAACCGCCGCGCGGCAGGTGCGCCTGCGAGAACGCGATCACCATCTCGGCCGCGAGCAGGAGCGCGACGGGTCGGGTGAGGAGCCCCAGCACGATCAGCAGGCCGCCGAAGAACTCCAGCACCCCGGCGAGCCCCATCTGCGACGCCAGCGGCACCGTTCCTCCACCCATACCGCCGAAGAAGCCGAAGAGCTTCTGCGCGCCGTGCTCCATGAAGAGCAGGCCCCCCAGCACCCGCACGATCGTCACGATCGCGGCGCGGTACCTCTCGCCTCGCAACACGTCCATACGCTCCTCCCTTCAGGGTTCGTCGAGCCCCGCCGCCGAGCGGCCGAGGCGTCGGAGCAGTCGCGTGGCCTCGCGCTGCTCCTCGGGCGTCAGCGCGGACATCACCTCCTCGATCACCTCGGCGTGCTCCGGGAAGATCCGGCCGATCAGCGCCTCGCCCTCGGCCGTGAGGGCGGCGTAGCGAGCACGGCGGTCCTGCGGACACTCCCGCCGCTCCACCAGGCCCTTCTGCGTCAGCCGGTCCACCAGGTAGGTCACGCCGCCACTCGACACGAGGACGCGGCGCTGCACCTCGCCCAGCAGCAGGGGGCCCTTGTGATGGAGGACCTCCAGGATACCGAACTCGGTGAGCGTCAGATCGTGTTCCGAGACGCTCGCCTGCAGCCGCGCGTCCACGGCGGCGTGCGCGCGAGCGAGCACCACCCAGAGCTTGAGGGCCGCGGCGTGCTGACTCATCGCCGGGTCAGGGTACCGCGAGGGGGGCCGGCGCGCGGCGCGCCGGGGCGCGGGCCGGCTCGCGCACCGCGAGCGCGCAGGCGCCGAGGAGCACCAGCGAGATCCAGAGCAGGTCGGCCAGGAGAAGGTGGATCATCTGCAGCCAGATGGGAGCGAGGAGCGCCACGTTCGTCACACCCGCGAGCACCTGCAGGACGACGATCGCGGTGAGTACCCACGAGAGTCTGCGCGTGGCCGTCGCCGGCCGGGCCCGCGCGACCACCCGGGCGACGATCAACAGGTACAGCCCCGTGGTGACGGCGATGATCGGGTGGTAGATGCGGAGCCGGAGGAGGAAGTTGGAGGTGGGCGAGAGGTCCGCCCGCAGGCCCTCCGCCAGGCTGCTGGCCGGGAAGAGCGTGTCACCCAGCGCGGCGATGGCGCCGCTCGCGCCCAGGACGAGCATCGCCACGAGCCCGACGACGATCAGCACCCCCACCGCTCCCTGCCGCCGCACCCGCACCCGCTCGCCGCCCGAGGCCCACCACGCGGTCAGCGTGACGCAACCGATCAACAGGAAGGTGTTGATCAGGTGGGCGACCATCGAGAAGGCGCGGAACGCGGACTGGTTCTCCGCCACCAGCCCGAAGAGCACGAGGCCCGCCCCGAGCAGCGCTTCCAGGACCATGAAGCCCATCGCGGCCAGGGCGCCCTGACGAACCTGATGCCCGCGCGGGTAGACGCGCCACGCCCAGATCAGCACCGCCACCACCCCGAGCAGCGCCAGGCCGCTCGACGCGCGGTGCGTGAACTCGATGAGCGTCTGCACCCGGTGCGTGTGGGGCACCACGGTGCCGTTGCACAGCGGCCAGTGCCGCCCGCAGCCCGCCCCGGAGCCGCTCGCGCGCACGTAGGCGCCCCAGAGCACCACGAGCAGCATCATTCCCAGCACGGCCCAGGCAAAGGCCGCCAGTCGCTTCCGTGTCATCCCGCTCCTCCAGTCGCGTGGCGGCGAAGCTCCGCCGCGGCAGAAGGATAACGCCTTCGGCGCTCGGGCTCCACCCGGAGGGGGTGCGGCTATCAGCTATCGGCTATCGGCTATCAGCTGTCCGTTGACTGATAGCTGATAGCTGATAACCCTATTGCGACCACTCCGTCGGCTCGCGATCCCAGCGGTGCGCGCGGAGCTCGGCCAGCAGCGGCGCCGCCAGGCCGCGGCCGTCGCTCGCGGCGACGTTGCTCCGCACGTGCGCGAGCTTCCGCATGCCGGGGATGACGGTGCTGACGGTGGGGTTGGAGAGGATGAAGCGCAGCGCCATCTCGGGCATCGTCATCCCCGCGGGGACGAGCGGCCTGAGGGCGTCGGCGTGCTCGACGCTGGCGTTCAGGTTCTCCGGGACGAAGTAGGTGCTGCGCCAGTCGTCCGCCGGCCAGCGGCTCTCCTTCGTCAGCGTGCCGGTGAGGGTGCCCTCGTCGAAGGGGACGCGCGCGATCACGGCGACGTCCAGCTCCCGGCAGAGCGGGAAGAGCTCGTCCTCGGGCGCCTGGTCGAAGATGTTGTAGATGACCTGCACGGCGTCGATGGCGCCGGTGCGGAGCGTCTCCAGCGCGTTCCAGGGCTCCCAGCGGTTGATGCTGACGCCGGTGCCGAGGACGAGGCCCTCGCGCTTGAGGTCGTCGAGCGCGCGCTGCCAGCTCTCGTGGTGCGCCCACGCGTCCTCCCAGACGTGGAACTGCAGGAGGTCGATGTGGTCGATGCCCAGGTTCTCCAGGCTGCGCTCGGCGTACTCCCGGATGTACTCGGGCGGGAAGACCTCCCGCAGCTCGAAGCCGCGGCGCGACGGCCATATCCGGTTCTTCGGCGGGATCTTCGTGGCGGCGTAGATCCTGCGCTCGGGGTGGGCGCGCACCAGCTCGCCCAGCAGCTGCTCGCTGTGCCCGTCGCCGTAGGCCCACGCGGTGTCGTAGAAGTCGCAGCCGAGGCGGAGCGCCTCCTCGAGCGAGGCGCGCGACTGCGCGTCGTCGGAGCCCGTCCAGCCCGCCATGCCCCACATGCCGTAGCCGACCTCGCTCACCTCCCAGCCGAGTCGGCCGAATCTGCGACACTCCATCGCTCCTCCGGTGCAGGGTTCCTCGTGCGTATGGTGGGTGCAACGTAGCGCGAGAGCGGGCGGCGGGCCAGCGTCGGCCGCCCCTTGCGTGGGCGCGGCCGGCGGCGAATCATCCCCGCATCGCTCACCCGTTCGGAGGACGGCATGGAATACCGCAATCTGGGCCGCAGCGGCCTGAGAGTCAGCGAGATCGCCCTGGGCTCGTGGCTCACCTTCGGCGGCAGCGTGGGCGAGGAGAGCGCCCGCGCCTGCATCCGCCGCGCGTACGAGCTGGGGATCAACTTCTTCGACACCGCGAACCAGTACGGCGGCGGCAGGGCGGAGCAGGTGCTCGGCCGCGCGCTGGCTGAGCTCCCGCGCCCGGACCTCGTCATCGCCACGAAGGTCTATTTCCCCATGGGTGCCGGCCCCAACGACCGGGGCCTCTCGCGCAAGCACGTGATGGAGCAGTGCCACGCCAGCCTGCGACGCCTGGGGACCGACTACGTCGACCTCTACCAGTGCCACCGCTTCGACCCCGAGACGCCGCTGGAGGAGACGCTCCGCGCGCTCGACGACCTCGTCACGCAGGGGAAGGTGCTCTACGTGGGCGTGAGCGAGTGGAGCGCCGCGCAGATCGCCGAGGCGCTCGGCGTCCAGGAGCGGAGCGGCCTCGACCGCATCGTCTCCAATCAGCCGCAGTACTCGATGCTCTGGCGTCGCCCCGAGGCGGAGGTGATCCCGCTCTCGGAGCGCGAGGGGGTCGGCCAGATCGTCTACTCGCCGCTCGCGCAGGGAGTGCTGACGGGGAAGTACCGGCCCGGCGCGCCACCACCCGAGGGCAGCCGCGCCACGGACGAGTCGTCCAACCAGTTCATCGGCAAGTTCCTGAAGGAGCCCGTGCTGCGCGCGGTCGAGCGGCTGCGCCCCATCGCCGACGACGCGGGGCTCACCCTCGCGCAGCTCGCCCTCGCCTGGGTCCTCCGCACGCCGGCGGTCGCCAGCGCCATCGTCGGCGCCACGAGCACGCAGCAGGTGGAGGCCAACGCCTCGGCCGCGGGCATCCGCCTGGACGACGAGACGCTCGCGCGCATCGAAGGAGCGCTCGAAGGGCTCGCCGTGCAGGAGCGGTGAAGACCCCAGGGGGATGAGCGCCCGCGTCCGGGCGCTCATCCCCCTGGACCTCGGGCACCACCCGCGTTAGGTTGTGGAGGAGCAACCTCTTGCAGGAAGGTCCCCATGGTGGCTCGTTCCGCCCGTGTGACCGCTCCCCTCCCGCCCCCCGCCCCCGGGCGCCTGCATCCCCGCGCGCCCCCGAGCCGCCTCCCGCCGTGCAGCTTCCCCCGGAATCCGGCCGGCAGCATACACTCGCATGGAGGCGGTCCCGGATACCGCCCCCGGAGGGTCCCACCATGGCCACCAGGCAGCTTTCCATCTGGACGCCCATCGCCGTGATCGGCGCGGTGCTCTTCGCCGTCTTCCTCGCGCTCGGCTACGGCCTCATCGGCCTCTGCTTCATCATCGTCCTCGGCGCGATGGCGGGCGGCGCGATCCTCTACTGGGTGGACGGAGAGTCGGATCGGTAGGGACCGCGGCTGCCGGCTATCGGTAAACTGACAACCGATGACCTACCCCTCGCCGCACACCCCGCACGGGCAGATCTCGCGCAGCGTCCGGAACGGGTAGATGCCCGTGCCGTGGCCGTCGCTCCACTCGAACTGGAGCGCGTAACGCCCGACGTAGCGGATGGCGAGCGGGTGGACGTCGTCCGGCACGCTGGCGGGGTCCAGGATGGGGCGGCCGCTCATCTCCTCGACGCAGCCCGCGCAGGGGCACTTCAGGCGCAGGTAGCGCGGCTCGAACTCCGAGACGTGCCCGTCGTGCCAGCGGACGCGCAGGCGGCGGGCGTCCTCCGTGGGGCCCACCTCGTCGGCCCTGTATCGTGCGAGGCTCATGAGCTCTCTCCGGTAGATTTCAAGGTGCGATGCACGCCCCGCGGGCGATTGCAGAGCGGGCCGCGGGGGCGGTATAGTATCGCTCCCTCGCAATCGGAGAGACAATGACCGACGCGTTTCGCTTCCACGATCACCCCGTTTTCCCGCGCGGCTTCCGGTGCGCGAGCCGGAACTGCGGGCTCAAGCCCACGGGGAACGATCTCTCGCTCTTCTACTCCGAAGCGCCCGCGAGCGCGGCGGCGCTCTTCACGCGCAACCGCGTGCCGGGCGCGCCGGTGGTCGTGGGCCGGGAGGTCATCCAGAAGGGCCGGCTGCGGGCGGTGGTCGTCAACAGCAAGGTCAGCAACGTGGGGACGGGCGAGGAGGGCCTGCTCAACGCGCGGCGCATGGGCATCGCGGCGTCGGCGGAGCTGGGCGTCCCGGCGGACGAGGTACTGATGAGCTCGACGGGCGTGATCGGCCGGCAGCTGCCGATCGAGCGCATCGAGCGCGGCCTGGTGGGGATGGCGGACGAGCTGGTGGACGACCCGCGCCGCGGCGCCGAGGGCATCATGACGACCGACACCTACCCCAAGGCTCTCTCCCTCTCCGTCGGCGACGCGACGATCACCTGGGTGGGCAAGGGCTCGGGGATGATCGAGCCCAACCTGGCGACGATGCTCGTCTACGTCTTCACCGACGCCCAGGTGGACGCCGCCACGCTCGACCGCCTGCTCCGCGCCGCGGTGGACGACTCGTTCAACATGCTCTCCGTCGACACCGACACGAGCACCTCCGACACCTGCGCCATCCTGGCCAACGGGCTCGCCGGGCCGGTGCCGGAGGAGCAGTTCTTCGCCGCCCTGCACGCCGGCTGCATCCGCCTGACGGAGATGCTCGCGCGCGACGGCGAGGGCGCCACCAAGCTGCTGCGCGCCGTCGTCACGGGCGCGGCCGCGCGCAACGACGCGCGCCGCGTGGCGAAGTCCATCATCAACTCGCCGCTGGTGAAGACGATGGCCTTCGGCGCCGACCCCAACACGGGCCGCGTGCTGATGGCCGTCGGCAAGTGCTTCGACGTCCCGCAGGACCCCGGGCGGCTCAGCGTCTGGATCAACAGCACCCTCGTCTTCCACCGCGGCCACCGCTCGGAATACGACGAGACCGCGCTGCGCGCCGACCTCGCCGGCGACCCCGTGGAGATCCGCGTCGACCTCGGCATGGGCGACGCCGCCGCCACCGCCTTCGGCTGCGACCTCACGCACGGCTACATCGACGAGAACGCGGCGTACTACAGCAGCTAGCAGCTAGCGGCTATCGGCTATCGGCTATCGGCTATCGGCTATCGGCTATCGGCTATCAGCTATCAGCTATCGGAACGTACGAAGGGCCCGAGCATCCGCGCGATGCTCGGGCCCGGGCGCACTCAGCACTTCCTTCACCCCGCCGGCTTCACCGGGATGCGGACGCGGGTCTTCTCCCACTCCAGGACGAGATCGGCGGCACCGCCCGCGGCGGGCAGGGAGCGGATGGTGAAGGTGTCGACGGGTGCCGCGATGGGCTCGGACTTCACCCGCGCGCGGCCGACCTCCTGGGCGCGCACCGCCGGGGTATACTGGCTCTCGATACCCCACTGCGAGGTGGAGCGGTTGACGATCACCGTCCACTCGTCCCGGCCCGGGACGGTGTAGAGGGAGTACGAGCCCGCCGGGACGGCGATACCCGCGATCGTGGCGGCGACGGGGAGATGAACGATCGTCGGCTCGTTCGCGCCGGTGCGCCAGAGGGTGTCGTAGGGCACGAGCCCGCCGAAGATCGTGCGGCCCCGCATGGAGGGACGGCTGTAGCACACCCGCGCCACCCGCCCACCGACGGTGACGTCGGTGGAATCGTAGGGGCTGGCGCGGCCCTCGACCTTGGCGGTGGGGGTGCAGCCGATGGCCGACGTCGCCTGCGCCGCGGCGGGGCGCGGGCCGGCGAGACAGGCGAGCGCGACGAGCCCGCCGACGGCGAACGAGGAGCGGAGCCGGTACATGGTGTTCTCCTGGATGCGTGGGGTCCTGCGAGGGATGGGGGCCAATCTAATGAGCGCAACGGGGAGCGGGTAGCCACGTCCCGTCCACCCTCCGCTCGCCAGGCCTTCCGGAGCTCGGTCGGACCTCAAAGCGGCGCGTCCATGTGCAGGTCCAGGCGCCAGCCCGTGGGCGCGCGGAGGGCCCGGGAGAGGTCGATGCGCAGGAGGCCGTCCAGGAAGCTGGCGCCGACGCCCACGGAGAGGAGCGGCGGATCGAGACGTACGTCGTCCCGGTCGCCGGCCCAGCCCGCGTCGGAGAAGAGGACGAGCCGGGCGCCCGGGAACGCGGGCGCGACCTCGGCGCGGGCGCGCCAGTAGGCGGTGCCCGCGAGGAGATTGGCGGAGTAGCCGCGCACCGTCGCCGGCCCGCCGACGTACCAGAGGCTCTGGACGGGTGGCGTGCCGATGGAAGTGCCGCCGGCGACCTGGAGCGAGCCCACGGCGCGGCCCGGAAGCGGCGCCGTGCCGGAGAGGAAGAGGCTCGGGCGCGCGAAGCGGTAGGTGCCCGTGCTGGCCTCCATCGTCGCGTCCGCGCTCCCGCGCCAGCCCGCCGGGTCGAGCCCGCGGCTACCGCGCCACCCGAGTGCCGCACCCGCCTGGTCGGCGGCGTCGGCCCGGAGGTTCTCCCGGAAGTCCGCGCTGCCGAAGACGTTGGGCAGGTTGAAGTTCGTCTCCCGCTCGACGGCGCGCTGCGCCTCGGCGAAGAGCCGCCAGTGGATGCCCTCCGCGCCGGCCGCCGGGGTGCCGGTGAGCTCGACGCCGTAGCTGCGGAAGTAGTCCCCTTCGTCGCGGCCGAGGAGCAGCGCGGAGAGAGAGTTCCCCACGCCGAGTCCCCCGGAGCCGATCGAGGCGTCGTCGAGGCGGTCGTAGGCGGCGAGCCGCTGCCGCCGGTCGACGCGCGCGCGGGTGACGCCGATCTCCGCGCTCGGGGTGAGCGAGGCGAGCCCCACGCGCAGGGTGGCGTCGGTGGTGAGCCGGCCCAGGTCCAGGTCGGCGCGCGCACCCGGCGACAGCCCCTCGACCCGGTTGTAGCGCACCAGGTCGAGCCCCTGGAGACCCCAGCGCAGGCTCGGCCGGGGCAGCTGCCAGGGGGCGGGCGCGATGGCCCTCACGTCCTTCATCAGCCGGTCCATGTCGGCCGCCGTGACGAGCGCATCGCCTTCGTCGTAGATCGAGGGTGGCAGGTACTCGCTGTTCAGCAGCTGCGCCGTATCGCGGTTCATCACCACCTCCCTGCGGAAGCACCGGCCGTCGTGGCACTCACACCCGACGGAGGTGGTCTTCGGCGCGCCGTCCGGAGTGGAATCCCCCGCGACGACCTTGACGGCGCGGTGGCAGGCCGCGGGAGAATCCGACCGGGCGAGCTCCGACGACGGGGCGGGTGATGAGCCGGGAGGGAGAGGCTCGACGGTGTACTCGCCGTAGCTCTGCTCCATGTGTAGCGGGAAGTCACCGAAGTGGCCCACCCGGGCTCCGCCTTCGATCGCCACCAGCCGGGGCAGCCAGTACTTCCCGCCCCAGAGGGCGTACTCCACCGTCACGTAGCGCAGGTCGGCGCTCATGGGCCGGAGCAGCGCCGGGATGTCGTCGTCGTCCCCGTCGTTTCGGGTCTCCGCCACGAGATCGATCGGCTTGGCGAGGCGCAGGACCGCGCGCACCACGGCGTGGGAGTCGTCGTCGAGCCAGAGCGAGCCGGTGAAGAGGTGGGAATCGCTGCGGCGCGGGATCACCACCAGCTCGCGCAGACGCACCGTTCGCGCGCCCGGAAGTCGGATCGTCGAGGTGCTCCCGCTGCGGAAACGGTAACTGGCCTCGCTTCCCGTGGCGAGGGGATGCACGAACGTGAAGTCGCCCGAGTCGGGCGCGAGCTGGACCACCCCGCTGATGCTGAGGTGGTCGCTCGCGGGGTCGAAGACGCTGCCGATGCAGTCGGGGTCGTCACCCACGCGGGGCTTCGCGCTGACCATCGGGATCACCGCGCGGTTGCCCAGCACCTCGACGCGGGTGACGGAATCGCGGCTCCAGGCGATGCGCACCGCCGACTCGCAACGGTAGAAGATCCTCTCGCGGTGCAGGGCGCGCAGCCCGATGGTGAAGCGCGACTTCGCCACCACCTGGTAGCCGGCGATCCGGCTCTCGACCTGCGTGCGGCGCGCGCGCGCGGCGCGCACCAGCTCACGGGCGCCGGGGTCGAGATACGCCCCGGCGGTATCCGCCGCGACCGCCGGGTGCTGCGGGGCGGGGGCGGCCTGGAGGGCCGCGACGAGGGCGAGGGCCAGGATCATTACGGCGCGGGGCTCGGGTGCTCCCCGTCTACGTGCGCGGGCGCGGGAAGGTTCCAGACGCGTG
>DASSTO010000170.1:0-2754 GCA_035707865.1 Longimicrobiaceae bacterium | reverse complement strand
AGAGGCGACGGTGCCTCCGCAGGGTCGGTGCCGCGCGACGGGCGCGCTCTCGATCCCACCGACCCGACGCGCAAGGTACGATCTTCTCCCACGCAGGCAAAGTGACCGTCGTCACAGCCGGCCGCGTCGGGGACGGGCTAGCGTGATTCATGCCCTGGAACGGGTTCATCCGTATCCAGGCCCCTTCACCTCAACGGAGGCACTGATGTCGAGCATTCATCGCCCCCTGGCCGGCGAGCCCCTTCTCCACCGCCTCGGTGCCGACCGCTCCGAGCTGATCGACGCCGCGCTGCTCGCGCGCGCCGGCCGCAGCGCGCGGACGCTCGTCAAGGAGGGGCCCCTGCGCGTGACGCTGATCGCCATCGCGCCCGAGGGCAGCATCGCGTCGCACCGCGCGGATGGGCCCATCACCGTGCACGTCCTCGCCGGGTCGATCCGCTTCCGCGCGCAGGGGAAGGAGTGGGAGCTCCAGCCGGGCGACGTGCTCTCGCTCGGCGCGGGGATCGAGCACGCGGTGGAGTCGCCGGAGGGGGGCGAGTTCCTGCTGACCGTCGCCGCCGGCAGGTGACGGTCGCCCGCGCCGCGGACGGCAGGTGAGCGCGTAACGGGGGGCGGGTCGAACAAGACCGTGTGGTTGGAGGGTCCGGCGGTCGGACCGCCGCCACGCGACCGGAGGAGGAGATGCCATGCTTGCTGAACTGCGGAATCGTCTCGGTGACGAGCTGGAGCGCCTTTCTCACGAGCTGACGGTGCGCATCCCCGACGAGCTGGCGAGCAGCCAGGCAGGGCCGACGCTGGAGACGACCCTCGAGCTGGAGCGCGTCGTCCAGCGGCGGGTCCGTCTCCTCGGCCAGCTCGTCGCCGGCCTGGCGGCCGCCGATCCGCGAACCATCTGGCCCGACCGGGCCGGCTACGGGTCCACCGTCCGCGTGCGGGACATCGCGAGGGGCGACGAAGAGACCTACACGCTCCTGACCGGTGACCTCATCGACCCACGGGACGGGCAGATCTCGCTCGCGTCGCCGATCGGCAACGCGCTCCTCGGGCGCCGGGCCGGCGAGGAGATCACCGTGATCACGCCCTGGGGCGCGAGACGCTACGAGATCCTCCTCCTGGCGACGCTCCCGCAGAAGCTGGGGGTCGACGTCGGGGAGCCGGACGCCCGGCGCGTCGCCTGACCCGACGGGCGGAACGACCCCGCCCCCGCGCCGATCGGCGCGGGGGCGGGGTCGTCTTTACGGCCCATCGGAAGCGGCGCGGGGTCAGGCCATGCAGTACGATGCCGGCGGCTCGCCCCGGTCCGGCGGGGCCAGGTAGGCGTCCAGCGCTTCGCGGACCTTCTTGCGGGCGCGGTGCAGCAGGACCCGCTGGTTGGACTCGGTGATCTCCAGCAGGTCGCAGACCTCGCGGGCCGACCAGCCCTCCAGGTCGCGCAGCGTGATCACCTCCTGCTGCTGGGGCGGGAGCGTCTCGATCGCCGTGTCGATGGTGGCGTTGAGCTCGCTCGTCAGCAGCGCCTCCTCCGGGTCGGGCGGCTCCCACGCCTGGCCATGCCACGAGAGAGGCGCCGCCGAGCCCGAGTGGAAGGGCCACTCCGGGTTGAACGCCTCGTGGCCACCGGCGCCGGCCCCGGCGGGCTGCGCGAGCGACGAGAACGGCAGGGTCCGCGCCTCGCGCTTCGCGCGCGTCCGGGCACGGTTCACGAGAATGCGGAAGATCCACGTCTTCAGGGAGGACCGCCCCTGGAAGCGGCCCAGGCCGGCGAGCACGGCCAGCCAGGTCTCCTGCACGACCTCCTCGGCCTCGTCCCGGCTCCGGACGTAGCTGCGCGCCAGGCGGAGCAGGGGCGAATAGTAGCGGTCCAGGAGCAGCGCGAACGCGGCCTCGTCTCGGTCGTGCAGGGCCTGCACGAGGAGCTGCTCCTCTTCGTACCGCGAGGACGACGCGGGTGGCGGAAGGTCCGCGTCCGCCAGCGAGCCCACTCGCTCGACGGGACTGCGGAGCCACTTGCGATTGCTTCTATGCACCGTGTTGACTCCTTCGAAGGGTACATGTGTGGGTACCGGACCGCCGGCTCGGTCGGGGTCGAGCCAGAGATCCGGTACCCGGAACGATCACTTCTGAGCTTGCACTTCCGACGCCGCGAACCGCGGATCGGACACCTCTCCTCATTCAGTCTCGCGAGCCCCGTTTCCGTTACAGACACGTCGGGCCGCTCTCTCAGGAGGTACCCGGAGACGCTGCACGAGGTCCGCATGCACCCGGCGCGCGCGAGGGGATCGACATGGTCGTCGAGCCCACCGCGGACGTCGAGGGGGAGCTGTCCTCCGGCGACGACTCCGACCCGCGCCAGCCCGTGATCAGCCGCGCGCCGCGTTGCCAGGTGAGATACGACCACGCCCACTGGACGAGCACCAGCAGCCGGTTGCGGAAGCCGATCAGGAAGACGATGTGGACGAAGAGCCACGCGAGCCAGGCGGGCGTGCCCGAGAGCCGGAGCGGACCGATCTCCGCGACCGCGGCGGCCCGCCCGATGGTCGCCATGCTGCCGCGGTCGACGTAGTAGAACGGCCAGCTCGTCTCGCCCCGGACGGCGCGGTGGATGTTCGCGGCGGCGGCGCGGGCCTCCTGCATCGCCACCGGCGCGATGCCCGGCAGCGGCCGCCCCGTCTGGTGCGGGTACGCCGCCAGGTCGCCCACGACGAAGACCTCGGGGTGCCCGGGCAGCGAGAGGTCGGGCTCGACCTCCACGCG
>DASSTO010000169.1:0-8266 GCA_035707865.1 Longimicrobiaceae bacterium | reverse complement strand
ACCTGACCAACCACGCCTACTTCAACCTGGCCGGGGAAGGCAGCGGAGACATCCTGGGGCACGTGGTGCAGATCAACGCCTCGCACTTCACGCCCGTGGACTCGACGCTCATCCCCACCGGAGAGGTCCGCGGCGTGGAGGCTACGCCCTTCGACTTCCGCACGCCGACGCCCGTCGGAGCGCGGATCGACGCGGACGACGAGCAGATGCGGCGCGGCCACGGCTACGATCACAACTTCGTCCTCGACCACGCGCCGGACTCGCTCGGGCTGGCCGCGCGGGTGGTCGAGCCCACGAGCGGACGGGTGCTGGAGGTGCTGACGACCGAGCCGGGGGTCCAGTTCTACTCGGGCAACTGGCTGAACGAGAGGCTGGTCGGAAAGCATGGCCACGTCTACGCGAGGCGCACCGGCTTCGCGCTCGAGGCCGAGCACTACCCGGACTCGCCGAATCACCCGGAGTTTCCCTCGACCACTCTCCGGCCCGGGCAGACCTTTCACTCGCGGACGGTCTACCGCTTCTCCACGAGCGACTAGCCATGGCACAGCTTCCGGCCAGTGATGCGCCGCACCGCCGCTTCAACCCGCTCACCGGCGACTGGGTGCTCGTCTCGCCGCACCGCATGCGCCGCCCCTGGCAGGGACAGGTGGAGCGTCCCGCGCCCGAGACGCGCCCCGAGTACGACCCGGGCTGCTATCTCTGCCCCGGCAACCCCCGGGCGGGGGGCGAGCGCAACCCGGAGTACACCTCCACGTACGTCTTCACCAACGACTTCCCCGCGCTGCTGCCGGACGCCGCGGGCCCGCGCGAGAGCCGGGCGGACGGGCTGATCCGCGGCGAGCCGGTGCGCGGTACCAGCCGGGTGATCTGCTTCTCGCCGCGTCACGACCTCACCCTCCCCCGGATGCCCCTCCCCGCGATCCGCGAGGTGGTGGACGTCTGGGCCACGGAGAGCGAGGAGCTGGGGCGGCGCTACCGCTGGGTGCAGGTCTTCGAGAACAAGGGCGCGGCGATGGGCTGCTCGAATCCCCACCCTCACGGCCAGATCTGGGCGCTCGACGCGCTCCCCAGCGAGCCGGCGCGGGAGGACGCGCGCCAGCGCGAGCACCTGCGACGCACCGGCCGGCTGCTCCTGCAGGAGTACGCCGAGGCGGAGGCCGCGGAGGGCGTGCGCGTCGTCGAGGAGAACGACCACTGGCTCGCCGTGGTGCCCTTCTGGGCCGTCTGGCCCTTCGAGACGCTCCTCCTTCCGCGCCGCCACGTGCGCCGGCTCCCCGAGCTGGCGGGCGAGGAGCGCGACGCGCTCGCCGTCATCCTCAAGCGCCTGCTCTCGCGCTACGACGGCCTCTTCGAGACCTCCTTCCCCTACTCCATGGGCTGGCACGGCGCTCCCTTCGGTGACGAGGACGCCGACCACTGGCAGCTCCACGCCCACTTCTACCCCCCGCTGCGGCGCTCCGCCACCGTCCGCAAGTTCATGGTCGGCTTCGAGATGCTCGGCGAGGCCCAGCGCGACCTCACCGCGGAGCAGGCGGCGGAGAAGCTCAGAACTGCAACTTAGAATTGAGAATGGGCAGTGGAGAATGAGCGGCAGCCGTAGCACCGGCTTCATTCTCCATTCTAAATTCTCAATTCTGCATTGCAGTTCTCAGTTCCGTGGGCGTGCGCGCGAGGAGGTGCGCGAGCTCCATGCGCTGCTCGGACCAGCCCGCGTCGGCGCCGATCTCGCCGGCCGGGCCGGGGCCGCCGCCGACGCGCAGCGGGTCCACCGGCCGGCCGTTGCGGCGGACCTCGTAGTGGAGGTGCGGCCCGGTGGCGAGCCCGGTCATCCCGACGTAGCCGATCACCTCGCCCTGGCGCACGAAGCGGCCGGGCACGACGCCGGAGGCGATGCGCGAGAGGTGCGCGTAGCGCGTGCTGTAGCCGTTCGGGTGCTGGATCTCCACCATGTTCCCGTAGCCGCCCCTTCGCGCCGCCCACACCACCATGCCGTCGGCCGTCGCGTGCGCCGGGGTGCCGATGGCGGCGGCGTAGTCCACTCCCGTGTGCGGCAGCAGGCGGTGCAGGATGGGGTGGATGCGCCGCGTCGAGAAGCCCGAGGTGATGCGCAGCGCGATGGCCAGCGGGCTCGTCCATTCGTGCCTGTCGAGCGAGCGGCCGAAGGGATCGTAGTAGCCCGGCTTTCCGCTGGGCTCGTAGTAGTAGGCCGTGTGCAGCTCGCCCCCGACCGCGGCCTCGGCGGTGAGCACGCGGATGGAGCGCGTGGTCCCGTCCGGCCGCACCGTGCGCTCGTACGCCACCCGCAGCCGGCCCGCGTCGCCGAGGCCGCCCTGCGGCACCACGCCCGCGAAGATCCTGTCGAGGTGCCGCCCGACCATCTCTCGCTCGTCGGGCGAGAGGTCGCTCGCGAGCACGTGCAGCGCGTCGGTGAAGCTCCCGCTCGCGTAGCCGCCCAGGAAGAGCGTGTCCACGCGCATTCCCACCGCGTGCTCGGCGGGCAGCACGAGGAGCGGCGCGGCCGGTGCGGTCTCCGGGCGCTCCGCGGCGCGCAGCCCCGCGGCGCCGAGGCCGAGCGCGGCCGCGGCGGCGAGGGTGACGACGCCGCGCACCCGCTGGACCCTCCGCGCGCGGGTGCGTAGCTTGTCTCCCTTCACCACTTCGAGGAGATGGGAGATGCTTCTGGAGAACAAGGTCGCTCTGGTCACCGGGGCGTCACGGGGAATCGGGGCCGCCATCGCTCGCGAGCTCGCCGCCGCGGGCGCCGCGGTCGGAATCGACTACTTCCGCAGCGCGGACGCGGCCGAGCGCCTCGCGGACGAGATCCGCGCGAGCGGCGGGCGCGCGCTCGCGCTCCATGCCGACGTCCGCGATGCGGAGGCGGTGCGCCGGGCGACGGATCAGCTTGTGGAGAGTTTCGGCGGTCTGGACGTTCTCGTGAACAACGCGCTGCACAACTATCGCTTCGACCCCGTCGCCAACCCGTCCTTCCCCCGGATGGAGTGGGACGACTTCCAGGACCAGATCGACGGAACGGTGAAGGCCGCCTACAACACCTGCCAGGCGGCGCTGCCGCACTTCCGGGCGCGCGGCGCGGGGCGGATCGTGAACATCCTCACGAACCTCATCACCCTACCCGTGGTGCAGTACCACGCCTACACCACGGCGAAGAGCGCGATGCTCGGCTTCTCGCGCAACCTCGCGGCCGAGCTCGGGCCCGAGAACATCACGGTGAACATGATCGCCGGCGGCCTCGTCATGACGACCGCAGCGAGCGAGCCCACCACCCCCGAGGTGCAGGAGATCGTGCGCGGAAGCACGCCGCTGCGCCGCCTCGCCGAGCCCGCGGACGTGGGGCGCGCGGTCCTCGCCTTCGCCTCCGACCTGATGGGCTTCGCCACCGGGCAGTACGTCGCCGTCGACGGCGGCCTCACCATGCCCTGAGGCCGCGCCTCAGCGCTGCGCCTCCTGCCGCACCGCGGTCGCGCCTCCCAGGCCCGCCGCGATCTCCGGCAGGATTCCCTGCTCGACGTAGATCGGCCGCACGATGCGCCGCAGCTCCGGGAGCCGCAGCGCGAAGACCGCGGCGCCGAGCGCGCAGGCCACGCCGCCGAGCAGGATCGTCTCGGGCGTACCGATGCGCGAGGCGATCCAGCCGGCGAACAGGCTCCCGAAGGGAGCGGTGCCCATGAAGGCCATGGTGTAGAACGCCATCACCCGCCCGCGCATCTCCTCGCGCACGATCGTCTGGATGATCGTGTTCGTCGCCGCCATGTGCACCATGAAGCCGGCGCCGGCGAAGACGAGGATGAGGAGCGAGAGCGGCAGGCTGCGCGAGAGGGCGAAGACGGCGAGCGAGCCGCCGAAGAGCGCCGCGCCGATGGGGATCGCCTTGCCCAGCCCCAGCACCGTCCGGCGCGATGCCAGGTAGAGCGCACCGCCGAGCGCGCCGACGCCGGTGGCGCCCATCAGGTAGCCCAGCGTGTTGGCGCCCCCGTGCAGCACCCGCGCGGCGACGATCGGCATCAGCACCGTGTACGGCATCCCCATCAGGCTCACCAGCGCGAGCAGCAGCAGGGCGGTGCGGATGGGGGCGAATCCGAAGGCGTAGCGGAAGCCGTCGCGCAGGTCGTGCAGCACCTTCGTCACCCGCTTCGGCCGCGCCCACGGCGCGAGGTGCATCAGGAGCAGCGAGCCGATCACCGCGAGGTAGGAGACGCCGTCGGCGAAGAAGCACCACCCCTCTCCCACCCACGCGATCGCCAGCCCCGCGATGGTGGGCCCGATCATCCGCGCCAGGTTGACCATCGAGGAGTTCAGGGCGATGGCGTTGGGCAGGTCCGCGCGGTCCTCGACCATGTTGATGAGGAACGCCTGCCGGGCGGGCGTGTCGAAGGCGTTGATGAAGCCCTGGAAGGCGCTCAGCGCGAGCACCTCGGCGATGGTGATCACCCCCGCGATGGTGAGCGCCGCGAGCGCGAAGGACTGCAGCATCGCCAGCACCTGCGTCGCCACGAGCACGCGGTAGCGGTCGAGCCGGTCCACCCACACCCCGGCGAAGGGCGCGAGCAGGAAGGTGGGCACCTGGCCCGCGAAGCCCACGATCCCGAGCATCGCCGCCGAGCCCGTGAGACGGTAGACGAGCCAGCTCGTCGCCACGCGGGTGATCCACGTGCCGATCACCGACGTCCCCTGACCGCCGAAGAAGAGCCGGTAGTTGCGGTGCCGCAGCGCGCGGAGCATGAAGTGCGCGGCGCCCGGTTCGTCGGGGTTCCTCGATCGGCGGCGTAGTGGCATCCAGACTCGTGTCGGGGGGTGTCCAATCATCGGCCGGCCGCACCCCGCGCGCCAGGGGCCGGCCCGTGACGAGTGGCCCCGCCCGTGCATCCCCCGTGCCCTGGCGGCGCCCCTCTTGCGTGGCGGCGCGCGTCGTAACGTGGGCTCACCAGCGACCGCGGGAGGAACCGATGCCGGAACGCTACGATACCGAGAAGGCTCCGAACTACTGGTGGTGGGGGCTCGTGCTCGTGCTGATCGGGATCGCCCTCTGGATCGTCTGGATGGTCGTCGCCAGCGCGCGCCAGCCCGACATCAACCCGCCCGCCGGACCTCCCGCGGCCACCGCGCCCGCCGCACCCGCGGCCACCGGAGCGGACTCGACCCCCTGACCGGCCACCGGCGGCCGATCGAGGGGTGGTGCCCGCTCCCTTTCACCCCTGCTCGGGAGGCCTCCCATGGCCGAGCTCCCCTCGATCGCGCTGCCGCTCCGGGCCGTCGTCGTGCCCGCCGTCTTCCGGTCCGGCTGAGCCGCGCAGCCCTCTCCCCGGTGGCACGTACGTTGCCATAAATCCATGTGACCATTGAAGTAACGTACTCGGAAGTGCCGCGAGAGACAGAGGAGGAGGGCGCGATGGCGGATCGCACGCGGCAGACGAGGCGCCGGCCCCACGAGCTGCACGAGCACCACCGCTATCTCGTCCTCCGGCAGATCCACGAGCACTGCGGGTCCGACTCGCGCGCCATCGCGGCGGGGCCGGAGCTCGTGCGCGAGACCGGCCTCTCGCCCGCGGAGCTCTACCGCGTCGTGGAGTACCTCGCCTGGATCGGCTACGTGAACTACCTGGGCGCGGGCCCGCGCGTACGGATCTCGCGCGAGGGCCGCGAGTACGTGCTCCAGGGCCGCGGCCGGCGCGAGACGGTCCGGGACGCCCACCGCGCCGCGGGGCAGGACGCCGGGTGAGGCTCCGCGCTACTGCGCCGACGAGGGCAGGCCCGCGGTGTCCGAGCCGCCCTCCACGGCGTGCCGGAGCGCGTTCTGCGAGGGCGTGGCGTGATAGTGCAGCGACACTCCCCAGATGACGAGCACCAGAGCCACCAGCCCCACCACCCACCAGAGCCACACCAGGGCCCGCCGGTTCAATGCGCCGAAGTCCATGCCTCTCCTTCCGTTCGCTGGGGTCCTCGTCGGCGGGTGCGACGTCGCACGAGGCGTACCAGGCGCGGCGGAGGGCGCTCCTTCGGCCCGGCCATTGCAGAAGCCCGCTCGCGACGGACATCTTTCGCGTTCCGAGCCGGCGCGTGGCCGGGCGCACTCCCCACATCCGGAGCCGAGCCGATGAACAAGACCGACCTGGCGAACCACCTGGCCGACGCCCACGACCTCACCAAGTCCAAGGCCAAGGAGATCGTGAACGACGTCTTCGATCGGATCACGCACTCGCTGAAGAGCGGCGAAGCGGTCGCGATCGACGGCTTCGGCCGCTTCAAGCCCAACTCCCGCGCCGCGCGCAAGGGCCGCAACCCGCAGACGGGCAAGACGATCGACATCCCCGCCTCGAAGGGTGCGGGCTTCACCGCCGCGAAGGGGCTGAAGGACACGCTGAACGGGTGAAGGGGCGGGGCGCGACGAGGTGGCGAGGAGCCGGGGCCCGAGCATCGCCCGATGCCCGGGCCCCGTGTCCTGGTCATCGGTTAACTGATAGCTGATAGCTGATAGCTGATAGCTCCCTACCCTTCCGGCAGGTCGCCCGGGCCGGCGGAGGCCAGCGAGCGGGCCTCGATGAAGATCTGCTGCACGACGGGGAAGCGGCGGCGGACCGAGCGCTCGATCCGGTCGATGGCGGAGGTCAGCTCGGCCGTGGAGAGGCCGCACCGGAACTGGATCTCCATGTTGAGGAGCACGTTCTTCGGCCCGTGCTGCAGCGTCAACGGGGGCCAGACGCGGTCGACCGCGGGGTCGGCCTGGGCGATGCGCCTCACCTCCGCCACCAGCGCCGGGTCGGCCGACTCGCCCACCAGAAGCATGCGGCTCTCGCGGATCAGGAAGACGGCGACGGCGGCGAGGAGGAGGCCGATGACGATCGAGGCGCCGCCGTCGATGCGCGGCTCGTTCAGCAGATGCCCGATGAGGATGCCGAGGAAGGCCACCACGAGGCCGCCGAGCGCCGCGGCGTCCTCGAGAACCACGGCGAAGAGCGTGGGGTCCTTGGTCTCGTGGGCGGCCTCGATGAAACCCCTCTCCCCCACCACGTCACGTGCCTGACGGAAGGCGACGAGCGAGGCGCCGCCCTGGAAGAGCGCGGCGGCTCCGAGCACGACGTAGTTCCAGAAGGCGCTCTGCAGCGGCTTGGGGCGGAGGATGTGGTCGACGCCCTCGTAGATGGAGAGCCCGCCGCCCACGCCGAAGATCACGATGGCCACGATCAACGTCCAGAAGTAGAGCTCCTGCCCGTGGCCGAAGGGGTGGAGCTCGTCGGGCGGCTGCTGGCTGCGGTTGATGCCGAAGAGCAGCAGCGCGGCGTTCGCCGCGTCCACCACGGAGTGGATGCCCTCGGAGAGCATGGCCGAGCTGTTGGTCACGGCGGCGGCGGCGAACTTCGTCGCGGCCACCGCGAGGTCGCCGGCAATGGAGGCGTAGATCGCGGTGCGGGATTCGGCCAAGGGCTCGTCGGCGGGTCACGGGTACGGGATCCGGCGCGGACGGCGCGGAAAGCGCAACCCATGTGCCAGCCACGGCCCCGGTCGGGTTCGCTTCTTGCGACCCAGCGGGCGGCCGAACGATCGGCCGACTCTCGTCCGGGCGCGGGGCCCGGCTCTTTCACGGCGCCGAGGAGGGGACGATGGCGGACATCAAGGTGGAACGGAAGGGCGGCTCGCCCTGGCTCTGGTGGATCATCGGGCTGATCATCCTCGCCCTCATCATCTGGGGCATCGTCGAGTGGGCGGAGGGCTCCCACCGCGCGGCGGTCGTCCCCGCGGACACGACGACCGCCGTGGTGCCGGACACCACTACCGGCGCCATGCCGGCGGCTCCCATGGCCCCCGCGGCCGGCGACACCGCCGGGACGATGCCCGACACCGCCGGGATGAACCCCGCCGCGGGCACCGCGACCATGCCCGGCGACACCGCGATGGGCGCGAGCCACGCGGGGGGCACGGCGATGCCGGGGGACACGGCGGGCGGGATGCACTGAGAGGAAAGGGAGCACCAGCGGATCGAAAGATCGAACCAGATCCCCCGTGGGCAACCGCCCCGGGGGATCTGTGTCGTCCAATACTCGTCCGAGGCGACAGAGTGTTCCAGTGCATGAGGGCCTCCCGCCGAGCTCGCATGACGCGGAGGATCGCGGCCCGGAACGATCGCGGGTGACCAGAATGGAATCGTTAGGTCGTTGCCGCCCTTTGAGTTGTGCAAATATGAGAATCCATTCTCAAGATTGAGAATGCACGCAAGTCATTGAGGATGCTGCGGATGCGTGCACGCGGGCAC
>DASSTO010000168.1:0-16004 GCA_035707865.1 Longimicrobiaceae bacterium | reverse complement strand
CATGGCCCCTCCCGGGTTACGCGGTGTGATATTACGTACAGAGCGCTCTGTACGTAATATCACACCGCGTAACCCGGGAGGGGCCATGAGAGGGTCGCTGGTACGGATGGGGGTAGCCGCCGTGCTGCTCTGCAGTGCGCGTGCGGTCGCCGCGCAGGAGACGGCGAAAGGCCCGACGTCCTGGTTGAGCGCGAACGTGGCGTTGACGAGCGACTACGTCTTCCGGGGCATCTCGCAGACGCAGGGCGAGCCGGCGATCCAGGGTGGGATCGACGTCAAGCACCCGTCGGGGCTGTACGCCGGAACCTGGGGTTCGAGCGTGAACTTCGGGGAGGGCCTGGAGGGCGGGCGGCGCGCGGAGATGGAGCTGGACGTCTACGGCGGCCTGGCCAGGAGCCTGGCGGGGCTGGTTGACTTCGACGTGGGTGCGCTCTACTACGCCTACCCCGGCGCGGCGGGGAGCCGCGGCTACGACTACTGGGAGCTCGGAACGGGCCTGAGCCGCGACGTGGGTCCGCTGAGCGCGGGCGTGGCGGTGAAGTACTCGCCGGATTTCTTCGGCGGTGCCGGGCGCGCGGTGGACTACGCCGCACAGCTTGAGGTTCCCGTTTCGGTGGTGACTCTCACGGGCTCACTGGGCCAGCAGCGGATCGAGCGGAACGACGTCGCCGGGACGCCGGACTACGCGCACTGGAGCGTGGGCGCGGCGGTGAGCTGGAGTGGTTTCCAGCTCACCGGCCAGTACGTCGGCACGTCGCTCCGCCGGGCGGAGTGCTTCGGGGGGACGGGGCTCTGCCGCGGCCGCGCGGTGGTCGGCGTGTCACGGGCGATGTGAGCGGAGCGGTTACCCCTGCGCGAGCCCCTTTGCCGGTACGGTGCGCAGGTAGAGCCACAGCGCGTGGATCTCGTCGTCGCTCAGGTGCGTGGTGAGCTGCCAGGGCATGGGGGCCTTCACCATGGAGCCGTCGGGCTTGCGCCCGGTGCGCAGGACGGCGGTGAACTGTGCCTCCGTCCACTTCCCGAGGCCGGTCGAGGGGTCGGGGGTGAGATTCGCGGCGGGCGGGGTTCCGGGCGGCATGCCCGGGATGGGGCCGCCGGAGAAGCTCTCGCCATGGCACCCGCTGCAGGCCGTCGCCAGGTAGGCCCCGTACTCCGCGGTGGGGCCGGCCGGCGGCGCGGTGCGGTGGACGATGCTCTGGTCGATCTGCTCGGCCGGCAGCAGCGGGAACTTGCCGGCGAGGTAGAGGATGCGGCCGAGGGGGCCGACGCGATTCCGGCCGAGCTGGTGGTCGACGGGCGGGAGTGACTTCAGGTAGGCGATGATCGCCGCGAGGTCGCTGTCGCTGAGCCGGTTGAACTCGGTGGAGGGCATGAAGAGCAGCGGCGTGCCGTCGGGCTTGATGCCGTGGCGGATGGCGTGCGCCCAGTCGGCGTCGCTCATCGACGCGCCGACGCCGCCCTTCCCGCGCGTGAGGTTGGCGGCGTAGAGAGTGCCGATGGCGGGGTCGTCGATGAACGTCTGGCCGCCGAGGTTCGCCGCGTGGCAGTCGACGCACCCGCGCGTGATGACGAGGTGCTTGCCTCGCGCGAGGGTGGCGGAATCGTCGTGGATGGCGAGCGCGACCTCCGGGACGTCGTAGTGGCGGTCGATCCGGGCCTGACTGATTCCGTAGACCGCGGCGAGCGCGACGACGACCAGGCCGAGGAGGCCGCCGATTCCGACGGCGGCCCAGCGCAGGGCTTTCTTCATGGGACCTCCAGGGGTGCAGGACGGGCTGAGCGGATGGAGCGGATGCGGCGGCGTGCTCGGGGAGTCAGAAACATAGGTCGGAGGGCCGACGGCGCAAGGGAGCGCACCGTTCCGGGCTCGGCCGCCCGTGACGAGCCCGCCGCTACGGCGCGCGCAGCCTCTCCAGCTCGTCCTCGTACGCCCGGCAGGCGTCGTCGCCGTAGCAGACGAAGATCACCCGCTCCGGGAGGTCGTGCTCCGCGAGGAACGCCGCGGTCTCCCGCACCGCGATCTCCGTCGCCGGCCCGAGCGGGTAGCCGTAGACGCCCGTGCTGATGGCGGGGAAGGCGATGGTCCGCACGTCGTTCGCCTCCGCCACCTCCAGGCTGCGGCGGTAGCAGGAGGCGAGCTGGTCCGGCTCGCCGTGACCGCCGCCGCGCCAGACCGGCCCGACGGTGTGGATGACGAAGCGTGCCGGCAGCCGGTAGCCGCCGGTGATCTTCGCGTCGCCGGTGGCGCAGCCGCCGAGGGTGCGGCACTCCTCCAGCAGCCCCGGCCCCGCGGCGCGGTGGATGGCGCCGTCCACGCCGCCGCCGCCCAGCAGCGACTCGTTCGCGGCGTTCACGATGGCGTCCACCGCGAGCCGCGTGATGTCGCCGCGGGCGAGCGCGAGCCGCGAGGCGACGCTCAGACGCCCCTCCCGCGCTTCGCGGCCTCGAACCACTCCTCCAGCTCCCCCGGTGAGAGGTCCTCCGGCTCGGAGAGGCCGAAGTACTCCTCGCTGTACTGCGTGTCGCCCGAGGTGAAGACGATGCGCACGCCCTCCTGGGGCGGCAGGCCGCCGCTCTTCGGCACGGTGGGCGGCCCGCCGAGGGCGAGCGCGGGATCTTCGAGAGTCACCCGCCACTCGCGCCCGTCCTTCGATCGATAGCGTGTCGGCATTCGTGCTGGTGAGTTCAGGGGTTCGACGCCCGGACGAGCGCGCCTCTGCCGCAAACCGCTTGCCGGCGCGCGCCTCAACCGTGGTGGTACGGCAGCAGCAGCGTGGCCGTGGTACCCCGCCCGACGGTGCTCTCCAGCCGGATGTCGCCCCTGAGGGTGCGCGCCATCTGCCGGGCCAGCGGGAGGCCCAGGCCCAGGCCGCGCCGGCGCGAGTCGGTGCGGGCGCCCTCCTCCACCTGCGCGAAGGGCTCGAAGACGCGCGCGACCTCGGCGGCGGGGATGCCGCGGCCGGTGTCCTGGACGTGCACGGCGAGCACGGGCTCGCGCCGGCCGTGCTGGAGCGTCTGCACCGTCCGTTCGAGCCGCACCTCGATGCCGCCGGCCGACGTGTACTTGATGGCGTTGCCGAGCAGGTGGAGGAGGATGCGGGAGAGGCGCCCCACGTCCGTCTGGAGAGGCGGGAGGTCGCGGGGGACGAAGAGCGAGAGCGGGAGCTGCTTGCGTCGCGCCAGTGGCTCCATGTGGCGCATCAGGTCCGCCACCAGCTCGCGCGGATGGACGATCTCGGTACCGTGGGGAGAGGCGTGCCGGCCCAGGTGGGCCAGGTCAAGCAATCCGCGCAGGACGCCGATAATCTGGTCCACGTGCTCCGCGCTCTCCTCCAGGAGCTTCTCGACGCGCGGGGGCAGCTTTCCGGCCTCGTAGCGGAGCAGGTCGGCCTTCAGGGCGAAGGCGGTGGCGGGCGTGCGCAGCTCGTGGTTGAGGGCGGTGAGGAAGTGGTCGCGCGCCTGCATGGCCACGCTGGCCTCCTCGTGGAGGCGGTCCTGCTCGAGGAGGAGAGCGCAGAGGCCCGCGCAGCCGAAGGCCGCGGCGCGCGCCGCGTCGTCCGGCGGGGCGTCGGCGGAGAAGAAGAGGAGGAGGCCGCCGAGGCGCGCCTCGCGCACGACCAGCGGCACGAGGACGAGCGCGCGGGCCGTGCCGGCGTCCGCCGGGCCGTCGGTGAGGGAGACGGGTGCCATGGCGGTGGTGTCGCGGAGCCCGCGAGCCGCCGGACCGTCGGGCCGCAGCAGGGAGGCGACCGCGTCCGGCTCGCAGCCGTAGCACTCGCGGCACGCGAGCGGCTCCCCCGAGACGACGGCCCCCGCCCGCGCGCCGGCCGCCGCGACGCCCTCGGCGAGCACGCCCGCCAGCGCGCTGCCGGTGTCCGCCGCGGAGACGGCGAAGCGTACGGCGCGCGTCCAGGTCGCGAAGGGGTGGGCGAGGGCGGGTAGGGTCATCGGTGGAGGATCGGGGCTGCGCGGGCCGGCGGCGACGGCACTGCCGAAAGATAACATCTCCGCCGGTGCCGCGCGTCTCTCTCGTGTGAAACGATTGCGCGCCTTGCGAACTTTTTTCCGGGTTCGCGACGCGCCGCGCGCCGCCGGCGCGCGGCGAAATCCCGCCGCTCCCTGCCCTCCCTCCGCTTCCCCCGGGTGGCATGAAAGTTGGTTTCTCCGGTCCCCGTCCGCACCCACTCACCAGCCCGGAGGCAGCGAGATGGACACCCTCCTGAGAAGATACGTCGAGTGGAAAGCGAAGCGGCGGGCCGCGCAGGTGATCGTCTTCGACGGCGGCGCCGAGGTGGAGCGGACGCGCGCCTTCCTCCGTGGCGCCTTCGCCGGCATCCTCCTGACGCTGGGCGTCTTCGTCCTCACCGCCCCCACCGCGACGGGGGATGGGGCGGCGATCGCCGAGGTGCAGCGCCGCACCGTTCTGCTCCGCGACGCCAACCGCCGCGCGGAGCAGGCGGCCAACCTCGCCGACGTCTGCCTCACCACGGCGCGCCACCTGGAGGAGACTCTGGATTCATACGAGAGTCTGCTGAAGAAGGGCAGGGGGCAGGATTCAGGATTCGGGATCCAGGGGAAGCGCCTTCCCTGACCCGCGGATCCTGAATCCCGACCCCTGCCCCGTCAGACCCTGCCGTCGATCAGTGCCTGCAGTCGCTCCCGGTAGCCCCGCGTGGTACTCAGCCGCGTGCCGTCCTGCAGGATCACCACGTAGTTCCCCTTGAACAACGGCTGGACCTCCCGGATCCGCTCCAGGTTGACGATGGTGGAGCGGTGGATGCGCAGGAAGCGCTCCGGGTCGAGCCGCTCCTCGAGGTGACTCATCGTCTCGCGGAGCAGGTAGGTGTGCGCGCCCACGTGCAGGCGGGCGTAGTTGCCGTCGGCGTCGATCCAGTCCACGTCGGCGCTGTTGACGAAGAGGATGCGGCTGCCGATGCGGACGACGAGGCGACGGGCGTAGCGCCTGGGGCGAAGCTCGTCGAGGAGGCGCCGGAGGTGCTCCCCGGCCATCTCGTCGTGCCCGCCGCCGCGCCGGGCGCTCACCTGTTCGCGCACGCGCTCCATCGCGCGGCCGAAGCGCGCCCGATGGAAGGGCTTCATGAGGTAGTCCAGGGCGTGGGCGTCGAAGGCGCGCAGCGCGTACTCGTCGTACGCGGTGACGAAGACCACGGCGGGCATGGCGTCGCTGCCGATCGCCTCCACCACGTCGAAGCCCGTCATCTCCGGCATCTGGACGTCGAGGAAGACGACGTCGGGCTGCTCCGCCGCGATGCGCTCCACCGCCTCCTCTCCGTCGGCGCACTCTCCGAGCACCGTCACGTCCGGCTCCTGCTCCAGCAGATCGAGGATGCGCCGGCGCGCCAGCGGCTCATCGTCGACGACGAGGGCGCGGATCGGCGTGCTCACGAGCGTACCGACGGCTCCGCCGCGGCGGCGAGGTGGAAGGGCAGGTCGATGACCACCTGCGTGCCGGCGTCCGGCTCCGAGCGCACGTCGAAGCGCTGCCCGCCGTGGTAGAGCTGCTCCAGCCGGGCGCGCGTGTTGGTGAGCCCCACTCCGCCCCCGCTCCCGTTCCCGCCCGCCGGGAAGCCGCACCCGTCGTCGCTCACCGAGACGCGTAGCGAGCGGCCCGCCCGCTCCACCCGGATCTCCACCCGCCCGCCCTGACGGCGCGGCGCGATGCCGTGCCGGATGCTGTTCTCCACCAGCGGCTGCAGCAGGAAGTGCGGCATGAAGGCCTCGCGCGTCTCCGGCTCGACCTCGATGTTCAGCCGCAGGCGCTCGCCGAGGCGGATCTTCTCGATCTCCAGGTACGGCTCCAGGAGCGCCATCTCCTCCGCCACCGTCACCTCCTGCGCCTGCTCGTGGGCGAGGGTGCTGCGCAGCAGCTCGCTCAGGCTCGCGATCGTCTGCTCCGCCGCGTTCGGGTCGTGGTGCACCAGCGTGGAGATGGCGTGCAGCGTGTTGAAGAGGAAGTGCGGGTGCAGCTGCATCTTGAGCATCTGCACCTGCGTGCGGGCCAGCTGCGCCTCCAGGTGCGCCGAGCGCATCGCCCGCTCGCGGAAGCGCTTGGCGTACTCCAGCGCGTGCGCCACCCCGACGAGCATCCAGAAGGTGACGTAGTTGGGCGCGGCGAAGGAGAGGATGACCTGCGGGAGCGGGCGCGGCGGGAAGAGCTGCAGGGACTCGATGATCGCGCGGATCGCGCTCGCTCGCGCCACCACCAGGACGAGGCCGATCGCGGCGGTCAGGAAGAGATGGAGCCCGAGGTGGTCGCGCTCGATCGGGAGGCGCCGGCTCGCCCAGAGGGCCACCAGCGTCACCACTGCCCAGCTGTACGAGTCCGCGGCCGACATCGTGGCCGCGTGCTCCATGAGCTTGCGCCGGCCCTCGACGGCGGCGGAGAGATACGAGCTGCTCGCGAGGAGCAGGGCGATGAGCGTCCACACGCCGAAGACGAGAAGCGTCTCGGTGCGGGTGGGCCAGGTGCGGCCGCGGGCCGGGGGCGCGGAAATGGTCGTCGAGACGTTCACGGTGCGGTACCACGGGTGCGGGGATTCCGAAATGGAACCGGTCGGCCCCGCGGAGGGAAGCCTTCGGGGACGAGTTATGGAAACCGCGGGGGCGGAACGCGGCGGGTGGGGGACGGACGGGCGGCGCTCTACAGCCCCTGCAGCACCGCCGCCGCGTGGCCCTCCGCGTTCACCCGACGGTAGATGTCGGAGATGCGCCCCTCCTCGTCGACGACGAAGGTCGTGCGCTCCGTGCCCCAGTACGTCCGCCCGAAGTTCGTCTTCTCGACCCACACCCCGTAGGCCTCGGCCACCCGGTGGTCCGCGTCGGCGAGGAGGCGGAAGGGGAGGTCGTACTTCTCGCGGAAGGCCCGCACCGCGCCCACGGGATCGGGGCTCACCCCCAGGACGGTTGCGCCCTTCTCCTCGATCCGCGGCAGTGCCTCACCGAACTCGCACGCCTCGATGGTGCAGCCAGGCGTGTCGGCGCGCGGGTAGAAGTAGAGGATCACGCGCCCGCCACGCAGGTCGGAGAGGCGGACGGTCGAGCCGTCGTCCGCGGGCAGCTCGAAGTCGGGGGCGAGGTCGTTCTCCTTCAGCTCCATCGGGGGCATCCTCCAAGAGATCAGAAGTCGAGAGCCGAATCGTCCATCCGCGACGGGTCGCCCTCGCGGCCCATGCGGCGCTCGTGCTCGGCGGTGAGGGCGCGCCGGCCGGCGAAGCCCTCGTTCACCTCGTGCCACGCCTGGACGGCGGGCTCGTCGCGGTGCCAGCAGAGATACACCCACCGGCCCTCCCAGGTGGTGAGAAAGTCCACCAGGCCGTTCTCGACGCCGCCCCGGGGGAAGCGCAGGCCGCGCGCGATGATCCCTTGCTCCACCGTCTCTTCCAGGCCGCGAACGCACGACTCGAGCGCACGGTGGTAGAGCAGGGCCTCCTCGCGGTCGGGGTTGCCGAGATCGAGCACCCGCTCGCCCCAGAGTGCTTCGAGGACCTGCAGCTTGTCGTGGAGCCGCTGGATCTCCACCCTGCGCGCCTCGACCCGCGCCATCACCTCGATGAGGTGCGGGACCAGGGCGTTGGCCTCTTCCACGGTGAACACCCGGTACGGCATGGCGGTGTCGGTTGCGGCGGGAAAATCGCTGGGTCGCACGAATACTAACGATCCCCCGCACGCGCCGACAGTCTCCCCGCGTGACAGGCGTCGCGGTGCGGCGTATGCTGCATCACGGGTCCAGCGCGAATCCCCATCCCCGCACGAGAGGAGCCATCATGGAGACGACGGCGCGCCATTCCTTCACCGAGCGGATGCTCGGCGCGGCGAAGCTGCAGGTGTGGACGTACGAGGAAGTGGAGGCGGACACCGACGCCACCGGCCAGGCGGCCGGCGTCGTGGCGCTCGTCGCCATCGCGACGGCGATCGGGATGGTGGGCGGCGGCGGGCGCGGCGTCATCGGCGGCCTGATCAGCGCCTTCGTCGGCTGGGCGATCTGGGCCGGCCTCACCTACGGCGTCGGCACCCTGCTCGGCGGCACCGCCACCTGGGGTGAGCTCCTGCGGACGCTCGGCTTCGCGCAGGCGCCCGGCGTTCTCTTCGTCTTCGGCGCCATCCCCCTGATCGGCTGGCTGGTGCGCGTCGTCGTCGCCATCTGGATCCTCATCGCGGCGATCATCGCCATCCGGCAGGCGCTGGACTTCGGCACCGGCCGCGCCGTCCTCACCGCGGTCATCGCCTGGATCGTCATCATGATCCTGGGGGCGATCTTCGGGCTCTTCGGGGCGGCGCTGTGACGGGTCGTCGGCTGTCGGTCTTCGGTCACGAAGTCCCGGGCCGACGACTGACAGCCGACGACCGACGACCACCTACCCCGTGCAGCGTGCGAGGACCATCTGCGCGTGGTCGACGGCATCCTGCGAGGGCGCGATCGACTGGCCGGAGCTGGAGACGCTCACCACCTGGACGTGGAGCTTGCCGTCCTGCTCGCGGAAGAGGAGCTGGTCCTGGAGGGGCGGGATCTCTTTCTTCCCGCGGGCTGGCGGCGGGGCGACGCTGGACGGGCCGTCCAGCGGCGGCGGCGCGGCGGGGCCCTGGGCGGGGGGCGGCGGGATGCGAATGCCCATGCGCACGAAGGCGTCGCCGGGCTCTCCGGCGATCCGGGTGTAGCCGAGGTGCTCCGCCTCGCGCACCGCGCAGCTCACGGCGCCCGCCGGGGCGGGGGCGACGAACTCCTTGGGCCGCGCGCACGCGGCGAGGGCGACCGGGACGAGAAGGAAGGCGAGTCTTCGCATCGGCCTCTCCGGCAGGGGTGGAGGGGGCGATGCGCGCAAGCGGCGGGCCGTCCCGTCACCGCGCGTCCGAGGGCGAGTCGAGCACGCCGCGGATCGACGAGGTGAGGACGTCCAGCGTGAAGGGCTTACGGATGAAGAGCGTCGGCAGGCCCGCGATCTCGGGGGGCGGCGCCCCGTCGTCGGCGAAGCCGGACATGAAGACGATCCGGGTGCCCGGGCGCGCCTCGGCCATGCGCTGGGCGAGCTCCCGGCCTCCCATCCGCGGCATGGTGAGGTCGGTGAGCATCAGGTCGATCGGCCCGTCGTGGCGCGTTGAGAGCTCGATGGCCTCCACGCCGTCGCACGCCTCGATCACGCGGTAGCCGGCGCGCTGGAGGACCCGGCGGGTGAGCAGGCGGACCGGGGGCTCGTCCTCGACCAGGAGGACCGTCTCGCTACCGCCGGGCAGGTCGGGCGACTCCTCCGCCGGGGCGGCGGCGGAGTCGTCGTGGGCGCGCGGGAGCAGGATGTGGAAGACCGCTCCCTCGCCGGGCCGGCTCTCCACGCGCACGTGGCCGCCGTTCTGCTCCACGATCCCGTAGACGGTGAAGAGCCCGAGCCCCGTTCCCTCGCCCTTCTTCCGGGTGCTGAAGAAGGGCTCGAAGACGCGGGCCTGCGTGCTCTCGTCCATACCCTGGCCGGTATCGCGTACCGACAGGCGGACGTAGGAGCCCGGCGCGAGGCGCGCCGGGCGCCCGGGCTGATCGGCGGAGACCTCGACGTTCTCGGTGGTGACCTCCACGAGCCCGCCCCCGGGCATGGCGTCGCGGGCGTTCAGGGCCAGGTTCGTCAGGATCTGCTCGATCTGGGCCGGGTCGGTCCGGACGGGCGTGGGCGCGGGCGACAGCCGCGTCCGCAGCTCCACGCCGGGGCCGAGCTGCCGCCGAAGCCGCGCGACGCTCTCCAGGAGATGCTCGTTGAGATCGACGAGGCGCTGCTGCGTCGGCTGGCCGCGCGTGAAGGTGAGCAGCCTGCGGGTGAGTGACGACGCCGTGTCGGACGCCTGGTACGCCTGCTGCAGGTTCTCGCGCACGGGGCCGTCCTCCGGCACGTCGAGCAGCGTCAGCTCGATGTTGCCGCGGATCGCCGTCAGGAGGTTGTTGAAGTCGTGGGCGATGCCCCCCGCCAGCCGCCCCACCGCCTCCATCTTCTGCGCCTGCCGCAGCTGCTCCTCGCTCCGGCGCAGCGCCTCCTCCGCCTCGACGCGGGCCGTCACGTCCTGCGCCAGGATCAACCGGGCCCGGCGCCCCTGGAAGCGCGTCTCGTGGCCCGTGATCTCCGCCATCACCATCGAGCCGTCCCTGCGGCGGTGGCGCCACGGCCCCGAGGGCCCGCTGTACGAAGCCCCCGCTGCCACGTTGGCCCGGAACTCCTCGAGGTCCTCCGCCGGCCTGACGTCCGCGAGCGTCATGGCGAGGAACTCCTCGCGCGAGTAGCCGTAGGCATGGACCGCGGTGTCGTTCACCGCCAGGAAGCGGAGCGACTCGGGGTCGTAGACCCACATCGGGTGCGGATTGCTCTCGAAGAGGAGCCGGTACTGCGCCTCGCTGTGGCGCAGCGCCTCCTGGGCACGCCAGCGGTCGGTGATGTCGCGGTTCACGCCGATGTTGGCGATACGCCTGCCCTCCGCGTCGTACTGCGCGACGACCACCATCTCCCGCATTCCGAGGCTCCCGTCCTTCCGTCGGAAGGCCAGCTCGCCCTCCCAGCGCCCCTCGTTCTCGATCGCCTCGACGATCTCCGCGTGCAGACCGCCGTTGCGGGGGACGTCGTTGAGCATGTCCGCGAAGCGGCCCAGCACCTCCTCGCGCGAGTACCCGAAGAGCCGCTCCGCGCCCGGGTTCCACTCGGCGATGCGGCCGTCCGGATCGGTCACCACGACGCCCTCGTGGAGCGTGTCGATCAGCAGCGCCTGCCGCCAGGCCGCGGCGGACGAGCGCTCCGACTCGTCCGCCGCGCGCGCGAGGAGGGTGGCGACGTGGGAGACGACGAGGACCCGCGCGGCTCCGGCGCCGGCCGCGAGTCCCAGCACGATCGCCAGCACGAGCCACGTGGCGATCCGGCCGTCCGGATCGTGCGGGCCCAGGAGCAGCGCGCCCACGGCCGGAGCGACGGCGACGAGCACGACGAGAGTGAGCCGGGTCCGGAGACCTGCGGCGGCAGAGCGGAGCATGGGGCGGGAACTCCCGAAATCGGTGACAGATCGCTTCTCGCGGTCCGCGCCGGGAGGGGCCCGCCGTGCGAGCGGGCTTCCGGGCGAACCGTCCGGTAACGGAGGAGTTACGGGCGGGGTGGTGTACGACGTCGGCCCAGCGGGGCGCGTGCGCCTTCCGGGACGACTCTCGCGTGAAAGATAAGTGGGAGAGGGTGCGACTTCCAGAGGGGAGCCGACTCCGTGCCCCGCGCCTCAGGAGCGCGGGGCGCAGGTGGCGAGGATCTTCTTCGCCTCCCGCTTGGCGTCGTCCGTCGGGGAGGTGCGCTCCTGCTTTCCACCGGCCGTGATGAGCATTCCCGCGGTGACCTCGAGGGTGTTGCCCTGCGGGTAGTGACGCTGGTAGGCGGAGACGGTCAGCTCGTCGTAGCGGGTGCGCTTTCCACCGGCCAGGCCGGCGGTGAGCACCTCGGTGGCGACGGCCGCGCCCTTGCGCGCGGTCTCGACGATGCCGGTGATCTCGCGGCGCCCCTGGACGAGGCCGCCGACGGAGTCCTGCAGTTCGAGGGTGTAGCCCATCGCCTTCAGCTGCTGCGCCGCGCAGGCGTAGGCGCTGCTCAGCGGGGCGAGGGTGCCGCGCGAGTACGAGCGCATGCCGGTGCACCCCGTCAGGGCGGCGAGTACCGCGAGCGCCGGGAGAGTACGCATGGGACCAGCGGAGTGGGAAATCGGAGGCGAATGCGCGCCGCCGCGATCTCGATGCGGGGGCCGACGGCCGGGCTGCTCACCGGAACTTCGGGCCGGCGCTCCGCTCGGGCAAGGGTCTCAGCGCCTCGGCGCGACCAGGACGTTCGATGCAGCGGCGAAGAAGGGTGGCGCATCGCCCGTGGCGAGGCGGATCTGCAGCAGCCGGCTCCCATCCCCCGTCTTCCCGTGGATGGATACCACCGCCCCGCTGCCGCCCGCGCAGTAGACCTCCTCGCCCACCGTCGGCGTCCGCTCGCTGCCGAAGACCCAGCCCGGGCGGTCTTCGGCACTCACCAGAAACTCCTCCACCCTCCTGCTCCTCGCGCTGTTACCCTTGGCCATCTTCTCTCCTCCGGGTGACTCGGTTCCCGAACCACGAACACTCAGTGGGCCGGTTCGGCCGGCCGGCAGGCGCACGCGCCGCACGAGCAGAGCACGCCCCCGCAGACGTCGCATACCGCGTCGGCGAAGTTGTCCAGTGAGATGCCGCACCGGTGGCAGCGGCTGCGGCGCCGGCGCGCCGGCGCGTTCTCCCGCACGCCGCTGTAGGCGACGCCGATCTCCTCCAGGTAGCGGCGATGCGCGTCCAGGACGCTCTGGCGCTGGTCCGCCGCGCGCTCCGAGCGCTTCTGGTCCCGCTCCAGCTGGTGCGCGGCCTCGTTCTGCAGACGGTCCGCGTACTCGGACTCCGCGCGGGCGCGCGCGTCGTCGTCCGTCAACGCGCGGATCTTCTGGTCCACGACCACGCGCGGGAACGTACGCGTCCGGTGCTGGGCCAGGCTGTAGAACGCCAGCGGATCCGCGCACGGGTCCGCCGCCGTCGGGTCGAAGATCAGCACGTCCTTGTCGGCGGAGTGGCGACCGACCCAGAGCTCGCCGCCGTTGAACGGCTCGTACGTCTGGCCCAGCCAGACCGTCGGGCTGGCAACGCTACGCTGATGCGCCATGGTGCCTCTCAGGACTTGTGACGGTAGGTGATGCGGCCCCGGGAGAGGTCGTAGGGAGAGAGCGAGAGTGTGACGCGGTCCCCTTGCAGGACGCGGATCTTGAACTTGGACATCTTGCCCGCTCCGTAGGCGAGGACGACGTGCCCGTTCTCCAGGCGGACCCGGTACTTCCGGTCCGGGAGGACCTCCGTCACCAGGCCCTCCACCTCGATGCCTTCTTCCTTCGCCATAGACCTCCTCCTGCTGGGGCAAAATAGAGCCCGCGGTTCTCGTCTGCGGACCGACGAGCACCGCGGGCGAATCGCAAGCGGGGACTCAATCCGCGCGACGACATGGGTTCCGTACCCGCACCTCTCCGTGTTGTTCCGGCTCCCGGCCCGGCGCTTGACCCCTCCGGCGGTGCGCGATTAACTTAGGCCGCCTAAACGCAGCCCCGCCCGTCACCCTGCTCGCCGGAGCCTCCGCTTGACACGCCGGATCGCCATCACTCTGCAGAAGGGCGGCGTCGGGAAGACCTCCGTCGCCGTCAACCTCGCGGCGGCGCTCGCCGCCGATCAGGGTCTGCGTACCGTGCTCGTGGACATGGACGCGCAGTGCAACGCGACGACCCACATGCTGGGCGACGACTTCCAGGGGCCGACGCTCTCCAGCGTCCTGCGCGGGGAGGTGCGCCTGACGGATGCCCTCGTGGGCTGCCACCACGAGAACCTCCAGGTGCTGCCGGGCGCCCCGGACCTGGTGGCCTTCGAGCGCGGCACCGACGACCCGCGGCGCGCGCGCACCATTCTGGGCGTGCGCGACACGCTCGCGGCGGAGATGCCCGCCGACGTGGACGTGGTGATCATCGACACGCCGCCCGGCGGCGGTCTGTGGCTGCAGGCGGCGCTCGCCGCCGCGGACGGCTTCGTGATCGTCGCCTGGCCGGACGGCTTCTCGGCGAGCGGGATCCTCGCGCTGCTCGGGACCGTCGACGAGGTGCGGCAGGCGTTCAACCCGGACCTGGCGCTGGACGGGCTGGTGATCAACCACGTCCGGCACACCACCGGGCACCGCGGTTACACGCAGGTCTTCGAGGAGATCTACGGCGACGTGCTGCTGGGCGAGCCGCTGCCGATGCGCAGCGTGATCGCGGACGCCCGGGACGCGGCGATGCCCGTCGAGTTCTACGAGCGCAGCTACCGGACGTCCAGCAAGGCGGCGCCGCACTTCCGAGTGATCGCCGCGCAGCTGGTGGAGCGCACCGGCCTGCGCGCCCAACCGTTGAAGATTGCGAGCTGAGATGGCGACGAGACCCCCCCGCTTCGACCCCGCGACGATGAAGCAGCGGCTCCGGCAGCGAGAAGCGCAGAGCGCGGTGCCGCACCCCGCGCGGGCGATGGAGGGACCGCGCACGGCGACCGACCACCTGATGCTGGCCCCCGGGGAGATCGTCCTCGAAGGCCCGTACGTGCGGCACCACGTGGGCGAGGAGGAGCTGGCGGCGCTGGTGCAGGCGATCGTGGCCGGTGGCGAGATCAAGCAGGCGATCGGCGTGCGTGTCGAGGGGACGCCGCTCGAGCCGCGCTACGTGCTCGTCTACGGGATGCGGCGCTGGCTCGCCTCGAAGAAGGCGGGCCTCGCGCGCATTCCGGTGCGTAACCACGGCCGCATCTCGGCCGGCGAGTCTCTCGCGCTGCAGGTGACGGAGAACGAGGCGCGCGTCGACCCGCACCCGGTCGACACGGCGGTGAGCTACCACCTCCTGGTGCAGGAGGGGATGAGCCAGGCGGAGGTGGCGCGGGTGGCCGGCCGCTCTCCGGCGCACGTCTCCTACATGCGCGCCGTCGGCGAGGCGATCCTGCAGCTGGACGAGGCGGAGAGGAGCGCGCTCTACGCGACCCCCGAGGCCACGGTGCCCCGCTTCCAGCGCATCGCGCCGCTGCGGAGCGTCGAGGAGCGGGCCGCGGCGCTGCGGGCGCTCCTCGGTGGCAACGGAAACGGCGCTCCGGCGCCGCGGCCGCGGCCCGCGACGCGTTTCAACGCGGGAGTCGCGCGCGGATCGGGCGCGTGGTCGGTGCGCGTCAGCTACCGCGACGACGAGATCCGCCGCGACCCCGAGCTCGCGGCGCGCCTGGAGCACTTCTTCGAGCAGCAGCTCCAGCGCCTCCGCGAGCAGGTGCGCGGCTCGCGCGCCGAGCCCCGGGGGCCGGTGCAGTGGGAGATCGAGTCCGCCGAGTGAGCCCGCTCGGGCGAAGATTGCGGAGCCGAATGGAAGGCCTCGGGGTCGCTCAGCGTCCCGGGGCCTTTCAGCTGCCGAACGGGTGGTCCTCGTCGACCGGATAGCCGCAGAAGCTGCCGTGGAGGCTCGTCACGGCGTGCACGGTGTCGAGGGTGGTCGAGAGGTCCACGTCGCAGTGGCCGGAGCCGTCGGGTGACGACCACCGCACCCCGCCGCGCTGGGTGACGGTCGCGATGATCGGGAGGGCGAAGACACCCGGATCCTCGCCATAGGACACCGACGTGGCGATGTCGATCTGCGGGTCGCCGTCGAGCGTGTAGGGAACGCCGTGGATCTGGACGACGCAGGCGCGGTGGATCTCGACCGTGCTCGTGCGGAGCGACAGTGTGTCCGGGCCGCTCGAACCGGACGGCGCGGTGGTGAAGAGAATGCTTCCGCCGTGCGGGCAGGGGAGGATGAACCGGGACGCGCTGTCGTCCGGGACCAGGTCGGCGCGGGCGGCGGAGCCGACCGGGCTCGGGCTCATGGAGACCTCGGAGGTCGCGGCCAGTGAGCTGGACGCCACGGCATCGGCGAGCGCGCGCGCCTGGGTCTCGCTGAGCCGTGCGCTCCCGGGACCGGTGGAGTCGCCGCAGGCGGCGAGCGAGAGACCGAGCGCGAGCAGCGCGATCGCGGGGCGGATTCGCATCGGTAATGCGGGTGGAGGGTACGGCGGAGTGGTGATGCGCCCTCCACCTTAACGGCGCTCAGCCGACAGAGCAAGCGGTAGCTCCGTCCCGGCGCCGACGCCCGGGGAATGCGACGGGGGGCGTGCCGGTCGGACCGGCACGCCCCCCGTACATACCGCGAGAGGTGGTTATGCGCCGAGACGGACCACGTTCTCGGCCGCCGGGCCCTTCTGGCCCTGCACCATATCGAACTCCACGCGCTCGCCCTCCGTCAGGGTGCGGAAACCCTGAGCCTGGATGGCGCTGTGGTGGACGAAGCAGTCCTTCGAGCCGTCCTCCGGAGTGATGAACCCGAAGCCCTTCGCGTCGTTGAACCACTTCACAGTGCCCTTGGTACGCATTCCCTGCTCCCTGGCTGTGCTGGACGATGAG
>DASSTO010000167.1:0-14441 GCA_035707865.1 Longimicrobiaceae bacterium | reverse complement strand
CTCTCGCGCGCTACCGAGCCACTCCGCTTCGTCGTCCGCCGCCCGGAGCCCCTCGCGCAGGTCGATGCCGGCGGGACCCGCGACGCCGCCGTCCAGCGCGGCCGCGAGCCACTCCACCTTGACCGGGTCCTCCTCGCGCAGCACCACCCGCACGGCGCCCGCCCGCGCTCGCCGCGCACCCGCGGCCAGTCGCGCGACGATCGAAGCGGCGCACGGAAACACCCCCGCCGGCAACGGGTGGTCGCGGCCGGCGAAGGCGTCCAGCACGACGATCTCGGGGGGCGACCCCGGCTCCGCGCCGCGCGAGAGCCCGCGCACCGCGCGCGCGGCCCACGCCTCGGCGTGACGGCGCGCCAGCTCGCGCGCGGCCGACGGCAGCGCTGTCTCGGGCTCGGGAGCCAAGCGGAACTCCGGTCTCGCGGGTGGAGCGGGAACGCTAAACCCAAACGAAAGCCGAAGCAAGGGGAACCCACAGTTACGAGTTACGAGTTACGAGTTACGAGTTGAGCGGACCCCAACTCGTAATTCGTAACTCATACGTTCCCCTCGCCCCCCACCGCCGCCTCCAGCACCTCGAGCAGCGTCCGGGCGAAGCCGTCGATGTAGTCGGTACGGCCGCGGTGCTGGGCGAGGAAAGGGTCCATCACGGTGCATCGGATGACGGCGAGGCCGCCGGCGCGGTGATAGTCCGCCTCGGTGAAGCCGAGCGCCTGGACGAGAGGCAGGGCGGAGCGGCCGTACTCTCCCACACGCAGCGTCGTCTTCGTCACGAAGTAGTCGAGCTGCCGGACGGCGTGGCCCTCGCCGACGCTCATGGCGTGATAGACGCGGTCGACGAAAGCGTTCGTCTCCTCCAGGCTGGCGAGGGAGGGGTGGCCGAGGGCGAAGCAGACGATATTCAGGTCGGGCGCGGGGAGGGGGACGACGCGGAAGGCGCCCCAGTCGCCGGCGGTGATGCGCCGGTGCAGGGCGCGCGCGCCGCGGGCCGTCTCACCGATCAGGCGGCCGTAGCCGGAGGCGTCGAGCGGGAGGACGTGGTGCGACATCCACACGCCCACCGCGGCCGCGCCCGGCTTGGAGCCCTCGAAGATGAAGCGTCCGATGTAGGCCCACTCCTCCGCGTCCTGGTGGAAGAGGTAGGGCGCCTCGACGGCGACGAGGTCGCGGACGCGGCGGTCGCGGAAGGAGATCGCCCCGGCCGGATAGGGGACGTAGCCGAGCTTGTGCGGGTCGATGGTGACGGAATCGGCCTCCTCGAGCGCGCAGAGCGCCCGGTAGACGCCCTCCTCCGGCCAGGTCTCGGGGGCGTAGTCCTCCAGCGCCGCCTCGTAGCCGCGGCGCGCCCCGCCGGGCTCGCGCGTGATCGAGGCCGCGTAGCCGCCCCACGCGGCGTCGGCGTGCAGGTGGAAGGAGACGCCGAGCTCCGCCGCGGCCATCCGCCGCACCTCCACGATCCGGTCGAGGCGGTCGACGGCGCTCTCCTCGGTGGTGCCGATCACGGAGACGCAGGCGAGGACGGGCTGCCGGCGCGCCGCGAGGCCGCGCAGCGTCTCGGCGAGGGCGTCGGGGCTCATCCGGAAGCGGTCGTCGACCGGCACGTGCACCAGGTGCGTGCCGCCGACGCCGAGCGCGCGGCAGATCTTCTCCCACGAGTAGTGCGCCGTCGAGGGTACCAGCACGACCGCCGGCGGCAGCGCGTCGCCGAACTCCGCGGCCAGGCGACGGCCGAACTCCTGGTACCCGAGCCCCGAGAGCGAGTGGTGGCCCAGCGACTCCAGCGCACGGCGCGGATCGCCGATCTGCGCGCGGAGGGTCGCCACGGCATCGAGCGCGGCAGCCGCCGGGATGTTCAGGAGCTGCCAGAGGTCGAGCTCGCCGATCTCGGCGGTGGCGCCGCCGGGAAGGCGCACGCGCACGCGCTCGCCCATCTCCTCCGCCGCCCAGCGCAGCGCGACGGAGAGGTACTCGACGTTGCGCGCCACCCAGAGCGCCTCGAAGTTCGCGACCGTCCCACCGCTCGTCAGGTGGCCCCACTGGCGCTGCGGGTCGTAGCCGATCATCCGCGCCAGCTGGTCCGCCACCTCGAGCTCCATGCGCGAGGTCACGGGCGAAGCCTCGGCCGCGACGTTGTTGGGGTTGTAGAGCATCGCGGCGAAGTAGCCGATCTGGCTCGCCATCGTCTGCTCGCCGCTCATGTGCCCGATATAGCGCGGACTGAAGAACGGCACCCCCGCCTTCAGCTCGGCGAGGAGCCCCATCAGCTCCTGCGCCAGCGTCGAGATCGAGCGCTCGTAGGCCGGCGTCTGCTTCTCCGCCTCGCGGACGAGGAAGCCGTCCTCAGGGTGGAAGTTGCGTCGCCAGAAGACGTTGTCGCGGAAGGCCTCGAGCAGCAGCCGCTCGAACACGTCGGCGTTCTCGCCCTTGGGGCCCAGGAAGACGCTCGCCAGATCGATCGGCGGCGCGCCCTCGTCGGGCTCCCGGTCGCGGCGGTCGGCGCTCATGGGCGGCCCCCGACGACCGGCAGCCGCTTGTGCAGCTTGGCGTAGGTGGAGGCGAGCCGGTAGGCGGGCGAGGAGCGGCGGCTGCCGCTCGCGTCGCCCGCGGCGAGCGCCGCGAGGAAGCTCTCCCTCGTGGGCTCGAAGGGCGGCACCGTGACGAACCCGGCGCCCAGCTCGGCGAGGGTGTGCGCGTCGGAGCCCGCGCCCCGGAGCTTCCCGTGCGCCGCCGCCCACCGCTCCGCCCGCGCGTTCACGGTGCGGGTGAGGCAGCGCGAGTTGTGCACTTCCACGACGTCGATCATGTCGGAGAGAGAGTCCAGGAAGGCCTCGCCGGCGCCGGAGCGCGCGGTGTCGAAGGGATGGGGGATGTAGACGACGCCGCCCTGAGCCAGGATGCGCTCGCACGTCTCCCGGGCCGGGGTTCGCTTGGGGATCAGCTCGCTCAGGAAGATGCCGATCACGTCGAAGCCCTCGCGCGTCTTCACCTCCTCGCCCACCAGCACCCGCTCGGGATCGAGATCTCTCATGCGGAGCGCGTTGTCGATGGCGTTGTGGTCGGTGACGACGAGGCGGTCGATGCCGCGCTCGCGGATCGTGCGCAGGACCGCCTCGGGTCGGGAGAGGCAGTCGAAGGAGAGCCGGGTATGCGAGTGCATGTCCACCCGCAGGCGGGCGCCGGCGCCGGCGCTCATCGGCCCCCTCCCGCCCGCTCCCGCAGCAGTCGCCAGACGCGCGCGGCCCCGGCGCGAAGGGCCTCCTCCGACCCGGCGTTCTCGATCACGTAGTCGGCCCGCGCGCGCTTCTGCTCGGCGGGCATCTGCGCGCGGATCATGCGCTCCGCGTCGTCGGGCGCGAGGCCGCGGTCGCGCACGATCCGCTCGCGGCGCGCCGCCTCGGGCGCGTCGACGAGGACGATGACGTCGAAGTCGCCCGCGAGCCCCGCCTCGAAGAGGAGCGGGATCTCCGCGACGACGACGCGCTCGCCGCGCACCGCGGCGGCCCGGAAGGCCTCGTCCCTCAGAGCCGCGACCTCGGGGTGGACGATCGCCTCCAGCTCGCGCCGGGCGTCGCCGTCGCGGAAGACGATCTCCCGGAGCGCGCCGCGGTCGAGCCGCCCCGCCTCGTCCAGGACGGCGCCCCCCCAGCGCCCGGCGATGCGGCGCAGCGCGGGCGTACCCGGCTCGACGGCCCGGCGGGCGAGCTCGTCCGCGTCCACGACCGTCGCGCCGAGCTCGCGCCAGACGCGCGCCACGGCGGACTTCCCCGACGCGATGTTTCCCGTAAGTCCCACTCTCAGCATGCCCCCTCTCCCGGTTCGGACGACCCCGCCGCGGAAGCTACGCAGGCGCGCGGACGGCAGCAACCGAGCCGGCGCGCGGCCTGGCACCCCACCTGCGGCTGGGCTATACTGTGCCCGACTGCCCCCCGTTCGGCTCTCGGACTGGCGGACCCATTCCGATCAGAAGGCACGTGCATGGCGACCAAGACGAAATCCAGGCCGAAGACGACGCTCGACCGGGCCACCGCCGTGGGTCTCTACCGGACGATGCTCACGTCGCGCCGCCTCGACGACAAGGAGATTCAGCTCAAGCGCCAGAACCGGGTCTTCTTCCAGATCTCCGGCGCGGGGCACGAGGCGATCCAGGTGGCGGCCGCCGCCCACGCCCGGCCCGGCTACGACTGGTTCCACCTCTACTACCGCGACCGCGCGTTCGCGCTCGCGCTGGGCATCACCCCGCACGACCAGATGCTCCAGGCCGTCGGCGCGGCGGCGGACCCGGCCTCCGGGGGCCGGCAGATGCCGTCGCACTGGAGCAGCCCCGAGATCCACATCATCGCCGGCTCCTCGCCGACCGGGACGCAGTTCATCGAGGCGGTAGGCACGGCCGAGGCGGGCGTGCGCGCGGCGCTGATCGCCGACCCCGGGCTGAACGAGGTCGCCCAGCCGCACGGTGACGAGGTCGTCTTCGTCGCCGCCGGCGAGGGCACCACCTCCGAGGGCGAGTTCTGGGAGAGCCTGAGCACCGCGTCCAACCTCAAGCTGCCGGTCGTCTACGTCATCGAGGACAACGAGTATGCGATCTCCGTCCCCGTCGAGGTGAACACGCCGGGCGGGAGCATCTCGAAGGTCGTGACCGGCTTCCCCGACCTCCTCGTCCTGGAGTGCGACGGGACCGACCTGGTGGAGAGCTACGAGGCGTGCGAGCGGGCGGTTCGCTACGCGCGCGAGCGGCGCGGCCCGGCGCTCGTGCACGCCCACGTCATCCGTCCCTACTCGCACTCGCTCTCCGACGACGAGCGCCTCTACAAGACCGAGGCGATGCGGGAGGCCGAGGCCGCGCGCGACCCGCTCTCCCGCGCGGCGCGGCTGCTGCGCGAGGAGTTCGGCGTCTCGCAGGAGGAGCTGGAGCGCATGGAGCGCGAGGTGAAGGACACGGTGAACGAGGCCGCCGACGCGGCGCTCGAGTCGCCGCAGCCCGATCCCTCGACCGCCCTCCTCTACGTCTACTCGCCCGACGCCGACCCCACCACGGGGCAGTTCGATACGGAGGCCGAGCCGCGCTCCGAGGGGGCGGAGACGACGATGGTCGACCTCATCAACCGCACGCTGCACGACGAGATGCGGCGCGACCCGCGCATCGTCGTCTTCGGCGAGGACGTCGCCGACGCCTCCCGCGAGGAGATCCTCAGCGAGGTGCCCGGCAAGGGCGGCGTCTTCAAGGTGACCTTCGGGCTGCAGAAGGAATTCGGCGCCACGCGCGTCTTCAACTCCCCGCTCGCCGAGGCGAACATCGTCGGCCGCGCGGTGGGCATGGCGGTGCGCGGGCTGAGGCCGGTCGTCGAGATCCAGTTCTTCGACTACATCTGGCCCGCGATGATGCAGATCCGCGACGAGATGGCGACGCTGCGCTACCGCTCGAACAACCAGTGGCAGGCGCCGGTCGTCATCCGCGTCACCTACGGCGGCTATCTGAAGGGCGGCGCCATCTACCATTCGCAGACGGGCGAGTCGATCTTCGCGCACTGCCCCGGCCTGCGCGTCGCCATGCCCGCCACCGCGCTCGACGCCGCGGGCCTGCTGCGCACCGCCATCCGCTGCGACGACCCGGTGCTGTTCCTGGAGCACAAGCACCTCTACCGCCAGGTCTACAACAAGGCGGTGTATCCCGGGCCCGATTTCATGATCCCCTTCGGCAAGGCGCGGATCGCCAGAGAGGGCACGGACGTCACCGTCGTCACCTGCGGCGCGCTGGTGCAGCGCTCGCTCGCCGCCGCCAGGCTCGCGGAGGAGCAGAACGGCATCTCCACCGAGGTGATCGACCTGCGCACGGTCAGCCCCTTCGACATGGAGACGATCGCCGCGTCGGTGAAGAAGACGAACCGCGTCGTCGTGGTCTACGAGGATTCGCTCTCCTGGGGCATCGGCGCCGAGTTCGCCGCGCGCATCGCCGACGATCTCTTCCCCTGGCTCGACGCCCCCGTGCGCCGCGTCGCCTCGCTCGACACGTGGGTGGCCTACGCGCCGCAGCTCGAGCGCGCCATCCTCCCCGAGGCGGAGGACGTGGCGAAGGCGATCACGGAGCTGCGGGAGTGGTAGATCGGCCGCAGGCGGCCAGCCGCTAGCAACCGGGGCCCGGGCATCGGCGCGATGCCCGGGCCCCGCTCTTCACCCGCCCACCCGCTCACATCTTCGCCGGGATGTCCCCGCAGGTGACCATCTTGCCGGGACTACCGCCCGCCTCGTGGTAGGCCACGACGTGGTTGCCGTCCATGATCGAGTCGAGCGGCAGGGCGACCACGGCGGTCATCTGCCCGGTCCCGTCCGCGCCCGCGGTGATGGGCTGGAGCGGTGCCGCGACGCCGTCCGGGCTGGCGCAGCGCCCCTTGTGGATGTGCCCGTCGTGCACTCCGGCCGGAGCTCCCTTCAACATCACGAGCACCTGCGTGGAATCGGCGCCCATCGCGGCGAAGGTGGCGGTCCCGGTCACGCCCGAGCCGCCCAACTGCATCAGGCTCACCGTCGGGTGGGTGGTGTCCATGCCGGCGGGCGGCTGCGCGGGGGGTGCGGCGACGGGTGCGGCGGCCGCCGTGTCCATCGCCGTCCCGGCCGTGTCCGCCGCAGCACCGGCGTCGGCGTGGTTGCCACCGCACGCGGTCAGCGCGAAAGGAAGCGCCGCGAGAAGCCAGTAGCGTCTCATCTGCCCTCCAGGGTTCGTGTCACGCGATTCCCGCATCGGTGCGGGCGCCCGCGCGGCTCCGTCCGCCCGTGCCCGAGCGGCCGGAGTCGCGCCTCAACTCCGTCCGTAGACCGGAACGGCGGCGCCGTTGACCGCCTCCGCCTCGGGAGAGGCGAGGAAGGCGATGACGCGCGCGATCGCGGCCGGCGACGTCCACTGCCCGTGATCGGCACCGGACATGGCGCGCCGGTTCGCTTCGGTGTCTATGGTGCCCGGGAGGACCGCATTGGCGCGGATCCCCTGGTCCCGGTACTCCTCGGCGATGGCCTCGGCGAGGACCAGCAGCCCCGCCTTGGCGATGGAATAGGCAGCGTGCCCGCCGCGGTCCTGGCGCGCGGCGCGCGAGGAGACGAAGACGAGCGAGCCGCCCCCGCCTTCGAGCATCCGCGGGATGGCGAAGCGGCTGATGAGCCACGCGGACTTGAGGTTGAGCTCCATCATCCGGTCCCACGACTCGACGGAGGTCTTGCCCAGCAGCGCGCCGCCGCTGTAGCCGCCGACCAGGTGGGCGACGACGTCCAGCCGCCCGGCCCACTCCACCGTCTGCCGGATGGCCTGCTCGGCGCCGCGCTCGGTCGTCAGGTCGAGCGCGAAGCTGTGGATGCGCTCGCGCCGCTCGGCCGGCAGCGAATCGAGCGCCGTCGGGACGTCGGTCTTGTAGAAGGGCACCGCCACCCGCGCCCCCCGCTCCAGAAACGCCTGGACGACGGCCTGGCCCAGGGCGCCGGCACCGCCGGTCACGAGCACTACGCTGTCGCTCATCGGTCTCTCTCCCCGTTTGCGGTCGTTGCACCCCCCGCCCACCGTCCGGTGCGCCGGGCGAGATCGCCCAGGCGGCGGCCCAGGCGGTCGTCCAGCTCACCCGGCCGGAGCCGCCAGCTCCAGTTGCCGGCGACGGTGCCGGGCGTGTTCATGCGCGCCCCGCTGCCGAGCCCCAGTACGTCCTGCGCGGGCACGACGACCAGCGCGGCGTCGGAGCGGAAGAGCAGCTCCATCATCTCCCACTCGATCGGCCGGCCGTCGTCCCCGCCGACGAGCCGACGCACCGCGTCGCGCTCCCGCTCGGACGCCTTCTCCCACCACCCCGCCAGCGTGTCGTTGTCGTGCGTGCCGGTGTAGCCGACGCAGTTCGCCGGATAGTTCCGCGGCAGGTGCGGGTTCCCCGGGTCGCCGTCGAAGGCGAACTGCAGCACGCGCATGCCCGGCAGGTCGAGCTCGTCGCGGAGCGCCTCCACGGCGGGGGTGATCAGCCCCAGGTCCTCGGCGACGAGCGGCAGGCCGCCGAGCCGGCGCTCGAGCGCTCGGAAGAACTCGGCCCCCGGCCCCTTGCGCCACTCGCCCTCCACCGCCGTCTCCGATGCCGCCGGGATGGCCCAGTACGACTCGAAGCCGCGGAAGTGGTCGACCCGAACGACGTCCACCCACTCCAGCGTACGACGGAAACGGCGCACCCACCAGGGGTAACCGCGCGATCGCATCTCGTCCCAGCGGTAGAGCGGATTTCCCCAGCGCTGGCCGGTCTCGCTGAAGTAGTCGGGCGGCACCCCGGCCACCTCGATCGGCTCACCCCGCTCGTCGAGCAGGAAGAGGTCGCGGTTGGCCCACACGTCCGCGCTGTCGTGGGCGACGAAGATCGGCAGGTCGCCCACGATCCGGATGCCGCGCTCGTTCGCATAGCGCCGCAGTGCAGACCACTGGCGGTCGAAGAGCATCTGCTGGAAGACGCGCCGCTCGACCTCGTCCGCGTAGTCGCGCGACGCACGGCGCAGCGACTCGGGCCGCCTGTCGCGCAGCTCGCGTGCCCAGCGCGTCCACGGCGCGCCGTCGTGCGCGCGACGCAGGACGCGGAAGAGCGCGTAGTCCTCCACCCACTCGGCCTGCAGCTCGCGGTAGCGCGCCAGCTCCTCCGCGAGCGCCGGCTCCCGCCCCTCCCGGAGCGAGCGGTACGCCGCCGCGAGCGCCTCGCCCTTCCACCGCGCCGCCACCCCGAAGTCCACACGCTCCGTCGACGCGGCCCCGGCCGGCGCCTCCACGTCGATGAGGAGCGGATTGCCCGCTAGCGCCGAGAGGCCGTTGTACGGTGAGCCCCCCTCGTCCACCGCCACCAGCGGCAGGATCTGCCACACCGCCTGCCCCGCCTCCGCCAGCCAGTCGACGAACCGGTACGCCTCCGCGCCCAGGCTCCCGATCGCCCCGCCCGGCAGCGACGTCGGGTGCAGGAGCACGCCCGAGCCGCGGCCTACCAACGGAGCAACCCCTGTACCCTATCCCGGAAGCACATAAGCCACCTCCGCCCCGCGCAGCTCCAGACGCTCCGGCGCGCCCCCGGCCTCCTCCGCGTCGTCCCGGCAGACGCGGAAGAGACGCCTGCCACGCGCGGCCTCGGGGAGCGTCACCGTGAAGGTGCGCCCGGGCTCCTTGTTCACGAGGATCCAGGCCGGTTCCCTCGCGCCGGGGGCGTGGCGCTCCAGCAGCAGGACGTCGCCCTCGAGACCCCAGGGGGCCTCCAGCTCGCCCTCGCCCTGCAGCGAGGGCTCCTCCAGCTTGAGCGAGTTCACGCGCGCGATGAAGGCCGTCAGGTCGAAGTGCCGGCGCTCCCAGTCGGCGGGCATCGTCTCGACGACGTTCACCTGCGTGCGGAAGCCGAACTCGTAGCCCACGGGCATCATCACGCCCGCGGAGAAGGCCGCGGCGAAGGCGTAGCGCTGCTTCTGCACGGCCTCGCTGCCCCCGCTCTCCGCCGCCAGCCGCGGCGTGTCGTGCGACTCCGGGAAGGCGATGGACGGGGCGAGCTCCCGGAAGCGCTCGTGCTGCTCGAGCGCCCACGGCGCACGGAAGTCCCACCACTTGCTCGAGTTGAAGATGTAGTCGAAGCCCGCGTCCGCGAGTGCCGCGATCGACTCCATCGGCGCGCCGAGCGTCTCGGCGAAGAAGCGCACGGCCGGGTCGGCGCGGCGCGCCTCGTCGATCAGACGCTTCCACAGCTCCGCAGGCACCTTGTAGGCGGCGTCGCAGCGAAAGCCGCGGAAGCCGAGGCCGATGGAGTCGCGCACCAGCTCGGCCCAGTACGACCACAGCGCCTCGCGGTCCGGCGCGTTCTCGTTGTCGATCTCCGCCAGATCGCCCCAGACGGTGATCTTCGCGGGGTCGTCCGGGTCGCGCACGAAGGGGCTCACCAGCTGCCCGCGCTCGTCGCGCACGTACCATTCCGGGTGCTCGTCGGCGAGGACGGCGTCCTTCGCCGTGTGGTTGATCACCAGGTCCATCATCGGGCGGAGCCCGGCGTCCGCGATCTGGCGCAGGGCGCGCTCGAGGACGTCGAGGATCCGGGTGTCCGACCCCGCGGGGGCGAAGAGCGGGTTGAGGCGCCGGAACTCCTTGGGCGCGTAGAGGCTCCCCGAGAAGCCCGGGTAGTGCCACGGGTTCAGGTAGAGCCAGTTGAAGCGCATCTCCGCCGCGCGCCGCGCGTGCTCCGGCCAGCGCGTGGTGGGGCCCACCAGCCGCGGGAAGAGGTTGTAGATCAGCGGGACCGTCATTCCTCGCTCCCGAGGATGGCGCGCAGCCCCTGGACGGGGACCCAGATCCAGTCGGGTCGGTTGTTCATCTCGTAGCCGAGCTCGTAGACGGCCTTCTCCAGCTCGAAGGCTCTCAGCACGCGCTCGAGCGTCTCGCGGTCGTCCGGGATGAAGCTGGCGCCGCGAGTGGCGTCGAGGTACGCGTCCAGGAACGTCTTGCGGATGAGGCGCAGCCACGCGCCGCCCCACTCCTCCAGCGAGGCGCGTGCCGTGACGCGGGAGCGGTCCTGCTCCTCCAGCGCGGTCGCGAGCGCGTAGTCGAAGGAGCGCAGCATGCCCGCGACGTCGCGCAGCGGAGAGCTCTTGGCCCGGCGCTCCTCCAGCGGCCGGGCGGGCTCGCCCTCGAAGTCCATCACGAACCACTCGCTGCCGGCCGCCTCGGGGTCCGAGGCGCGCAGCACCTGGCCCAGGTGGTAGTCGCCGTGGATGCGAATCCTGGTGACGCCCGCGGCGGCGAGCCCGAGCAGGCCGCTCAGGTGGAAGCGCAGGTCGGCCGCGGCGTGGAGCACGGCGCTGAGCTCGTTCTGCACCGCGGTCGGGAAGGCGCCGGGCATCGTCTCGAGATGGAGGCCGACGTCCTCCAGCACCCGCGTCATCGACGCCTGCGCCGCGGCGACCCACCGCTCCGCCTCGTCGGCGCCGATGGGCTCGGGAACGAATTCGGGACGATCCGGCCCCGCGGACGCCAGCGCGACGTGCATCTCGCCGGTCACGCGGCCCAGGCTCCGCGCCGCGGCGTAGAAGTCGCCCGTCATGCGCCGCGTGGCATCCCGGCCGGCGGCGGAGTTCGGGTCGGCGGCGCTGCGCGACGCCGAGGTGAAGTAGCGCTTCAGCGCGCGGTGCGTGAAGGCCCACGCGTCGCCCACGTTGGGGATGTACTGGAAGGCGCCGGCGATCGAGACGCACTCGCCCTCGGGCGAGAGGTAGTCGATCCACCCCGCGAGCGGCGGGACCGCGCGGAAGCGGGCGCTCCGCACGAGGAAGCGGGTGATCTCGATGTCCGAGTTCGTCCCCCGCTCCGCGCGGCGGAAGAGCTTGAGGATGATGCGGTCACCGAAGACGATCGAGGTGTTGCTCTGCTCCGCCGAGCCGCGGCGCACGGGAGTCAGGCGGCCGCCCTCCTGGTCCGCGAGCGAGCCGCGGTGGCCGGCGAAGACGCCGCCTTCCGTGGCCCGGCACTCGTCCTCCTCGCGCATCAGGCGCAGGAGAGAGAAAGCGGTGGAGCGGTCCAGGAGCGCCTCGTAGAGGTGCACCTCTCCCGACTCGAGGGCGACGGTGAGGATCGGCTCCGCGACGACGCCGCGCTCCATCGGCGGGCGCACGGAGAGCGGAAGGACGTAGGAGTCGTGGCCGCCGTCGGTGTACTGCACCCGCACGAGCGCCAGGATCCAGCGCGGGCCACGCTCGGGCGCGATGATGGCGTGATCCTCGAGCGCCAGTCCGGCGATCTCCCGCGCCTTGGCCCGGAACCAGCGCTGCGCCTGCAGCCACTCGGGCGAGATGGCGGTCACCAGCGTCTGCACCGCCGCGCGCCGCTCCAGGAGCGCGGCGTCGTGCTCCGCCCACTCGCGCGCCAGGCGCTCGTCGATCTCCTCCTCGCCCGTGCGCGGCGGCAGCAGCGCGAACCAGAAGAAGCTGTAGGGCGAGAGCGTGAGCGCGTACGGCGTCTCGCTGATCGTCGGGAACTCCGTGTGGCCCAGCATCTCGACGGGGACGAGGCCCGCGAAGCGCGAGAGGTCGAGCTGCACCGCCTGCGCCGCGGCCGAGAGGTTGTTCACCACCAGGATCGCCTTGCCGTCGTACTCCCGCAGGTAGGCGAGGACGTGCGGGCTCACCGGACGCAGGAACTCGATGCTCCCCCGGCCGAAGGCGCGGTGCTGCTTCCGCACCTCGATCAGCCGCTTCATCCAGTTCAGGAGCGAGAAGGGCGAGCGCTCCTGCGCCTCGACGTTGATCGCCTGGTAGCCGTAGACGGAGTCGGTGATCACGGGCGCATAGAGACGCGCGGCCTCCGCGCGCGAGAAGCCGGCGTTGCGGTCGGGCGACCACTGCATCGGCGTGCGCACGCCGTCACGGTCGCCCAGATAGATGTTGTCGCCCATCCCCATCTCGTCGCCGTAGTAGACGATCGGGGAGCCCGGCAGGGTGAAGAGGATGGAGTTCAGCAGCTCGATCCTGCGCCGGTCGTTGTCCATCAGCGGAGCGAGCCGGCGCCGGATGCCGAGGTTGAGCCGCATGCGCGGGTCCGCCGCGTACTCGTTGTACATGTAGTCGCGCTCCTCGTCCGTCACCATCTCGAGCGTCAGCTCGTCGTGGTTGCGCAGGAACATGCACCACTGGCAGCCCTCGGGGATGGGCGGCGTGCGCTGGATGATGTCCACGATCGGCTTCCAGACTCCCTGGCGCACCGCCATGAAGAGGCGCGGCATCACGGGGAAGTGGAACGCCATGTGGAACTCGTCGCCGTCACCGAAGTACGGCCGCACGTCGTCCGGCCACTGGTTCGCCTCGGCGAGCAGGATGCGGTCCGGGTACCTCTCGTCGAGCCGCCGCCGGAACTCCTTCAGGATCTCGTGCGTCTCCGGCAGGTTCTCGCAGATGGTGCCCTCGCGCTCGATGAGATAGGGCACCGCGTCGCAGCGGAAGCCGTCCAGGCCGCGCTCCAGCCAGAACTCCATGACGTCGAACATCGCCTCCTTCACCGCCGGGTTGTCCCAGTTCAGGTCCGGCTGGTGGGCGAAGAAGCGGTGCCAGTAGTACTGCCCCGCGACCGGGTCCCACGTCCAGTTGGAGGGCTCGGTGTCGGTGAAGATGATGCGCGCGTCGCCGTAGACCTCGTCGCTGTCGCTCCAGACGTAGAAGTCGCGCTCCAGTGAGCCCCGGGGCGCGTGGCGCGCGCGCTGGAACCACGAGTGGTCGCTCGAGGTGTGGTTGAGCACCAGGTCCGCGATCACGCGCAGCCCCCGCGCGTGCGCCTCGTCCAGGAAGCGCTGGAAGTCGTCGAGGCTCCCGTATGCCGGGTGGACGCCGTAGTACTCCGCGATGTCGTACCCGTCGTCCCGTAGCGGAGAGGGGTAGAAGGGGAGCAGCCAGATGCAGTCCACCCCCAGGTTCTGCAGATAGTCCAGCCGCGAGGTCAACCCGCGGAAGTCGCCGACGCCGTCGCCGTTGGAATCCTGGAAGGCCTTGACGTGCAACTCATAGAAAACCGCGTCCCTGTACCAAAGCGAATCGGCGCTCGGCATCGAATCCCCGGCGAGTGTTGAGAATGGAAACGCAGCGCACCCGAAGCGGCGCGCTGCTGCAGGAGGTGGGCCAGAGGAGTGAACGGGTGACGGGGTGAACGGGTGAACGGGGAGCCCGCGCTCTGGCGCGAATCCGGGCGTCTTTCCGTCACCTCCTTCACCCGTTCACCTGCTCACCCGTTCATCGATCACCACCGTCTCCGCGATGCGGTCGTGGATCGCCTGGCGGTTCTGGTCCCAGAAGATCTGGAAGAAGCCCAGGAGCCCGGTGGCGAGGCCGGCCGCGTAGCCACCGAACCGCTCGAAGGCCGCCCACCAGCCGATGGGCTTGCCGTTCAACCGGATGATGCGGATGCCGAGGAGCCGCTTGCCCGGCGTGCGGCCGCGGAAGAGGGCGACCGTGGCGACGAAGTAGAGCCCCACCCAACCGATCCCCAGGCCGAACTCCTCCTTCACGAACGACTCGAGGAACGAGACGAGGTCCGGCTTGTTGGACGACTCCTCGAGGCCCCGGACGTCGGCCTGGAGCTTCGCGTTGCGCGCGCTCAGCCGCTGGTTCTCGGTGCGCAGCAGCGCCAGGGAGTCCCCGGTCGTGAGCGCCCGCGCCGTGTCGGGCGCGGCCGGCGCCGCCGCCCGGGCGAACGCCGAATCCACCGCGGCACGGAGCCACGGCCGGTCGGGCGCGTCCGCGGCGATGCCGTTCATCATCTCGCGGATGTCGGCGTCCGCGATGCCGCTCCCGCGGCCGGCGCGGACGACGGCATCGGCGAGGGAGCGCGCCCGCGCCGGGTCAGAGGCGCGGCGGAAGGCGAGGACGGCGGCGGCGGTCCTCAGCCCGTCCACGCCGCACACGGTCACGTCGTTGCCGCCGGGTGCCGCGGCGCC
>DASSTO010000166.1:0-11612 GCA_035707865.1 Longimicrobiaceae bacterium | reverse complement strand
CCCGGACCTTCAACGAGCTCCTCGCCCGCCTGGAGGGCGCCTTCGGACAGCAGCGCCGCTTCATGACCGACGCCGCGCACGAGCTCCGCACCCCCGTCGCCATCCTGCGCGGTGAGGCCGACGTCGCGCTCGCCCGCGACGACCGCCCCGCGGAGGAATACCGGGGCTCTCTGCGCCTCGTCCGCGAAGAGAGCCGCCGCCTCTCCGGCGTGGTCGACGATCTCTTCCTCCTCGCCCGCGCGGACGCCGGCGAGCACCTGCTGCGCCCGACCGACTTCTATCTGAACGATCTGGTGGAGGAGTGCGTGCGGTCCGCGCGCGCCCTCGCCGCCGCGCGCCGGATCGACGTCGAGGGCGAGACCGACGGTGACGCGCCCTTCCGCGGCGACGAGGCCCACCTCCACCGGCTCCTGGTGAACCTGCTCGACAACGCGATCAAGTACTCGCCCCCGGGCACCCGGGTGACCGTGACGATGCGCCGCGAGGACGGTCGCTACCGCGTCTCGGTGCGCGACGCCGGAATCCCCGTCGCTCCCGAGCTGCGCGAGCGCATCTTCGAGCGCTTCTTCCGCGCCGGCACGACCGGCGGGTCGCACGCCTCGGGCGCGGGCCTCGGCCTGGCGATCGCCCGCTGGGCCGCGGAGGCGCACGGCGGCGCCCTCGTCCTCCTGCCGTCCGGGCCCGGGGGCGGGAACGAGTTCATCCTCTGGCTGCCCGTACCGGCGGAGTAGGGCGACCCGCCGCCGCACCCGAAGCGTTACCACCCCTTCGACGATCCGTTACAGAACCGTTGCAGAGTCGCCCTAGCTTTCGGCTCGTTCCCGACGACCACGACTCCCGATGGAGAGCGCGGATGAAACGAGCCCGGACCGGCGACCACGCGAAACGGCACTCCCGGCGGGTCCACCACCGCCCGGTCGAGGGGTGCTGATGCGGCTGGACTCGGCGCAGGCCGCACCCGCGGAACCCTCGTCCGCTCCGGGCCCCCGGCTCCGGGAGCGTCTCATCCCCGGACGGGCGCCGGGCAACGCGGTCGACACCCTCTACGGCCTGGTGCTGGCCCTCCTCGGGCTGGCCATCCCGGTCCTCTTCCTCTTCATCGTCGTCCGCGTCGGCGGGGCGGCGCTTCCGGCGATGCGCCACTTCGGCTGGGGCTTCGTCGCCGGGACGGAGTGGAACCCGGTGCAGGGGGAGTTCGGTGCGCTTCCTTTCATCGCGGGCACGGTCGTCTCCTCCGCGCTCGCGCTCGTCATCGCCGTCCCGCTGGCGGTGGGGCTCGCCATCTTCCTCACCGAGCTCGCGCCGTCGTGGATGGCGGCCCCGCTGGCCTTCGCCACCGAGCTGCTGGCGGCCATCCCCAGCGTCGTCTACGGCCTCTGGGGGATCTTCGTGCTCGTGCCCTGGCTGCGCACGGCCGTTCAGCAGCCCATCGCCGACACGCTGGGCCGGGAGATCGGCTTCCTCTCCGGCCCGGCGTACGGGTCGAGCGTCATGGCGGGCGGGGTGATCCTGGCGATCATGGTGGTGCCGTTCATCTCGGCGGTCTCGCGCGAGGTGCTCGCCGCGGTGCCGCGCGCCCAGCGCGAGGCGGCCCTCGCGCTGGGCGCCACCCGCTGGGAGATGACCTGGCAGGTCGCGCTCCCGTACGCGCTCCCCGGCATCATCGGCGCGGTGATCCTCGGCCTCGGCCGCGCGCTGGGGGAGACGATGGCGATCACGATGGTGATCGGGAACCGGCCCGAGATCCCGCACTCGCTCTTCGCGCCGGCCTACACGATGGCGAGCGTGCTCGCGAACGAGTTCGCGGAGGCGTCCAGCGACCTCTACCTCTCCGCCCTCATGGAGATAGGGCTGATCCTCTTCGCCATCACCGTCGTCGTGAACTCGCTCGCGCGGCTCCTCGTCTGGCGCGTCGAGAAGCGCGGGGGGAAGTGATGCCGGCCACCACCACACCCTCGCGCCGCGACCGCCGCCGCCGCGCCGTCAGCGCTCTCATGCTCGGCCTGACCGGCATCGCCGCGCTGGTGACGGTGGTCCCGCTGCTCTTCATCCTCTTCTATCTTCTGCGCGCGGGCGTCGGCGCCCTCGGCCCCGCCTTCTTCACTCACCTCCCCGCTCCCGTCGGGGAGACGGGCGGCGGGATGGGCAACGCGATCGTCGGCACGCTGCTGCTCGTCCTGCTCTCGGGCCTCCTGGGGCTCCCGGTGGCGATCGGCGCGGGCGTCTTCCTTGCCGAGGCGGGCCGATCGCGCCTGGCGAGCGTCGTGCGCTTCGTCGCCGACGTGATGAACGGCATCCCCTCCATCGTCGTCGGCATCTTCGTCTGGGCGTGGGTGGTGGTGAGCATGGGCCACTTCTCGCTCCTCTCCGGCGCCGTCGCGCTGGCGATCATGCTCCTGCCGATGGTCACCCGCACCACGGAGGAGATGGTGCGGCTCGTGCCCCGCGAGCTACGCGAGGCCGGCCTCGCACTCGGCTTCACCCGCTGCCGGACGACGCTCGGGATCGTGCTCCCGGCGGCCCGAAGCGGCATCCTCACCGGCGTCCTCGTCGCGCTCGCCCGCGTCGCCGGAGAGACGGCGCCGCTGCTGTTCACGGCGTTCGGCAGCCCCTTCTGGAGCGTACGCCCGGACCGGCCCGTCGCGGCGCTCCCCCTACAGATCTTCCAGTACGCCATCTCCCCTTACGACGCCTGGCATCGGCTGGCGTGGGCCGGCTCGCTCGTGCTGATCGCCATCGTACTGGTCATCAGCCTCGGCGGCCGCTTCCTGATCCGCAATCCCTACCGGGAGCGATGATGACGACCGACATCGGCACCTCCGGGCTCCGCGCCGCGCAGCCGGACCTCCGCACCGAGCCGACCGCGCGCGACGGGGCCGCGCCCATCGCGGTGGAGGCGGTGGACTTCTCCTTCTCCTACGGGCCCACGCAGGCGCTGCACGGCATCTCCCTGCGCGTCCCCGAGCGCCGCGTCACCGCGCTCATCGGCCCCTCGGGGTGCGGCAAGTCCACCTTCCTGCGCTCCATCAACCGGCTGAACGACCTCATCCCCGGCACGCGCCGCGAGGGCGACATCCTGCTGGACGGCGACTCCATCTACCGCCGCGAGCAGGACGTCGTCGAGCTGCGAAAGCGAGTGGGAATGGTCTTCCAGAAGTCGAACCCCTTTCCCCGCTCCATCTACGAGAACGTCGCCTACGGCGCGCGCGTCAACGGGCTCGCCCGGAAGCGGCGCGACCTGGACGCGATCGTCGAGCGCTCGCTGCGCGGCGCGGCCCTCTGGGACGAGGTGAAGGACCGCCTGGACCGCAGCGCGCTCGGGCTCTCGGGCGGCCAGCAGCAGCGGCTCTGCATCGCCCGCGCGCTCGCCGTGGAGCCGGAGGTGCTGCTGATGGACGAGCCCGCGAGCGCCCTCGACCCCATCGCCACCCAGCGCATCGAGGAGCTGATCTACGAGCTGAAGGAGCGCTACACCATCGTGATCGTCACGCACAACATGCAGCAGGCCGCGCGCGTCTCGGACCTCACGGCCTTCTTCCTCTCCGGCCGCCTGGTGGAGTTCCGGCGCACGAACGACCTCTTCACCAATCCGCACGAGGCGGAGACGGAGGCCTACATCACCGGGAGGTTCGGATGAGCGCGGCCGGCGGCGCGCGCCACTTCCACCAGGAGCTGGCGGAGCTGAAGTCGGTGCTGCTGGAGATGTCGTCCCTCGCCGAGGACCTCGTCCGCCTCTCCGTGGACGCGCTGCAGGAGCGTGACGCGGCCAAGTCGCAGTCGGTGATCCTGGGCGATCGCGAGCTGGACGCGATGGAGGTCGAGATCGACGAGCGCTGCATCCGGCTGCTCGCGCTGCAGCAGCCGCTCGCGCGCGACCTGCGGCTCATCACGATGGCCATGAAGATCTCCAACGATCTCGAACGGGTCGGCGACCACGCCGTGAACATCGCCCAGGCGGTGGAGCGGCTCGCCGGACAGCCGCCGCTCTCCGAGCTCCCCGAGATCGAGGAGATGGCCCGCCTCGCGCGCGGGATGCTCTCCGACTCGCTCGACCACTTCGTGCGCGAGGACCCGGCCGGCGCGCGCGAGGTCTGCGCCCGCGACGACCGCGTGGACGCCCTCCACGGCTCCGTCTTCCGCATCCTCCTCACCCACATGATGGAGGACCCGCGCCGCATCGGCCCGGCGATGGAGATCTTCCTCGTCAGCCGCAACCTGGAGCGGATCGCGGACCTCGCCACCAACGTCGCGGAGGACGTCGTCTTCCTCGTCGAGGGGCGCTCCATCAAGCACGGCGCGGAACGGCGCGAGCCGGGAACGCAGTGAGCCCGGTACGGAGCCCCACCACGGCGGAAATCGTGACCACTCCGTTACCGATCGCCCCCCTCCTCCGTTACCGGCGTGCCCTATCCTCCGTGCGTCCGATGGATCGTTCCTCTCTTACCGAGCGAAAGATGAGCCCACGAGCGCGCGCAGTCCCGCTTCTCTTCACCGCCCTGGCCGTCGCGAGCCTCACCGCCCGCACGGCGTGGGCGCAGGCCGACACGACGAAGACCGACACCGTGAGCGCCGCCCCCACGGCTCCGGCGCTGAAGGTGGGCGGCGTCGTCTACTCGCAGTACCAGTACCTCCTCTCCGACAGCGCGGAGCACTCGAACCAGTTCGACGTCACCCGCGCGTACCTCAACCTCCTGGGCACCTTCTCACGCGGCATCAGCACCCGTGTGACCGCGGACGTCTATCGCGACGCCAAGGGCTCGCTGGGCTACCGGCTGAAGTACGCCTACTTCCAGTGGCGACCCGAGGGCACGCCCGTCGCCCTGCGCTTCGGCCAGCTCAATACGCCGTGGCTGGACTGGGTGGAGGGGCTCTGGGGCTTCCGCATGCAGGGCCCGATGATGCTCGACCGCGGCGGCTATCTGACCTCGTCGGACATCGGCGTGAGCGCGGAGGGTGCCTGGCGGAACGATGCCCTCAACGGCTCCCTGGCGGTGGTCAACGGCGAGGGCTACGGCGCCCCGCCGGACGGCCGCTACAAGGACGTGGAGGCGCGCGCTTCGCTGCGCCTGCTTCCCAGCGACGACGCGGGCCCGCGCGGTGGGCTGCGCGTGACCGGTTACGGGCAGGCGGGCAAGGCGGCCGACGGCGCGACGCGCGGCCGCTGGATCGGAATGCTCTCGTACAGGGCGAAGGAGTTCACCCTCGCCGGTGAGTACGCGTGGCTGAAGGACGGGACGGTCCGGGGGAACGGCGTCAGCACCTTCGGCACGCTCGCCATCCCGGGGACGGGCCTGGGCCTCGTCGCGCGCCTCGACTTCCTGGACCCGGACCGGGACGCGGGAGACGACCGGCTGACGCGCCTCATCGGCGGCCTCTCCTACCGCCTCAGCCCCAACGTGCGGCTGCTGGGCGACGTGGAGACCGATCACTACGAGGGCGGCGCGCCGACGCCCGAACTCGACCGCTCGCGCAACCGCCTGCTCTTCCAGACGGAGTTCACGTTCTGACCGGCGGGGCGGCACCGCCATCAAGGGTACCGCCGTCACGAGCGACATCCCGTGGAATGGGCCCACGACAAACCCGGAGGATACGCGTGATCAAGCATCTCAGGAGGACCTCGGTCTCGATCGCGGCGATGGTTGCGCTCGCCGCGTGCGGTGGCAACGACAGGGGCGCGACGCCCGGGGCGATGACGCAGCAGCAGGCGGCCGCGCCGGAGGGCACCCTCACGCTGGTGGGGGCGGGCTCGACCTTCGACTATCCCGTCTTCTCGCGCTGGTTCGCCGACTACGCGAAGCAGCATCCCGTGCGAGTGAACTACCAGTCGATCGGCTCGGGCGGCGGCATCCGGCAGTTCACCCAGGGCACCGTGGACTTCGGCGCGTCCGACGCGCCGCTCACGCCCGAGGAGCAGGCGAAGGTCCCCGGCGCGATGAACCTTCCGGTGATCCTCGGGTCGGTGGGCATCACCTACAACCTCCCTTCGGTACGGCGGCCGCTGAAGCTCACGGGCGACGTGCTGGCGAGGATCTACCTGGGCGAGATCACGAAGTGGAACGACCCGGCTCTCGCCGCGCTCAACCCGGGTGTGAGCCTGCCGGGCCGCGACATCCTGGTGGTCCACCGCTCCGACGGCAGCGGGACCACCTACATCTTCAGCGACTACCTCTCGGCGGTGAGCGCGGTCTGGAAGCAGAAGGTCGGCACCGGCAAGTCGCTCTCCTGGCCGGCCGGGCTCGGCGCGAAAGGCAACGAGGGCGTGACCGGGCAGGTGAAGCAGACCGAGGGCGGCGTGGGCTACGTGGAGCAGGCGTACGCCGAGGAGAACCACCTGCCGATGGCGCAGATGAAGAACGCCGGCGGGCGGTTCGTGGCGCCTTCGGTGGCGAGCACCCGGGTCGCGGCCGCCGGGCTGGCGCAGCAGATCCAGCAGCACCCCGACTTCAAGCTCTCGATCGTGAACGCCCCGGGGGCGGACGCCTACCCGATCGCCGCCTGGTCGTACCTCGTCGTGCACCAGCAGATGGCCGACTGCGCGAAGGCGAAGGCACTCGTCGACCTCTTCTCCTGGTCGCTGACGGAGGGCGACGCCGCCGCAGAGCAGCTCCACTACGCGCCGCTACCGGAGAACGTGCAGGCGCAGGTGCTGGAGAAGCTCCAGGGGATCACCTGCGGTCCCGACCGGCAGCCCGTCGGGCGGCGCTGATTGGAAGCTCGGGTGAATCCTCCACTCGCCGGCGTCGTACGGGGCAGCCTGCCGGCGAGGGATCTACCCGCCTCCGGGGCGAAGTCCGCTCCGGAGGCGGCTCACGCGCCGGGCGCGGGGAGGGTGAAGCGGATCGTGGTGCCCTCGCCGAGCCGGCTCTCCGCCGAGACGGCACCGCCGTGCCGCTCGACGAGGTTCCGGACGATGGCGAGGCCGAGGCCGGTACCGCCCTCCGCGCGCGTGCGCGCCGCGTCCGCGCGGTAGAAGCGCTCGAAGATGCGCGGCAGGTGCACGGCCGCGATCCCCGCGCCGGTGTCGCGCACGGCCACTTCGATCCAGCGCCCGGGCGACGGTGATCCGGCGGGCGCGGCGCTCACCTCGATCGTCCCGCCGCCCTGCATGTGGCGCAGGCTGTTGCTGAAGAGGTTGGAGAAGACCTGCCGCAGTGCGGCGGGGTCCGCGTGGACGATCTCGCAGTCGGGCGGGACGTCCACGCGTAGCTCTGCGCGCGTCGCCTCCGCGGTCTCGCGCAGGGGCGCCCACGCCTCGCGCGCGAGATCGGCGAGCGATACGCTCTCCGGCTCCACACGGTAGCCGCCCGACTCGATGCGCGAGAGGTCGAGGAGGTCGTCGACGATCGCCTGCAGCCGATCGGCGTTCGTCTTCACGGTACCGAGGAACTGGCGGCGCAGCTCGGCCGGGAGGTCCTCGTCCAGGAGCGTCTCCGCGTAGCCGCGGATGGCGGTGAGCGGCGTCTTCAGCTCGTGCGATGCGTTGGCGACGAAGTCTCGCCGGACGCCCTCCAGGCGCCGCAGCTCGGAGACGTCGCGGAAGACGAGCACGGCGCCGCCGTCGGGAAGCGGCTGGGCGGACGCGAGGAGCTGTCGCTGCGCGACGGCGAGCTCCGTGGGCGGCACCGGCCGGTGCTCCCGCGCTCGCCGCACCAGGTCGAGAAAGCCCTTCCCGCGCGCGACCGCCTCGGGCGGGCTGCCGCGCGAGGGGCCGGGGAGCGAGAAGATGTGCTGGGCGGCCGGGTTGGCGCGGCGGACCGCCCCGTCCGGGCCGAGGGCGATCACACCCTCGGACATGGAGTCGATCAGCGCCTGCATCTCCGCGCGCTCGCCCTCCAGCTCGCCGAGCCGGCGCTGCAGCTCTTCGGCGAGCGCGTCGAGCGCGCCCGCCAGCGCGCCGAGCTCGTCGTCCTGGCGGGCCCGCGCGCGGAGCGTCAGGTCCCCACCGGCCATTCCCCGCGCGAGCGCGGCGAGGGCGCGCAGCCGCCGCGTGATCGCGAAGCTGAAGCCGAGCGAGAGAAGACCGGCCACGACCGCCGCCAGCACGCCGACGCCGAAGATGCCGGTCTCGACGCGCCGCAGCTCGGTGCTCACCTGCAACAGCGGCACCGACAGCCGGATGGCCTCCCCGTTCGGGCCCGGCGCGGCGATGTAGAGCTGGTCGAAGCCCAGCGTGTGGCTGGTGCGGATGTCCTCGCCGACGTGCCCCGCCAGCGCCGCGCGGATCTCCGGCCGGTGCGCGTGGTTCTCGACGTGCGCCAGCTCGGAGGGACGAAGGTCCGAGTCTCCGAGCACGGTGCCGTCACGCGCCACCACCGTCACGCGGCGCCCGCTCAGCGCGCCCAGCCAGTCTGCGAGCGAATCGGAAGAGAGCCCCGGCCGCGTGCCCGCGAGGAACCGCGCCAGGTTCACCTCCCGGCGCAGGTCCTCCGCCACGATCTCCGTGAGGTGCTGTCGCAGCGTCGTCCGGACGCCGATCGTCAGCGCCGCCACGCCCGCGGTGATGACGGCGAGGTAACTCAGAAAGAGCTTCTGCTCGGCTCGGAGGCGCACGGCCGCTCGTCAGCCCGGGGGCTCGGTGCGCATCCGGTAGCCGAAGCCACGGACGGTCTCGATCCAGTCCGCTTCGCCCCCCAGCTTGCTCCGCAGCCGCTGCACGTGCATGTCCACCGTGCGGGTGGCGATGTCGGCCTGGACCTCCCACACCGCGTCGAGGAGCTGCTTACGGCTCTGCACCCGCCCCGCCCGCTCCACCAGCGTGTGGAGCAGGCGGTACTCCGTGGGCGTGAGCTCGAGCTCGCGCCCGTCCACCGATGCGCGAGCCGCTTCCACGTCGATCCGGAACGGGCCGCGCCGGAGCACCCGCCCCGCGCCGGCCCCCTGCCCCGACCGCCGGACCCGGCGGAGCACCGCCCCCACGCGCAGGACCAGCTCCGTCGGGCTGAAGGGCTTCGCCACGTAGTCGTCGGCCCCGACGCGGAAGCCGGCGATCCGGTCCTGCTCGTCCTTTCGCGCCGTCAGCAGGAGCACCGGGACCTCGCTCGTCTCCGGCCGCCGGCGCAGCTCTTCCAGGACGTCCAGCCCCGAGACGCCGGGAAGCATGACGTCCAGCACGACGAGGTCGGGGCGCTCCAGTTCCACCGCCCGCAGCGCCTCCGGCCCGCTGGCGACCGTCCTCACGCGGTACGACTCGCGTGCGAGATGGTACGCCACGAGCGCCGCGATGTCCGGCTCGTCGTCGACCACCAGGACCGAGGGCGCGCCCGGCGCGCTGACGTCTGAGTCGCTCATCGAACGGAGAGAGAGCCCGGGTGACCGGCCCTCGCGAATGCCCGAGGGCCCCGGCCGGCCGCGAGCGCACTCGACGGCCGGGCGGAGCGAAATGTAACGCGCCCGGCGAGCGTCGGTCGATAGTGCTCCGGGTCTCCGAATCTCCCGGCGGTCCGTCGCACCCGGCCTACGCCGGTGCGATCCGTCGCGGGAGCACGACGGAGAAGGTGCTGCCGTGCCCCAGCCTGCTCTCTACGCCGAGATCCCCGCCCAGCAGCCGCGCGAGCTGACGCGAGACACTGAGACCGAGGCCGGTCCCACCCACGCGCCGGGTCGTCCCCTGCTCCACCTGCCGGAACGGCTCGAAGATCGCCTCCAGTGCGTCCGGGGCGATCCCGACGCCCGTATCGGAGACCGCGATCAGCAGGTGGTCGCCACGCACCTCCGCGCGCACGCCGATGGTGCCCCGTTCCGTGAACTTCACGGCGTTCGTCAACAGATTGAGCGTGATCTGCCGGAGCTTCTCGGCGTCGGTGAACCCGGTCGCGTCCGGCTGCAGCACCTCCAGGCGGAACTCCAGTCGCTTCTCACGGACCAGCGGCTCCGCGATCGCGGCGATCTCGTCGATCACGTCGCCCAGTCGGATGATCCGGGGTCGTACCTCCGCGCGCCCCGCCTCCGTCTGCGCATACGTCAGGATCTCCTCGATCATCTGAAGCAGCTGGATCGCGCTGACGCGGACGCGGTGCAGATATTCGCCCTGGGTGTCGTCCACCTCGCCGGGAACACCGGCGAGCAGCAGATCGGTGTAGCCGAGGATGGCGTTCAGGGGCGTGCGCAGTTCGTGCGACATGACCGCAAGGAAGTCGGACTTCGCCCGGTTGGCCGCCAGCGCGGCCTCGTAGAGGCGCCCGTTCTCCAGCGCGCGGGCGGCACGGCTCGCCACCTCCTCCGCGAGCGCGAGGTCGGCCTCGTCGAAATCGCGCTCGCCGCATACGAACGTCATCACGCCCAGACAACGCTCGCGCGCCCTGAGCGGCACCGCCATGCAGGAGCGGATGCCGAGCTGCAGGAGGAGCCGCGCGTGGGCGTCGTCGACGGCCAGCTCGCGGAGCGTGTCCGCACCGAGCCCGCGGCGTATCTCCGCCACGCCCGAGCGCAGCACGCGCGCCGCGGGCTGCACCGACTCCGCGCTTGGGGGGAACCGGTCCTTCAGCTCCTCGAGCAGACCGCTCTTCTGTGGGTCCGCGTGCACGCCGGCCACCCGGCGGATGCGACCCTGCTCCAGGAGATCGATGATGCACCAGTCCGCCATGTGCGGCACGATCAGCTCCGCCAGGCTGACCAGCGTCGTCTCCGGGTCCAGCGATGCATCCAGCACGGCGCCGGCCTCGGCCAGGAAGCGGGCGCGCTCGCTCGCCCTCTCGGCCTGCTCCCGGGCGGCCTGCTCGAAGATGATCCGCTGCCCCTGCTCCTCCGCGCGCTTGCGGTCCGTGATGTCGCGCAACGAGACGACCTGAGCCGCATCTCCGTCCCAGCTCGTCGCGGTCACGCGCATCTCCGCCACGATCGGCTCTCGCCCGGCCTGGCGTACGACGTCGATCTCCGTCGTCTCGCCCGCCAGGGCGACGAACCCGAACTCCTGGCCGACGAGCTCCGCCGCGCTCTGCCCGAACAGCCGTTCCGCAGCAGGATTCACGAACCGCACCCTGCCGGCACCATCCACGACCACGATCCCGTCCGCGGTGCGCTCGACGATACTGTGGAAGCGAGACTCGCTCTCCTCCAGCTCCGACGTCCGCGCCCGTAGCGCTTCGCGCAACCCTCGGCGATCGAGCGCGCCGCGGAGGCGATCGACGATCGCCTCCGCGGAGTCGTCCCTCGCAACCCAGCCATCCACCTCGGGCACTTCGGCACCTAGCGCGACCGGATCGCCGCACGCGACGATCAGCACTGCGTTTCCAGCCATCTCGCGCAGGCGGCTGAAGGCGTCGCCCTGTCGAGGATCGCGCGAACCCATGTCGAGGAGGACGGCATCGAATCGCTCGCGCGCGAGACGCTGGAGCGCCGCCTCCAGGTCGTCCGCCAGGGTGAGGCGGAACGTGCCCGCGCCCGCGGATCGGAGGGTGCGCTGAAGCGACGGAGCATCCTGCGCGCTGGCGACTACCAGCACGGAGGCGGGAGAAGCGCCACTCTCCGCCGCCGCGTCCGAACCCGGCCGCGCGCGATTCATGTGCACGCTGCCGACCGGCTCGGGCCGGCTCCGCTCTCCTGCACGACATGCCAGGTCTCCATGTCCCGATGCTCACGGCAAACCATGCGCCGCAAGGCTGGCGCATCCCGCG
>DASSTO010000165.1:0-21034 GCA_035707865.1 Longimicrobiaceae bacterium | reverse complement strand
GTCGCGGAGCGCCGTGATCACCACGTCCGCCCAGAACCGCGAGCCGTCCTTCCGCACCCGCCAGCCCTCGTCCTCGAAGCGGCCCTCGCGGGCCGCCCTCTCCAGCGCGTACTCCGGGAAGTGCGTCTCCCGGTCCTCGGGCGTGTAGAAGATCGAGAAGTGCTTCCCCAGCACCTCCTCTTCCGTGTACCCCTTGATGCGCGCCGCGCCGCGGTTCCAGCTGATGATCCGCCCCTCGGGGTCCAGCATGAAGATGGCATAGTCCTGCACCGAATCCACGAAGAGTTCGAAGCGCTCCTCGCTGAGGCGCAGCTCCTCCGCCAGCCGCTGCATGTCACTCACGGTCTCCCCCGCGCACGATAGGCTCAATCCTCGCCGGCCACCCGGACGACCCGCTCGCGGCCGGGGCTTCCGGGCTCCCCGATCGCTCTTCCGTGGCCGGGTGGCAGGCGCGCGGAAACGTGCGCCGGCGGCGGCGCTCTCCGCAAGGTCGCGCGCCGCGCAGGTGGGCGCTCACCGCGGTGCCCGGGGAAAGACGGGGGCCGGAGGCACCTGCCTCCGGCCCCGATCGAGTACCGTCCGCGCCCGGCGCTTACCTGGACGTGTTCGTCTCGATCTGCTGCCGACCCTTGCCGCTGTGGACCTCGATCCGACGCGGCTTCACCCGCTCGCTCTTGGGGATGATCACGTCCAGCACCCCGTTCTCGAAGCTCGCCTGGATCCTGTCCTGCTCGACTTCCTTCGGCAGCACGAAGGAGCGGCTGAAGCGCCCGTAGCGACGCTCCGAGAGGTGCCAGCGGTTCTCCTTGCCCCCTTCCTCGTGCCCCTCCCTCTTCTCACCGCTGATCGTCAGGACGTTGTTCTCCAGGCTGACCTCCACGTCCTCCGGACGCAGACCCGGCAGCTCGACCGTGACGCGGATGTCGTCCTTGGTCTCGGTCACGTCCGCGTGCGGCGCGCGCAGCAGGTCCGTGCCCGCCATCCGCCCGCCCCAGGCGGTGCCGAGCGCCGGAAGGTCGTCGAAGAGCGTCTGGAACAGGTCGGTCGTGGGACGATAGGGAGTGATTGCCATAGTTACCTCCTCGCGTAGCAAAGCAACCGTGACAGGAAAGCCCGCTGCCCGCCCCGGTGCGGGCAGCGCCCGTGGTAAGTGCATCCAGCGTGCCAGTTTACGACGGGCTCGCGACTGTCGGAATGACACGCTCCGGCTGTCAGGCGGGCCGGCCGCGTGCCACGGGTGCAGGCGCGAAGCGCCGATCCCCGGGAACGCCCGCCGGGCGCGGGGTCGCGCCGGTCGTACCGGCCCTTACTGCTGCGCGCTCGGGGCGTGCATCGAGGCGAGCCCCTTCTCCGCGATCAGCTCGCGGTAGGTGACGAGGTGCACCCCCCCGTCCTTCACCATGGCGGCGAACTGGGGAGAGAGGAGCGCCTCCAGCTCCGCGTGGCGGTGCCGGCTGACCCCGTCGCCGCCGCTGGCGATGTTCTGCGAGGGCGCGTTCATGTCGATGAGCGCGTCCGACGCCGGCGTGCGCTCCATCACGTGGAAGACGAGCAGGTTCGTCTGATCCGGCTTCAGGTCCTTCATGATCTCCTGGAGCCGCTGCATCTTCTGGGCGACGGGCGTGCCCCAGAGCTCGTTGGAGTCCTCGCCGAAGTAGTAGGAGATGCCGAGATCGTGCCTCTTCGCGATGCGCTCGACCACTGCCCGCAGCTGGGGGGTGGACGCGGCGGTGCCCATGTGGAAGTCGACGTAGTCGATCTTGAGGCCCGAGCGCAGCGCGCGCTGGACCTGCGCCTCCAGCTCGCGCTCCACCTCGCCGAGGTCGTACTTCGAACCGAGGAACTCCTCGACGGAGTGGCGGAAGTAGCCGACGCTGTCGACGAGCGAGGGTACGGCCGTCTGCCCGAGCACCGGGCCCCAGCGGTAGTCCTTCCACTCCGAGTTCAGGGCGAGGTGGACGCCGACGGAGACGTTCGGGTGCTGCTTCAGGATCTCCACCGCCTCCTGGTACCAGGGGCCGACGAAGAGCACGGAGGTGGAGAAGGGGATGCCGCGGTCGGCCACTTCCTTCATGGCCATGTTGATGGCGTGCGAGCCCCCGATGTCGTCCAGCCGGAGGACGAGCTCGGGCCCGGACCGGGCCTGGGCGGCGCCGGGGGCGGCCAGCAGGAGTGACGTGAGCGCGAGGGCGACGAGGGAGGTGCCGGGCTTCATGGGGGGATCCTGGGAAGGGGTAGCGGATGAACCACGGGGACGGTACTGCGTTCCATCACACTCGCGAGCAAGATACGAAACCGCTCACGGCGCGCAACGTGGGCGGTGGCCGCCCCCATCCTCGCCCCGGGCGCCGTCGCCGATTACCTTGCGGGCTCCCCCGAACGACCCACACCGGAGGCGTCATGAGAATCGTCGGAGCCATCCTGCTGTTCGCGCTGGCGGGCTGTGCCACCCCGCGCGGCTCGCTCTCCCCGACCACCGGCGGCGCGTTCGCCACCGGTCACTATCGCAACCTCTTCCGCGAGGCCGGCCACTCGCCGCAGGAGATCCGCGGGAAGATCGACGCGGCGTTCCAGCAGCTCTTCCACGGCGATTCCGCGACGCAGGCCGTCTTCTACTGGTCGGGGCGCAACGAGAACGGCCGCCTCGCCTACGTGACGGACATCAACAACGAGGACGTCCGCTCGGAGGGGATGTCCTACGGGATGATGATCGCGGTGCAGATGGACAGGAAGGCGGAGTTCGACGCGCTCTGGAACTGGTCGCGGACGTACATGTACCATACCGACCCGAAGCACCCCGCGTACGGCTACTTCTCGTGGTCGATGAACACCGACGGCACGCCGCGGAGCGAGTCGCCGGCGCCCGACGGCGAGGAGTACTACACGATGGCGCTCTACTTCGCCTCCGCGCGCTGGGGGGACGGCACCGGGATCTACGACTACCACGCGATGGCCGATCGCCTCCTCTCGGACATGAAGAACCGCGAGGTGATCACCGGGCCGTGGAAGAGCCGTCCCGACCACGTCGAGACGGACGGCGCGGAGTTCAACGTGGAGCAGAAGATGGTCCGGTTCACGCCCGACATGCGGCGGCCCGACCACACCGATCCCTCGTACCACCTCCCCGCCTTCTACGAGCTCTGGGCGCGCTGGGGACCCGAGGCGGACCGGGCCTTCTGGGCCGAGGCCGCGCGCGTCAGCCGGGACTACTTCGAGAAGGTGACGAACCCCGTCACCGGCCTCGCGCCCGAGTACGCCAACTTCGACGGCACGCCGGTGACGGCGTCGTTCAACCCGCGATCCGCGACCTTCGGCCCCGACGCCTGGCGGACGGCGGCGAACTGGTCGGTCGACTGGTCCTGGTGGCAGGCCGACCCCCGGGAGCGCGCCCGGAGCGACCGGATCCAGGCGTTCTTCGCCTCGAAGGGAATCGGCACCTACGGCAACCGCTGGAGCCTCGACGGCGCGACCCAGCTGGGCTCCGACCACTCGACCGCGCTCGTGGCGACGAACGCGGTCGCGAGCCTCGCCGCGACCGACCCGCGCGCGGCGGAGTTCGTGGACGCGCTGTGGAAGGCGGAGATCCCCTCGGGCCGCTACCGGTATTACGACGGGATGTGGTACCTGATGGGGCTGCTGCACTGCAGCGGCGAATTCCGGATCTGGACGCCCGCGTGGGCGGCCGACCGGGCCAACTGACCCGCACTCACCACCCCCAGCCGGAGGGTACGGATGACCAGCTCTGGTGCTCCCGCACGGGCCGCCGGCCTCGACGTCTACCTCGCGCGCCCGGAGCCCGGCTCGCGCGCGGGGGTACTCCTCCTCCCCGCCGCCAACGGCATCGCCCCCGGTCTGCGGCGCTGCGCCGACGACCTCGCGGAGGCGGGCCTCGTCGCGCTCGCGTGGGACCCCTTCCGCGGTCGCGACGTCTCGGGTCTCGGCTTCCCCGAGCTGATGCCGCTCCTCGGCGCCATCCAGGACGCCGACGCGCTCGCCGAGCAGCGGGCGCTCCTGGATCACATGACCGGCGAACTGGGCGTGGAGCGGGTGGGCGTGATCGGCTGGTGCTTCGGTGGCCGGCTCGCGCTGGTGCTCGCGGCCCGCGAGCGGAGGCTCGCCGCCTGTGTGGCCTATCACCCCTCCATCCGCGGGGAGCTGCGCCCGAACCAGACCGAGGACGCCTTCGCGCTCGCGGCGGGGATCGCGTGTCCGGTCCAGTGGGTGCACCCCGGCGCGGACCAGGTGATCACGCCCGACGTCTTCCCCGTCCTGCGTGACGCGCTGATGGGACGCGCCACGGGGTCCACGGACCTCCAGTTCCATCCCGGCGCAGAGCACGGCTTCATGGAGCGGCAGACGACCGACGCCAACCGCCGGGCCACGCGGCTCGCCTGGCCGCAGACGATCGCCTTCCTGCGCGCCACGCTGGCCGGCGACGCTGGAACCGGAGCCGCACGCGCGGGGTAGCGGAGCGCCGGAACCCACACCATGCGCCGATCCCGCCACGGAGTCCCCGTCCTGGCTCGCCTGAGCCTTCTGCTCGCCGCCGCCTGCTACATCGCGGTGGTGACGCTGGGGCCGTCGCGACACCTGGAGATCCAGCTGGCGTCGGAGCAGGCGCCGGCCGGGGTGCACACTCCCGATGCGTCGGGCGCGCAGCACCACCCCACCCACGCGCCCACGCACGACGAGCGCACCTGCCCGCTCTACCACTGCCTCGCCGCGACGGCCATTCCCGCGGCCGCCGCCGTGGTGCCGCCCGTCGTCGGCGTCGCCGCGGAAGCGACCACCGAGGTCGCGCCCGAGCCGCGGAGCGGCATCCTTCTCCCTTCCCGCGCCCGCTCTCCCCCCGCCGCATTCGTCTGAGCACCCGAGGCGCCCGCCGGGGCGTCGGCACCGGGTCCCCGTGAGGGGCAGCCCGGCGTACCGCCCGTTCCCGCGCTTCCGCGCCCGACGAATGCACCCGACCCCGAAGCCAGCAGTGCGTCCGCACGCGAGGCGCGTGGGTCGTCCACGATCCGTCCATGTATCTCGTCCTCGCGGCCCTGCTGGCTGCCGTGCCCCCGCAGGCCAGGGCAACGCCGCCCGATACCGCGCCGGGTGCGCCGCTCTCGCGTAGCGAGGCGGTGGCGCTCGCGCTCGATCACAACCCTCAGCTGAGCGCCGCCCGCGAGCAGGTGGCCGAGGCGCGCGCCGGAGTCGTGCAGGCCGTCGCGATCCCCGATCCCACCCTCGGTGCCACGCTCGACGAGGAGTCGGGCGTCTTCGCCCCCGGCGCGGAGGCGACGCGCGCGCTCGCCCTCGGGCTCACCATCCCCTCGCCCAGCCGCCTCGTCCTGCGCGGCCGCGTCGCCCGCGGCGACCTGCACGCGACGCAGTTCGGCTACACGGCGCTGCGGCAGCAGATCGCCGCGCAGACGGTGCAGAGCTACGACGCGCTCCTGGTGGCGAGGCGTCACGCCCGCGACCTCGACTCGGCGCGCGTCGTTGCGCAGGACTTCGTGCGCCGCACCCGCGCGCGCTACCAGGCCGGCACCGCCGCGAAGCTCGACGTCGTGAAGGCCACGGTCGACGCCTCGCAGGTGGAGAACGACCGCATCGCGGCCGAGCGCGACATCGCCAACGCGCGCGCCGACCTCAACCGCCTCCTCGGCCGCACCCCGGGCGCGGCGGTCGAGCCGACCGATACCCTCGCGGTGCCGCCGCCCCTGCCGGGGCTGGCGGAGCTGGGCGAGCGCGCCCGGGCAGCTCGCCCCGAGCTCGCGGCCATGCGCGCCGAGCGGGCGGGGGCGCACTCCGCCACCTCGCTCGCGCGCCAGTACTGGGTGCCCGACCTGGACCTCGCCCTCACGCGCACGACGGGGCCGGACGGCGCGCCGACCTACACCACCGACTTCGGCATCGGGCTGCCGCTCTTCTTCTGGCAGCACGAGCGCGGCGAGGTGGCGGCGGCGAAGCACCGCGAGGCGGAGCTGAGCGCGCAGTCCGCGGACCTGGCGGCGCAGGTGGAGCAGGAGGTCCGCTCCGCCTACGCCGACGCGGAGACGGCGATGCGCCAGGTGGCGTTCCTGCGCGACGAGCTCCTGCCCGAAGCGCAGGACGCCTACCGCATCGCCTCCACCAGCTACTCGCTCGGCGGCTCGTCCGCACTCGAAGTCCTCGACGCCAAGCGCGTCCTGCTCGACGCGCAGTCCCAGTACGCCGACGCGCTCGGCGCGGCCAACGACGCCGTCGCCCGCCTGGAGCTCGCCGTCGGCGCCTCCCCGAGCACCCCCGCCGCAGGTACCGACCATGACGAATAGAGCCGTTCTCCTGACCGCCGCGGCGATCGTGCTGCTGGCCGGCTGCTCCGGCGGCGCGGACGATCCCGCACCGCCCGCCTCCCCGCCCGCCGGTCTGGTGCTCTCCGCCGCCCAGCGCGCGCGCATCCGCTCCGTGGTGGTGCAGCCCACGAGCTTCACGCCCGCGGTGCAGACCACCGGGACGGTGCAGTTCGACGGCGACCGCTCCACCTCGGTGCTCGCACCCATCTCCGGGCCCGTGACGCGCGTGCTGGTGGAGCCCGGCGCCCGCGTGGCGCAGGGCCAGCCGCTCGCGCTCGTCTCCTCGCCCGACTTCGCCGCCGCGCTCGCCGACTACCGCAAGGCGCTCGCGGCCCAGCGCAACGCGCAGCACGTGGCCGACCTCGACGAGCAGCTCTTCCAGGCCGACGGCATCGCCCGCCGCGAGGTGGAGCAGGCGAAGACCGACGCCGTCGCCGCCGCCGCCGACCTCGACGCCGCCGCCCAGCAGCTGCGCGCCCTCGGCATCGACCCCGCGGCCGCCGCGGCGGGAACTGCCTCGGCGGCGCAGGGCGTGATCCGCGCGCCGATCGCCGGCACGGTGGTGGAGCGCCTCATCACCCCGGGCCAGCTCCTGCAGGCCGGCACCACGCCGTGCTTCACCATCGCGGACCTCTCGACCGTCTGGGTGATGGCGAGCGTCTTCCCGGCCGACCTCCCGCAGGTCGCCGCGGGTGATGCGGCCACCATCACCGCCTCCGCGCTCCCCGCCGCGCTCCCCGGCCGCGTGGACTACGTGGCCGCGCTGGTGGACCCGGCGACGCGCGCCACGTCGGTGCGCATCGTCACCCCGAACCCGCAACGCCTGCTCAAGCGCGACATGTACGTGGACGTGCGGATCGCCTCGCGCCGGCCGAGCACCGGGCTGCTCGTCCCCGTCTCCGCGGTTCTGCGCGACGAGGACAACACGCCCTTCGTCTACGCCGACCTCGGCGGCGGCCGCTACGACCGGCGCGACGTCACGCTCGCCGGCCGCGTCGGCGACTCCTACCAGATCGCCGCGGGGCTGAAGCCCGGCGACCGCATCGTCACGGAGGGCGGACTCTTCGTCGAGTTCGCCGAGAGCCAGTGAGCACGCGCGAGACGCTCCCGCCCGGGGAGCAGGAGGAGCTCGACGAAGCGCTCGCCCGCGAGCCGCGCTCGTTCGTCAACCGCATCGTGAGCGCGTCGCTCCAGCAGAAGCTGCTGGTGATGCTCGGCGGCGCCATCGTCGTGGCGCTCGGTATCTGGGCGCTCACGCGGCTTCCGGTCGACGCCTATCCCGACCTCTCGCCGCCGATGGTGGAGATCACCACCCAGTGGCCGGGCCACGCGGCGGAGGAGGTGGAGCGCCTCATCACCGTGCCCCTCGAGACGGAGATGAACGGCCTGCCGGGCCTGACGGTGAGCCGCTCCGTCTCGCTCTACGGCCTCTCCAGCATCGACCTCACCTTCGCCGACGGGACCGACGACTACTTCGCGCGCCAGCAGGCCTTCGAGCGGCTACACGACGCCGACCTGCCCGACGGCGTCGAGCCGGAGATCGACCCGCTCTTCTCCCCCTCCGGGCTCGTCTATCGCTACGTCCTCGAGTCGCCCGACCGCTCCCCGATGGAGCTGAAGAACCTCGACGACTGGGTGATCTCGCGCGCCTACAAGGCCGTTCCCGGCGTGGCGGACGAATCGGGGATGGGCGGCGAGACGATGCAGTACCAGGTGCAGATCGACCCGGCGAAGCTCGCCGGCGCGGGGCTCTCGGTGCGCCAGGTGGCCGACGCCCTCGCGGCGAACAACGGCAACGCGGGCGGTGGCTTCTACTCGGAGGGCGGCCAGTTCTACTACGTGCGCGGTCTCGGCCGCCTGAAGACGCTCGAGGACATCGGCAACGTGGTCGTCGCCGTCCACGACGGCACGCCGGTGCTGGTGAAGGACCTCGGGCAGGTGGTGATCGGCCACGCGCCGCGCCTCGGCCAGTTCGGCTTCAACGCGACGAACGACGCGGTCGAGGGTGTCATCCTCATGCGTCGCGGTGCGCAGACGCAGGACGTGCTGCGCGGCGTCGAGGCGAAGACGAAGGAGCTGAACGGCCGGATCCTGCCGCCCGATGTGACGATCCACCCCTTCTACAACCGCCACGACCTGGTGAAGCTCACCGAGAAGACGGTGAGCGACAACCTGCTCCGCGGCATCGTGCTCGTGGTGGTGGTTCTGGTCTTCTTCCTCTTCGACCTGCGCTCCGGGCTCATCGCTGCGGTGAGCATCCCCTTCGCGCTCCTCTTCGCCTTCATCTTCCTGGACCTGCGGCACATTCCCGCGAACCTGCTCTCCATCGGGGCCATCGACTTCGGCATCCTGGTGGACGGGGCGGTGGTGATGGTCGAGAACGTCCACCGGCGACTGGCGCAGCGGCCGCCGGGCAGCCCGCCCGAGGGGGTCGCCAGGACGATCGTCTCGGCCGCGGCCGAGGTGGACCGCCCGATTCTCTACGCCGTCGCCGTCATCGTCGCGGGGTTCCTGCCCATCTACGTACTCGCGGGCCCGTCGGGGAAGCTGTTCCGGCCGATGGCGGATACGACGATCTTCGCGCTCGTCGGCTCCCTGGTGGCCACGCTCACCGTCGTGCCGGTGCTCTGCGCCTGGCTGCTGCGGCGCGGCGTTCGGGAGCGCGCCAACCCCGTCCTGGATCGCACCCTCGCCCTCTACCGGCGCGGCCTCGACGCCTGCATGGCCCGCCCGTGGACGACGGTCGTCGCCTCCACGGCCGTCTTCGCCCTCTCCCTGCTCGTGCTCCCGGCGATCGGCGCCGAGTTCATGCCCAAGCTGGACGAGGGCGCGCTCTGGGTGCGCGCGACGATGCCCTACACCATCTCCTTCGACGAGTCGTCGAAGATCGTCCCGCAGATCCGCGCCATCCTGCGCTCCTTCCCCGAGGTGACCGACGTGGCCTCGGAGCACGGTCGCCCCGACGACGGCACCGACCCGACCGGCTTCTTCAACGCCGAGTTCTACGTCGGGCTCAAACCGTACGACCAGTGGGAAGGGCCGTACCACTCCAAACAGCAGCTCATCACCGCCATCGACCGGAAGCTCTCCGTCTTCCCCGGCATCCAGTTCAACTTCACCCAGCCCGCCGAGGACGCGGTGGACGAGGCGGAGACGGGGCTGAAGAGCGCGCTGGACGTGAAGATCTTCGGGCCCGACCTGGGCGTGCTGGAGAAGTCCGCCACGCAGATCCGCCACGTGCTGCAGGGCGTGCGCGGCATCGAGAACACCACCGTGGTGCAGGAGCTGGGGCAGCCCGCGCTCACCGTGGAGGTGGACCGCGCGAAGATCGCGCGCTACGGCCTCAACGTCGCGGACGTCAACTCGCTCATCGAGGCGGCGGTGGGCGGCGAAGCGGCCACGCAGGTCACCCAGGGCGAGCGCGTCTACGACCTGGTGGTGCGCCTGGCGCCGCAGTACCGCGCCAACCCGGAGCAGATCGGAGACCTGCGCGTGCCCACGCCCGACGGCCAGCAGGTGCCGCTCCGCGAGCTCGCCACGCTGCGGGTGTCGAGCGGCGCCAGCTTCATCTACCGGCAGGACGGCGAGCGCTTCATCGGCGTGCAGTTCTCGGTGGCCGGTCGCGACCTGGCGAGCGCCGTGCAGGCGGGCCAGCGCGCGGTGCGGGCCGCCGTCCGTCTGCCGCAGGGCTACCGCGCCGTCTGGGGCGGCGAGTACAGGGAGTACACCGCGTCGCGGCGCCAGATGCAGATCGTCCTGCCGCTCACGCTCATCGTCATCTTCCTGCTCCTCTTCGCCCTCTACGGGAACTTCAAGTTCCCCTTCATCACCGTCGTGGGGGTGATCCTCTCCGCGCCGGTCGGTGGCCTCGTCGCGCTGCTCGTCACCCACACTCCTTTCTCCGTCTCGTCGGGCATCGGCTTCCTCGCCCTCTTCGGGGTCTCGGTGCAGACGGCGGTCGTCTACATCTCCTACGTGAACGAGCTGCGGAAGGGGGGCTACGGCATCGACGAGGCCACCCGCGAGGCCGCGCTCCTGCGCCTGCGGCCCATCATGATGACGGCGCTGGTCGCCGCGCTCGGCCTCCTCCCCGCCGCCCTCGCCACCGGCGTGGGCTCGGATTCCCAGCGGCCCTTCGCCCTGGTGATCGTCGGCGGCCTCTTCTCGCGCCTGCTCATCAGCGTCTTCCTCATGCCCGTACTCTACGCGCTGGTCGCGCGTCGGGGGGACAGGCTGCAGGTGTAGGAGGGTCCACCCCCGAAAATGGGGACTTCGCTCGCGGCGGCGCGCCCGATATCTTATCGGCGCTCTCCCCACGCGGGGCGCGGGTGGTCGCGTCCCGTGTCCCTGCGGTCCACCAGTTCCAGGAGGAGTCATGGACGGGTACCACATCTCGCTCTTCATCCATCTGCTCGCGCTGGTGGCGGCGGCCTCCGCGTCTTCGGTGGTGCACCTCTCCGAGGCGCGCGGCCGGCGGGCGGCGAGTGTCGCCGAAGCGCGGCAGTGGCACGCGCTCACCGGGTCCACGGCGCGGGTCTTCCCGATCGCCATCCTCGTCCTGCTGGCCACGGGCGGCTACATGGTCGGCGACGGAAGCGCCTGGAGCTGGGGAGCGGGCTGGGTGGACGCGGGGCTCGTCGGCATCGTCGCGCTCTTCGTCAACGGCGGGGTCATCGGCGCGCGGAGTGCCCGCATCGGTCGCGCACTGGCCGCGCTCGGGGTGGGAGAGGCGGGGAAGGCGCGCGCCGCGCTCCACGATCCGGTCGTCGCGAATCTCTCGTGGATCAACACCGGGCTGGCGATCGGCGTCGTCTTCGCGATGGCCGCCAAGCCCGCGCTCGTCGGCTCGCTCTCGGCACTCGTCGTCGGCGCGGCGGCCGGCCTGGCGCTCGGTCTCCGGCTGGAGCGGAGCGCCGCTCGGGCGCCCGCGACGGTCGCGGCGCGGGAGGATCTCGCCTCCTGACGCCGCGCACAGGGCCCGGTCGTCGCGCGACGACCGGGCCCCCGGTATCAGTTACGAGTTACGAGTTACGAGTTACGAGTTGAGCATGCCCCGACTCGTAACTCCCTCACTCGTCCCCGCCCCCGTTCTCCTTCTCCATCTTCTCCTGCCATTGCTGCATCGACGCGTTCATCTGCTTCAGCTCCTCCTGGTGCTGACGCACGAACTGGACGTTCGCCGGGTTGACGCCCTTCGGTAGCGACGCTTTCGGGTTCGAGCCGAGCAGGCCCTGCGCGAGGACCGCCTGCATCAGGGTGAGCGTCACCAGCTCGTAGTCGCGGCCCGTCAGCCCCTGGGCCGCGAGCACCGCCTTGATCTGCGGATACTTCTCCAGCCTCGCGGCCGCCTGCGCGAGCGTCTGCTGATCGCTCGCGTCCTCGCTGGCCTGCAGCTCCTCGGCGAGTTTACTGTCCTTCATGGCGACCTCCGTAAGCGCCTGCGTCGCGGCGTAGAACGCCTTCACCTTCGGCATCGTGAGGGTGTAGCTCGCGATCGCCTCCTCGTCGCTGGACTGCGCGCTGGCCGGCGTCGCCACGGCCGCGAGCAGCAGAAGGAGCATCAGCGGACCGAGCAACGATGGAACGAAACGGTTCCTGGACATGGTGGTACCGGGTACGGGGTGAGAATGGTCGCCGGACGGGCGCGACTCGCCGATAAAGATACACACGCCCCACCGGCCGCGCACGGGCGCTCCCCCCTTGCCTGACCCGGGGAGCCGATTATATTCTACCGCCGGTTGATTTTTGCGCGGCGGTGCACCGGCGAGGCATTGAAATTGCGCCGGGTGCGCCGCCGTTTTCGATTCCGTGACGGAGCGCGGTTTCGACTCACAGTCGAATAGCGGGTATGGACGAGACGAAGGCGCTGCGCTGGGAGAGGCGGCCGGAGGACCGGCCGCAGGAGATCCTGGACGCGGCGTTACATGTGATGAGCAAGCGCGGCTACCGGGGTACGCGGTTGGAGGAGGTGGCGGAGGTGGCGGGGATCTCCAAGGCCACGCTGTACCACTACTTCAGGAACAAGGACGAGCTGCTGACGGAAGCGGCGCTGCAGAAGGCGCACGCGACGTACGCTGCGGTGGAGGACGCGGCGCGGCAGCCCGGCGCTCCGGCGTCGGTGCGGCTGCGCCTGGTGCTGCAGCGGATGTGGTCCCACCAGCGCTCGCCGGAGATCCTGCAGGGGATGCGGCTGCTGTGGGGCGAGCTGGCGACGGAGGCGCCCGCGCTCTTCCATCTCTTCGCGCGCGAGGCGTTGCTGCCGCGCTGGGCGATGCTGGAGGAGCTGATCGCGCAGGGTCAGGCGGCGGGTGAGTTCCGGCCGGACGTGGACGCGCGGGTGGCGGCGCGGGCGATGACGTCGGCGCTCACGCTGCAGGCGGCATTCTACGCGCAGCCGGAGATGCAGGAGATCGATCCGCTGCCGCTCGACCGCATCGTGGACTCCACGGTGGACTTCCTGATCGGCGGCCTGCAGTCGCGCAGCGGCGGGGAGGGCGCGTGAGTGCTGTGGCGGCGGCAATGCCGCAGCGGGATTACTCACGCAAGTGGTTCGTCGCGCTCGGGGTGACGCTCGGGAGCGTGATCGAGCTGATCGACACGAGCATCGTCAACGTGGCGCTCGCGCCGATGAGCGCGAACCTCGGGGTGACGATCGAGGAGGTCACCTGGGTATCGGTGGGCTACATCCTGGCCTCGGTGATCATCCTGCCGATGACCGGGTGGTTCGCCTCGTACTTCGGGCGGAAGCGCTACTTCCTGGGCTCGATCGTCATCTTCACCATCGCCAGCTTCTTCTGCGGCACCTCGCACACGCTGGGCGAGCTGGTGCTGTGGCGCATCATGCAGGGCGTGGGCGGCGGGGCGCTGATCTCCACCTCGCAGGCGATCCTCTTCGACGCCTTCCCCTACGAGGAGCGCACGCTCGCCTCGGCGATCTTCGGCATCGGGATGATGATCGGCCCGGCGATCGGCCCCACGCTGGGAGGCATCCTGGTCGACCGCTACAACTGGCCGTGGATCTTCTTCATCAATCTCCCGGTCTGCGTCACGGCCATCCTGGTGATCAGCGCCTTCGTGCACGACACGGAGGAGGCGAAGAAGCCGGGGAAAGTGGACGTACCGGGCTTCGCGCTGCTGGCGATCGGAATCGGCTCGCTGCAGTTCGTCCTCGAGCGCGGGGAGCACTACGACTGGTTCAGCTCGCCGCTGATCGTCAGCCTCTCGGCGGTCTCGGCGATCTCGATCCTGATGATGATCTGGTGGGAGCTGGGCGCCGCCGAGCCGGTGCTCGACCTGCGGGTGCTGAAGGACCGCTCGCTGTGGTCCGGCTCGCTCTTCGGCGCGGCTCTGGGGCTGGGGCTCTACGGCAGCATCTTCGCGCTGCCGATCTTCGCCCAGCAGCTGCTCGGCTTCGACGCCGAGACGACGGGGTGGATCCTCTTCCCCGGGGCGGTCGGCAGCGCGGTGGCGATGATGATCGTGGCGCGTGGCGGCAACCGGGTGGACGGGCGGATCTTCATCGTCGGCGGCGCGCTGATCCTCGCCTTCGCGATGTTCCTCCACTCCCACCTGACGCTCCAGTCGGGCCGTGCGGACATGTTCTGGCCGATCACGTTGCGTGGCTTCGGCACCGGTATGATGTTCGTGCCGCTCACCGCCGCGGCGATGGCGGGGCTGCACGGGCGGCAGCTGGGGCAGGGCGCGGCGATCTTCAACCTCGCCCGGCAGATGGGCGGAAGCATGGGGATCGCGGCGCTGGCGACGCTCCTGACGCGCTACGGCGTGCAGTATCAGGCGTATGTCTCGGAGCACGTCGCCCTCTACGACCCCGTCGTGTCGCAGCGCATCCGCGCGCTGACGCGCGGCTATCTCGGTACCAGCCCCGACTCCGCCTCGGCCGCGCACCGCGCGATCGCGACGATCGCCATGGAGATCCAGGGGCAGGCTTCGCTGCTCTCCTTCGAGCAGATCTTTCGACTCGTGGGGGTGATCGTGATCGCGACCATCCCGTTGATCTTCCTCCTCAAGCGCCCGCAGGGCGGGGCGGGGATGAATGTGCACTAGGACGTACTGGACGTATTCGACGGCCGCGGCGCTGCTGGCGCTCGCGGCGGCGGCCCCCGCGGCCGCGCAGCAACCGGTCCCGCTCTCGCTGAGCCAGGCCGTCACCGTCGCCGCCGACACCGCACCGCAGGTGCAGATCTCGGCGCTGCAGACGGCCGCGGCGCTGGGCCGGCTGGAGCAGGCCCGCTCGATCTACTACCCGCAGCTCGGCGGCGCGGGCGACGTGGTGCGGCAGACGACGAACAGCAAGGACTTCGGCATCAGCCTCGGGCCGGACGTCCCGGAGCTGATCGGGCCGTACACGATCTGGGACTTCCGGCTGAATGCCGCGCAGACGATCTTCGATCCCTCCGACTGGCTACGCGCGCGCGCGGCGCGCCAGCAGGTGGAGGTGAACCGGGCGCAGACCGGCACCTCGGCCCAGGCGGCGGCGCTCCAGGCGGGGCAGGCGTATGTGAACGCGACGCGCGCGCGCGCCACGGTATCGGCGCGGCAGCAGGACCTCGCGCTCGCCAGCGAGCTGCTCAACCTGGCGCAGCAGCAGTTCAAGGCCGGCGTGGGCACGCGACTGGACGTCGTGCGCGCCCAGTCGCAGGTCGCCGCGTCGCGGGCGGCCATCGAGCTGGCGCGGAGCCAGCAGACCCAGGCGGAGATCCAGCTGGCGCGCGCGCTGGGGGTCCCGCCCACGACGGACTTCGTGCTCACTGATTCGCTCGCCCCCGATCTGGGCCGCTCGACGGCACCCGAGACGGAGGACTCGGCGGTCGCCCGGGCCCTCGCCCGGCGCCCCGAGCTCTCGGCGGCGCGCGCCGGCCTCGAGGCGGCGCAGCTCGGCCGGCGCGCGGTCTCGGCGCAGCGCCTCGGGCATCTCTCGGCGGGCGCCGACTACGGCCTCAACGGCCCGGCGCTCGACGACATGATCCGCACCGGCAAGATCGCGGTGGAATACCAGATCCCCATCTTCCAGGGCGGCCGGATCAGCGGCGCGGTGCACGAGCAGGAGGCGGTGGTCGGCCAGGCGCAGGTCCACCTGTCGGACCTGCGCGAGCAGATCACGGCGGACGTGACGACCGCGATCGCCGCCCTGCAGTCCGGGGAGGCACAGCAGACGATGGCGCGCGAGCAGCTCACCCTCGCCGAGGAGGAGCTCCGCGAGGCGAGGCTCCGCTTCGGGAACGGGATCGCGGGCAACATCGAGGTGGTGAATGCGCAGTCCAGCCTGATCCGCGCGCGCGACGCGCTGATCCAGGCGATGGCGAATACGGCGCTCGCGCGGGTGCAGCTCGCGCGGGCGGTCGGCGTGACTACGACGGTCCACTAGGGAGCGACGGAAGATGGCAGACATCAGCGTACAGAAGAGCGCGGCGAAGGAAGGCGGTGGCCGGCCCCGCTTCGTGCTCGTCATCGTGGGGGTGGTGGTACTCGCCGTCCTCGCCTACTTCGGATGGCGGTGGTGGGAGGGGCGGCACTACGAGAGCACCGACGACGCGCACGTCGCCGGCGACGTGGTCCCCGTCCTGGCCAAGGTCGGCGGCTACGTCACCTCGGTGACGGTCGAGGACAACCAGCGGGTGAAGCAGGGCCAGCCGCTCGTGACGATCGACCCGAGCGAGCTGCAGCAGCGACTGCAGCAGGCACAGGCGCAGCTTCGCGCCGCGCAGCAGGCCGCGGGGACCCGGGCCTCCGTGGGGCAGACCGAGGCGCAGGCGCAGGCGGCACAGGCGCAGGCGAGCGCCGCCCAGGCGGCGATCGCCCAGGCCGAGGCGAACGCCAAGAAGGCCGCGAGCGACGTCTCGCGACTGCGCCCGCTCGCCGAGCAGGGCATCGTGAGCAAGCAGCAGTACGACGCGGCGGTCGCCGCGAGCGATGCGGCGCAGGCGCAGTTGACGGCGGCGCGCCAGAACGCGCAGGCCGCGCGCTCGCAGGTGCAGGCGGCGCAGGCCACCGTCGGTGGCGCGCAGGACCAGGTCACCTCCGCGAAGGTCGCCGTCGAGCAGGCGCAGCTGCAGCTCTCCTACACGCACATCGTCGCGCCGACCTCCGGCGTGGTCGCGAAGAAGAACGTGCAGGTCGGCCAGCTCGTGAACCCCGGTCAGGCGCTGATGACCGTCGTCCCGCTCGACAGCGTCTGGGTCGAGGCGAACATGAAGGAGACGCAGCTCCAGTACCTCAACGCCGGCGACTCCGTGGAGATCCACGTCGACGCCTATCCCGACGAGACCTTCCACGGCGTGGTCGAGAGCGTGAGCCCCGCGACGGGCTCCACCTTCGCCCTCATCCCCCCGGACAACGCCACGGGCAACTACACCAAGGTCGTCCAGCGCGTCCCGGTGCGTATCCAGGTGGCGGGCTCGAACGATCGCAAACACCCGCTGCGGCCGGGGATGAACGCGGTCGTCAAGGTGAAGGTGAAGTGATCGATCGGGGGAGACCGGCGCCGCCGGCCTCCCCCGATTGCCGTGCGCCGGCCGGCCCGCTACGTTCCCGGCCCGCGTCGGTCCGCAGGCGATACCCTCCAGAGGCTTGCCGCGCGCGCTCCGCCGTCCGATCTTTAGCGCCACTTCGCGCGGGCGCGCCCCGCGCGAGCACCGACTCCCGCTTTCGTCCTTTCGTCCGTACGCTGAACGAACTTCGAATGTTTAGACGCACCAAGATCGTCTGCACCCTGGGCCCCGCCAGCTCGTCGGCGGAAGTGATCGAGGCGCTGATCGAGGCCGGGATGAACGTGGCGCGGGTCAACTTCTCGCACGGCGACCTGAGCACGCACGAGCGGACCATCCGCACGGTGCGCGAGGTGGCGGAGCGGCTGGATCGGCCGGTGGCGATCCTGGGCGACCTGCAGGGCCCGAAGATCCGGGTGGGCGTGCTCCCGGAGCCGGTGGTGCTCACGCCGGGCGAGGTGGTGACCTTCGCGCCGGAGGGAGAGCACCTGGCGGGCGAGCTGCCCACGACCTATCCCGGCCTCGCGCACGATCTCGAGCCGGGCGACGTCGTGCTGCTGGCGGACGGCCTGATGGAGCTGATCGTCGAGGGCGTGGAGGGCGATCGGGCGCGGATGCGGGTGATCCACGGGGGGACGCTGACGTCCAACAAGGGCATCAACCTGCCCGGCGTGAAGCTGAGCGTGCCGAGCCTGACGGAGAAGGACGAGCGCGACCTGCACTTCGCCCTGCAGCAGGAGCTCGACTACGTGGCCCTCTCGTTCGTGCGCGAGCCGGAGGACGTGACGAACCTGCTCGGCCGCATCCCGGCGGGGAGCATGCCGGTGGTGGTGAAGATCGAGAAGGGGATGGCGCTGACGAACCTGAAGCCCATCCTGGCGGTGGCCGACGCGGGGATGGTGGCGCGCGGCGACCTGGGCGTGGAGCTGCCGTTCGAGCAGGTGCCGCTGGCGCAGAAGCGCATGATCCAGATGTGCAACCTGATGTCGCGGCCGGTGATCACCGCGACGCAGATGCTCGAGAGCATGATCGAGAACCCGCGCCCCACCCGTGCCGAGGCGTCGGACGTGGCGAACGCGATCATCGACGGTACCGACGCGGTGATGCTCTCGGCCGAGACGGCCTCGGGGAAGTTTCCGGTCGAGGCGGTCAAGGCGATGGTGCGGATCGCGCACGAGATCGAGCAGTCGCACGTCATCGACGCCGGCCCGCATTACGACATCGCGCCGGAGCCCGAGCACGGCGCCTTCACCCCGACCGAGTGGGCGATCGCCGCGGCGACGGTCGAGGCGGTACGGCACATCGAGGCGCCGCTCATCGTCACCTTCACGCACACCGGCTTCACGGCGCGCGTGGTGAGCAGCTTCCGTCCGCCGGTGCCGATCCTGGCGCTGACCGACAACCCGCGAACCTTCCGGCAGCTCGCGCTCGTATGGGGCGTCATCCCGGTGCGCTGCGAGGAGGCCCAGAGCTTCGACGAGATGATGGCCTGCGCCCGCCGCGCGGCCCTGGAACACCAGGTCGCGCGCGAGGGCGACCGCATCGTCCTCACCGCCGGCCTCCCGCTGCACACCTCCAGAACCACGAACTTCCTCCGAGTCGAGGTGCTCTGAGGTCTCCATAAACCGATAGAGTCATGCATTCTCTCCTGCTCGCCGGTGACGTCGGTGGCACCAAGACCGTACTCGCCCTCGTCACGCCCTCGGGTGGCGGCGTCCGCGTCGTGGCGGAGGCCCAGTTCGAGAACCGTGGCTACGCCAGCCTCGCGGAGATCGTCGCCGAGTTCCTCGCCGGCCACCGCGCGGCCGGCGTCTCTCGCGCGAGCTTCAGCGTGGCGGGCCCCGTCATCGGGGGGGGCGTCACGCTCTCGAACCTCTCCTGGCCGGAGGTCGACGAGCAGGCTTTCGCCGCCGAGCTCGGCTTCGAGAGCGTCCGTCTCGTGAACGACCTGCAGGCCACCGCCTACGCGCTGCCGTTCCTGAGCTCGGGCCACCTGCTCACCCTCCAGCCCGGCCGCGGCGAGGCGCTCGCCGCCCGCGCCGTCATCGCGCCGGGGACGGGGCTCGGCGAGGCCTTCCTCGTCCCCGCCGGGAACGGCTTCCACGCGTTCCCCTCCGAGGGCGGTCACGCCGACTTCGCCCCCGCCGATGCGCTCCAGGGCGAACTCTGCCGCTACCTCCTCGACCGCGAGGGCCGCGTCAGCGTCGAGGACGTCTGCTCCGGGCGCGGCATCCCCACGCTCTACGGCTTCCTCCGCGGCCGCCCCGGTGCCCGGGAGCCCGCGTGGCTCGCCGACGAGCTCGCGGCCGCCGCCGACCCCACGCCCGTGATCGTCGAGGCGGCCCTCGACACCACGCGGCCCGCTCCGCTCTGCGTCGAGACGCTGCGCCTCTTCGCCTCCATCCTCGCCTCCGAGGCCGGCAACCTCGCGCTGCGCACCCTCGCGACCGGCGGCGTCTATCTCGGCGGCGGCATCCCCCCGCGCATCCTCCCCGTCCTGCGGGGAGACGAGTTCGTCGCGGGCTTCCGCCGCAAGGCGCGCCTGACGGAGCTCCTCTCGGAGATCCCGCTGCACGTCGTCCTCGAGCCGCGCACCGCGCTCTTCGGTGCCGCCCGCTACGGCTTCGATCTGGCCAGCGCGGTGCGGCCGCCGACACCCGCCCCGCTGGGTGTTGCGCTTCCGTAGGGGCGCGAATATGTTCAGCCCGTATTCGTCCTCCCGCCGAACAAAGACATCCACGCGGAGGCGCTCCGGCGCTCCTTCTTCGCGCCGCCGTCGCAACATTCGACCGAGACGCATCGAGACCAGCCCGTAGACGAGAGGCGCCCCGGCCTCTCGCCCGCTCCCCGGCGATTTCGCAACCCGCTCTCACCCGCACCCCGACGCGCGATGAACCGATCCCCGAGCGCCCGTCTCAGTACCCTGATGTTCCTGGAGTTCTTCGTCTGGAGCGCATGGTACAACATGGTGGCCGTCTACATGGCCCACCACGGGATGAACGACCTCACCTTCTGGCCCTTCACCGTCAATCCGATCGCGGCGATCATCGCGCCGTTCTTCCTGGGCCTCATCGCCGACCGCTACTTCGCGACCGAGAAGGTCCTGGGCTGGCTGCACATCCTGGGCGCGGTGACGATGTTCTTCGTCCCGCAGGCGACGAGCTCGCCGGTTCTCTTCATCGGGCTGCTGCTGCTCTACAACCTCTTCTACATGCCCACGCTCGGGCTGGCGAACTCGCTCGCCTTCCACCACATCACCAACCAGGAGAAGCAGTTCCCGCTGATCCGCGTCTTCGGCACGATCGGGTGGATCGTGGCGGGGCTGCTCACCAGCTTCGTGCTCAGCCGCTTCGTCGTCGGCGGGATCGCCGAACAGACGTCCGCTCCGCTCTACATGACGGCGGTCGCGAGCCTGGTGCTCGGCATCTTCTCCTTCACGCTGCCGCACACGCCTCCGCCCGCGAAGGGGCAGGAGGTTTCGGTGCGCAGCATCCTGGGCATCGACGCGCTGAAGGAGCTGGGGAGCCGCTCGTTCTACGTGTTCATCATCAGCTCGCTGCTGATCTGCATCCCGCTGGCGGCGTACTACAACTACACGCAGCTCTACCTGGGCGTGGCGGGCGTCACGAAGATCACGGCGACGCTCTCCATCGGGCAGATGGGTGAGGCGGTGCTCATCCTCCTGATGCCGTTGCTCTTCGTGCGGCTCGGGGTGAAGTGGATGCTCCTGCTGGGGATGGGCTCGTGGGTGCTGCGCTACGCCCTCTTCGCGCTGGCCGCGCCGAGCGCGGTCTTCTGGATGATCGTGGTGGGCATCGCGCTCCACGGCTTCTGCTACGACTTCTTCTTCGTCACCGGCCAGATCTACGTCGACAAGAAGTCCTCGCCGGCCATCCGCGGCCAGGCGCAGGGCTTCCTGGTCTTCGTCACGTACGGGGTGGGCATGGTGATCGGCGCGCAGGTGGCGGGCTGGGTCTACAACGGCTTCCTCGGCACCGGCCCCGGCCTCACGCTGCAGCAGTGGGAGACGTTCTGGTGGATCCCGGCGGCCTTCGCCGCCGCGGTCGCGATCTTCTTCGGGCTGACCTTCTACGACCGCGTGGATCCGCGGGCCGAGCGGGCCCCCGAGGTGACGGTCCCGGCGGCGACGGCCGAGCCGGGGCTCTGAAGCGGCGGCGGGGCCGTCCGTCCCGGCGGCCCCCCCGC
>DASSTO010000164.1:0-3357 GCA_035707865.1 Longimicrobiaceae bacterium | reverse complement strand
ACCTGAGCGCGTATCCTGTCGAGGCGGGGGAGTTCGTGTTCAGGAATCCTCGCACCAACGGCGTGTGGACGGCGAGGGCGCTGCAGGAGGACTTCAAGGCGCTCTGTGCGCGCGCCAAAGTGACGTACGGCCGCCAGGTCGGCGGCAAGACGATTCACACCCTTCGCCACACCTGCGGGACGAACCTGGTGAAGGCGGGTGTGAACCTGAAGATTATCGCTGACCTGCTCGGTGACACTCCGGAGGTTGCTGCGCGCACATACCTCCATCCCGACCGCCGGGACGTCACCGCGGGCATCGAGGCCGGCCTGCGGCACCAGGCCCTCCAGCTCGCCGCCCTCGACCGGGCCGCCGGGACGGCCCCAGTGGCGGGTGCTGTGGACGGTTGCCCGCAATAATGCCCGCATGGGCCGAAACCAGCACAGAGGCCCCCGCTGCTCGGCGGGGGCCTCTGTGCTGTCAAGATGAAGCTGTGTGCTACTTTAGCAGGTCCTTCGCGATGGTCTGGAGCTGCATGTTGCTCGTCCCTTCGTAAATCGTGCCGATCTTCGCGTCCCGGTAGTACTTCTCCACCGGGTACTCCTTCGTGAAGCCGTTCCCGCCGAAGAGGTCGATCGCCTGGCTGGTGACGTCCTGCGCCACCTGTGAGCTGAAGAGCTTGGCCATGGCGGCCTCCTGCAGGAAGGGCTGGCCGGCGTCCTTGAGGCGCGCGGCGTTGTAGACGAGCAGGCGCGCGGCCTCCAGCTGGGTCGCGGAGTGGGCGAGCTGGAACTGGACGCCCTGGAAGCTGCCGATCTTCTGGCCGAACTGCTCGCGCTCCTGGACGTACCCGAGGGTGGCGTCGAGCGCGGCCCGGGCGATCCCCAGCATCTGCGCGCCGATGCCGATGCGGCCCTCGTTGAGCGTCTCGATCGCGGTCTTGTAGCCCTTGCCCACCTCGCCCAGCACGTTCTCGTCGGGGACGGGGACGTCCTCGAGGATGAGCTCGGTCGTGCTGCTGGCGCGGATGCCGAGCTTGTCCTCCTTCTTGCCCACGGAGAAGCCGTCGAAGCTGCGCTCGACCAGGAAGGCGGTGATGCCGCGGTAGCCGGCGTCGGGGTCGGCGTTGGCGAAGACGATGTAGACGCCGGCCTCGGCGCCGTTGGTGATCCAGAGCTTGCGGCCGGTCAGGCGCCAGCCGCCGTCGACGCGGACGGCGCGGGTGGCGAGGGCGAAGGCGTCGCTGCCGCTGCCGGCCTCGGAGAGCGCGTAGGCGCCGACCGTCTCGCTGGTGAGCCGCGGGAGGTACTTCTCCTTCAGTGCCTCGCTCCCCCAGCGCAGGAGGGCGTTGTTGACGAGCGTGTTCTGCACGTCGACGAGGACGCCCACGCTGGCGTCGGCCCTCGAGAGCTCCTCCACGACCAGGACGGCGGTGAAGAAGGAGGCGCCGGTGCCGCCGAGAGCGTCGGGGACCTCGATGCCCATCAGCCCCAGCTCGAAGAGCTGCGGCAGCAGCGCGGGGTCCATCTGCTGCGTCTCGTCCATCCGCCGCACGCGGGGCGCGATCTCGGCCCGGGCGAACTCCCGCACGGCGTCCCGGAACATCGCCTCCTCCTCGCTCAGCACCGTGAGCGGTGCGCCCGCGCCGGCGTCGGTCGTTGCCATGTAGCGTCTCCCTTCGATGCGAGTCTCCGGACGATGGACGTCGCCGCCCCCGGCCCTGAATATGGCCGGGGGCGGCGATGGTGTCGAGCGCGCGGCGCGGGGCGCGTCTCGTCCTTGCGAGGCGGGCCGCGGGCTGGTAAGCTGCCTCCCTACAATCCGTTGAACCCTTCGCAGGACTCGTGCATGGACGTCTTCGAGGCACTCGCCGCCCGCCGCTCGATCAAGAGCTTCACCGACCGCCCGCTGCAGCGCGCCGAGATCGAGCGGCTGCTGGAGGCGGCCGTGCTGGCCCCCAACCACCGCATGACCCAGCCGTGGCGGTTCCACGTGCTGGGCCCGGAGGCCCGCCGCGCGTACGGCGATGCGCTGGGCGCCCGCAAGGCGCGAAAGGTGGACGATCCGGAGGCCGGCGAGCTGGTGCGCCGCAAGGTGGCCGACGAGCAGGCCGCGCTCCCGTCCATGATCGCCGTCTCCATGCGGCTGGACGAGAACCCGGAGGTCCGGGAGGAGGACTACGCCGCGAGCTTCATGGCGATCGAGAACCTGTCGCTGGCCGCGGTGGCGATGGGGCTGGGCGCCCACATCAAGACCGGCGCGGTGATGGACGACCCGCGCGCCCGTGAGGCGGCGGGGATCCCGGAGGGCGAGCGGCTGATCGCCATCGTGAACGTCGGTGAGCCGGCGCTCGTCGCGGCGCCCAAGCCCCGTACCTCCGCGGCCGAGCTGACGCGCTGGTTGCCCTGAGTCGAGGGGTCCCGTGGCAGCGGTGGGCGATCGCCGGGGCGCTCGCCTCGCCTGCCTATCTCACGACGCTGGAAGGGCCTGACGCTCAGGCCGAGGTGCGGGCGCGACGGCGCGGGCGCGTGGGGAAGTTCAGCACTCCACTGCGTCCGCGGTGCTCGAGCACGGCGTCGTCGTAAGCGCGGGCCGCGTCCTCGGCGGTGTCGAAGCTGCCGAGCCACTTCAGCTTGCCCTCCAGGCGGATCGTCGCCTGCCAGCGACCACGGTAGGGAGAGACACCCTTGTACTTGCACGCACCCTGCGCGGGGCGCGAGCGAGCGAGGACGCTTCGCTCCTGCACGTGCAGGTTCGAGCGGGTGCAGTTGCGCGGGTTGTTGTCGAGGAAGATCACTACCCGCTTGTCGCGAACGTCGGCGACCTCGCGGTGCAGCCGGTGAATGTGGCCCTCCTCGTCGCGGAAGCAGACGTAGCCGTTCGAGAGGAAGAGCTTCTCCTTCCAGAAGCGCCAGAAATCCTGTTCGTCCAGCGTGACCGTGGTGCCGTCGGTCAGCCGGAGCTCTCGCGTTGCGTGCTCCATGGCCGGTCGGTCCTGTTATGTGGTGGAAGATGGGCGCAATCTAGTACGCACCTTCGAGAAGCGCACGGGTGAGCGTAAAAGCGGCCGGTTTGGGAGAGATTCCCTTACCGGCCGCCGGTTTTCCCTGTCTCGAGGTGGGCGGCGCGGAAGGTGTCCAGCAGGGTGTCGACGACGACGGGCCAGGCGAATCGCTCGGCGGTGGAGCGGGCGGCGGAGCGGGAGAGTGCCCGGAGCGCGTCCCGGTCGTCGCGGTAGCGGCGGATGGCGCGCGCGAAGGCCTCCGCGTCGCGCGCGGGCAGCAGGTGCCCGCTCCCGCCCTCGCTCACCACGTCGCGGATGCCCTCCAGGTCGGCGGCGAGGATGGGGGCGCCGGATAAGCCCGCTTCTAGCATGAC
>DASSTO010000163.1:0-13449 GCA_035707865.1 Longimicrobiaceae bacterium | reverse complement strand
CGGATGGACCTCTCGCCGCTGGACGCCGCCTGGCTCGAGCGCATCGACGCCCGCGTGCGCGGCGACAACGAGCGCTCCTTCCGGGCTGCCCGCCGCATGGTGGAGATCGCCCCGGGATCGGCCTGGACCATCTCCCTCGCGAACACCGCGCTCGATACGCGCCGCGCCGCGCTCGCGCGCGAAGCGCTGCTGTCCATCGCCCCCGACAAGCTCGGCACGGAGAGGGCCACCTACTGGCTGCTCCTCGCCCGCGCCGACCACCTGCTGGGCGAGCACGCGCGCGAGCTGCGAACGACGGAGGCGGGGATCCGCGCCAGCGGCCGCTCCGTGCTGATGCTGCTCGCGCACGTCCGCGCGCTGGCGGCCCTGGGCAGGACCGGCCCGATGGAGGAGGATCTGACGGAGCTCACCGCCCGGAGGCCGGAGGGCGTGCCGCCGCCCGCGCGACTCGTCGGTCTCGCCGCGCTGGAGCTCCGCGGGCACGGGCACCCCGACGAGGCCCGCCGGCTCCTCGACCGATGGCTGCCCCGCTTCGACTCTCCCGCAGCCGCGGGACCCCGCGCGAGCGCGGCCGCGCTGGCCCTCCTCCACCTGGAGCACGGCGATCTGGCCGTTGCCGACTCGCTCGCCCGTGCCGCCCTCGCGGACACGACCGACCCCGTGACCCCCCGCGGGCTCCTGGGCCTCGTCGCCGCGAAGCGCGGTGACCGCGCAGGCGCACGCCGCTGGTCCGCCGAGCTCGCGGCGGTGCACCATCCCTACCTCTTCGGCCACCAGACCCTCTGGCGCGCCCGGATCGCCGCCGCGCTCGGTGACTACCCGCGCGCCATCGCCCTGCTTCGCCAGGCCTCCGCCGAGGGCGCCGACTACCACGCCTGGTCGATGGTGCACGTAGTTCCGGAGTTCGAGCCGATGCGTCGCATGCACGCGTTCCGGCTCCTGGTGGAGCCGCGCGACTGAGCAAGCCCCGCAGTCCGTGGGACCGCTCCGCCCGCGCATCCGGGGGCTACCCCGGGGATCGGCGCGGTGGGGCGCGTCGCGCGGAGGGCGGCCGCCGGCCGGACCGTGCTCCTCCTGCGTGGTAGCCGTTCGCCCCTTCAGAACGACAGCTGCAGCCGGGTGAGGAAGGCGCTCTCGGCGCGGCGATCTCCCGTCGTGGCGCCGCCCTCGAAGGTGGTGCGGTCGTAGTCGGCGCTGAGCCTGAGGTTCGGCGCGAGATACCAGTTCACGCCGGTGCCGAGGCCGCGTGCCGCCGCCGGCGAGCGCGCCGGATCCGCGAAGACGGGGAAGGCCGCGCCGTCCAGCCGGAGGCCCTGCGCCCGCCCCACCACCTCCAGCGCGCCGTACGTGTGCGCCGACGGGTCGAGGCCCGACCGGGGCTTCACGCCCGAAAAGGACGCGCGCTCGCCGGTGAGCACGTAGCCGGCGGAGAGCTGCCACGCGCGGTGGTGAAGGGTTGCGGCCGCGGTGTCCAGGCGCACCTGCTGGGCCGAGGAGACGTACTCGGCGAGGGCGCCGAAGGGGCCGGCGTAGTAGTAGCCCTGCGGCACGAAGCGCGTGCGACGCCCGTCGGCCAGCGCCGTGCCGGAGCGCTTCCCGTCCGACCGGTAGGCGAAGAGCGGAAGCTGCGCCACCGTCCTGTACGAGGGGAGGGCGGCGGCGCTCGGGGAGGAGCGCTGCGTTCCCCGGGTACCCGCCACCCCCACCCCCAGTCCGTGGAGCGCCGGGAGCCCGGCGTTGCGAAACGGCTCCAGGAAGACCCTGCCCGCCACCTCCTTCCCGTTGTCGGCGTCCCCGTCGCTGGTGCCGCCGTCGGCGACGCCGTCGAAGACGCCCACGGCGTAGCCCAGCGCGCCGCCCGCGGCCTCGCCCCAGGGCTGCAGGCCGACGTCGCGGCTGGGGACGAGGGAGGTGGGGAGGGCACGCTCGACGAAGAGCAGGTTCGTGGCCGACTGCAGCCGCTCGAGCCCGACCGGCGGCTTGAACTTCCCCGCGCGGACGCGAAGCTGCGGGATGAAGTGCACGTCCGCGTAGGCGTCCTGGACGGAGACCTTCCCCTCCCCGAAGTCCGTCATCAGGCGGAAGTCGTAGTGCCCGTAGAGCGTCCCTTCGACGATGGGCCGGACGCGGCGCAGGACGAATGTGCTCACGCCCGGCGCGGGGCTGCCGCCGACGAAGCGGCCGTCCTCCTGAACGTAGCCGCGGAGGCGGAGCTGGAAGGCCTCGTCGGGGGTGCGGAAGCGTACCCCCTCGGGGCCGACGTCCAGACGGGGCATCCTGGCGAGGGCGGCCGACTGCGTCTGCAGCGCCTGCTCGAGCACCCGGACGCGCTCGGCGAGGGCGGCGACGGTTGCGGCGGAGGCGGGCTACTCCGACGCCGAGGCGGACGCCGTGCGGCGGGAGACTGAGCTCCACGTCGAGATCCGCGCCGCCATCAAGAAGCACTCGGGCGAGGAGCTCGACATCAAGCCGTACGAGGCGGACATGCGCCACCTCATCAACACCTACATTCAGGCGGACGGGGCGACGGATCTGGGCGAGCTCGCCGAGATGTCGCTCACCGAGCTGATCATCGAGACGGGTATCCACGACGCCATTGCACGCAAGCTGAACGAGAAAGGAAAGCTCTCGCGGAATGCCATCGCCGAAGGGATCATCAACAACGTCCGCAAGACGATAATCCGGGAGCAGCTCACCGACCCGCGCTTCTACGAGCAGATGTCGCTGTTGCTCGACGATCTGATCCGGCAGAGCCGGGATGGTGCGGAAGCCTACGAGGAGTTCCTGCGCAAGGCTGAGGCGCTGGTGAAGCGGCTGGCGCAGAAGCAGCCGGAGGACGGCGTGCCGTCCGTGCTGCACGGGAACCGCGAGGCTACGGCGATCTACAACAATCTCGCCTCGCTGCCGGCGTCGAGCTTCGTCTATCCCACGCATGAGGAGAAGCGGGCGGCGCTGGCGGCGCGGCTCGACATGGCCGTTCGTGAGAACGCCCCTGCGGGTTGGAAGGGAGACCAGGCGCGCGAGGCGCAGGTGCTCAACGCCCTCTATCCGGTCCTCGATCGGGATCGGGAGGCGACGCGGGCGTTGTTCGAGATCATCAAGAACCAGCCAGGTTAGCAGTGACGCAGACGATCCGCGTCGGCGACGTCGAGGTCGAAGTGACTCTGAAGGACGTCAAGCACGTTCACCTCTCCGTCCATCCCCCGCTCGGACGGGTGACGCTGGTCGTACCGGAAGCGACGCGTCTGGACGTCGCGCGTGCCTATGCGATCACGAAACTGGGCTGGATTCGAACGCAGCAGACGAAGTTGCAGGGGCAGGCTCGCGAGACTCCACGACAGTACGTGGAGAGAGAGAGCCACTACCTATGGGGGAGGCGCTATCTCCTGTCGGTGGTGGAGCGGGACGCCAAACAGACAGTAACGCTCGACCATCGGCGGATCACGCTCAGCGTGAGGCCCGGCAGCCCCGTGGAGAAGCGGCGGGCGGTGATGCACGAGTGGCACAAGGCGCTGCTGCACGACGCCGTCCCCGGACTGATGCGGAAATGGGAGCCCACGTTGGGCGTGGCGGTGGCGGGCTACTTCCTTCAGCGCATGAAGACGAAGTGGGGCGCCTGCAACCCTCGTGCGGGGACCATCCGGCTCAACACCGAACTGGTCAAGAAGCCGCGGGACCTGCTGGAGTACGTCGTCGTCCACGAGATGCTGCACCTGATCGAGCCCACTCACAGCGAGCGCTTCCTGGCGCTACTCGACCGCCACTACCCGGCCTGGCGGGAGGCTCGCGCGGAACTGAACGACCTACCGCTCGCAGCGGAGGAATGGAACGAGTAGAGTATCCGTGATCCGCGCCGGCGGTAGTGGCACCGCGGCGGTTGCTCCCACCGCGCGCCGCGTGAGCCCCGGGGTCATGAAGATGCGATACGCACACACCAACCTGATCGCGCGCGACTGGAAGAGGCTGGCCGCGTTCTACGAGGACGTGTTCGAGTGCACCCGGGTCCCGCCCGAGCGGCGACAGTCGGGCGAGTGGCTGGAGCGCGGCACGGGTGTGGCCGGCGCCCGGCTGGAGGGCGTGCACCTGAGACTGCCCGGCTGCGGTGAGCGGGGCCCCACGCTCGAGATCTACTCGTACTCGGAGCCGGCGGACCGTCCTCCTCCCGTCGCCAACCGGCTCGGCTTCGGCCACGTCGCCTTCGAGGTGGACGACGTCGGGGCGACGCTCGAACGCGTACGCGAGCACGGTGGCGCGGCGGTGGGCGAGGTCGTCACGGCGGAAGTCACCGGGCGTGGCCGCATCACCTTCGTCTACGCGGCGGACCCGGAGGGCAACCTGATCGAGCTGCAGCGCTGGGAGACCTGAGCCACCGTCCGGGCGCGCGGCGGCTCCGGGGCGGTCGCCGGCAGACGGGACGATCGGGGCTCAGTGCGCGGGTGCCATCTCGCCGATGTCGTCCAGCTCCCGGGTCGCGTCGGCCGGCAGCTCCAGCGCCGCCGCGGCGACGTTCTCCCGGAGGTGGGCGGGAGAGGAGGTGCCGGGGATCAGGAGGACGTTGGGCGCGCGCCGGAGCAGCCATGCGAGCGCGACCTGCATCGGCGTCGCCTCCAGCCGCGCGGCGACGCTAGAAAGCGTGGACGACTGCAGCGGGCTGAAGCCGCCGAGGGGGAAGAACGGCACGTAGGCGGCGCCCTCCCGCGCGAGCTCGTCGATCAGGCCATCGTCGGCGCGGTGGGCGAGGTTGTAGTGGTTCTGCACGCAGACGATCTCGCAGAGCCGACGACCCTCCGCCACCTGCGCCGGGGTGACGTTGCTCAGGCCGATGTGGCGCACGAGGCCCTGGCGCTGCAGGTCGGCGAGCACCGTCAACGGCTCCTCGATGGAGCCCTCGGCGGGTCCGTGGGCGGAGAACATGAGCCGGAGGTTGACGACGTCGAGCACCTCCAGTCCCAGGTTGCGCAGGTTGTCGTGCACCGCCCGGGTGAGCTCCCCGGCCGAGAACGCGGGGATCCAGGCCGCGTCCGCGCCGCGCCGGGCACCGATCTTGGTGACGATGACGAGGTCGTCGGGATACGGTGCGAGCGCCTCGCGGATCAGCCGGTTCGTGACGTGCGGGCCGTAGAAATCGCTCGTGTCGACGTGGTCCACCCCCAGCTCGACGGCCTCCCTCAGCACCGCGAGCGCCGCGTCGTGGTCCGCCGGCGGGCCGAAGACGCCGGGTCCGGCGAGCTGCATGGCGCCGTAGCCCATCCGCTTCACGGTGCGGTCGCCGAGCGTGAACGTGCCGGATTCATCTATCATGGACATTCCGAATCTCCTCTTGAACGATGCCGCACTTGGAACGGACGTCCCGTCCGTTCCAAGTGCCCTGTGAGCCGGCGGGCGGTCACGAGAAGTAACCGTTCTCCCGCATGTCCGCGAGCAGCCCGATCTCGCGCGGGCTCCACCCCAGCGCCTCGCGTGTGAGGGTGCTGGACGCGGGGTTGTCGAACGCGACGAAGGGCCCGAGGAAGTCACCGAAGTGCGCGCGCGCCTCCTCCGCGCCCGGGCTGCGGACGGGGAGGCCGAGCCCCTGCCCGACGGTCTCGGTGATCGCGCGCATGGGGACGCCCTCCTCGGCGACGGCGTGCCAGCGCGCGCCGGGCCCCCCGTTCTCGAGGGCCAGACGGAAGACGCGCGCCGCGTCGAGCCGGTGGACCGCCGACCAGCGGTTCGCGCCGTCGCCCACGTAGGCGGCCACGCCGGCCGTGAGGCTCCCGGTATCCGTCAGGTCGCCGCGATGCACGGCGACGCCGGCGCTCTCCAACCGCTCGGCGGACGCCTCACTGCGCGCCAGGCCGAGGACTTCGTGGCCGGCCTCTCGCAGCTCCCGGACGATCTCCGAGCCGATGAACCCCGTCGCTCCGGTTACGAATACCCGCATCCGGACCCCCTGGCTGATCGTGGAGGCCCAACGGTAGGGGCGTACGGGAAGCGGAAAAAGTCGAGAGATCATACCGGTATGGGGGCTACCACCCTCCGCTCGCCACGAGCGACCGCACGCGCTCCCGGTCCTCGGCCGTGGAGGGCGTGTAGATCACCAGCCCGAGATCGGGCCGGCCGTCGACCGAGAAGGTGGAGTATTCGAGGGCGAGCGGCCCCGCGACCGGGTGCTCGATGCGCTTCGTCCCCTCGGCGTAGCTGTCCACCTCGTTGTCGAGCCACATGGAAGCGAACGCGGGGCTCGACCGGCCGAGCTCCTCGGCCAGCGCGGCGGCCCTCTCCGTCGCGCCGACCCGGGCCATCTCGAGGCGAAAGGTCGCCACCGCGAGGCGCGCGTGGCTCTCCCAGTTCGGCATCCCGACGCGTCTGCCGGGGTCGCCGAAGAGCAGCCGCAGGAGGTTGCGCTCCTGGGGAGCGAGGGCGGAGTAGTCGGTCAGCACCGCCGCCGCGGCGCGGTTCCAGGCGACGATGTCCCAGGCGGAGGTCTTGACCAGGGCGGGGCTGAGCTCCAGGGAGTCGAGCACCCGCTGGAGGCGCGGAGGCACGTCGTCGGGCGCCTCGTAGTGCACCTCCGGTGGTCGGCCCAGGGCGAGCAGAAAGAGGTGCTCGCGCTCGGCCGGCGCGAGCACCAGCGCTTCCGCGAGCTGGTCCAGGACGTCGGCGGAGGGCGCGCCGCCCCGACCCTGCTCCAGCCAGGTGTACCAGGTGACGCTGACCCTGGCGCGCTGGGCCACCTCCTCCCGCCGAAGCCCCGGTGTCCGCCGGCGCGTCGTGGGGAGGCCGAGTGCCGCCGGGTCGAGCCGGGCGCGGCGGTCCCTCAGGAACGTGCCGAGGAGGTTGTTCCCTGTCTTTGCCATGGGGCGATCGAAGATCGGAGTCGAGCCGTTGCGTGCGATGGCGCGGAGCGCATCCGCGTGCCCGTGCCGTCCGCTTGCCGTGGTGAACCGGGGTATATAACATCCGCCCCGTCGGTTTCCGCCAGGAGGACCGACGCACCGAGCGGGTCGGGACCCACAGCCGCGCTGGAGCCGCAGCATGATGCGAGAGGGGTCACGCCGACCGCCGGCAAAGCGCTCTCCCACCCCGGAGCTCGGAGGCTACCGGCCAGTGGCACGAGATGCCGGAGGGGCCTTCCATCGCTGGCGTATTTCCACGAGACCCACGAATCACCGGGGAGGCCGATCCCATGAAGGCGATCGTAGTGACGGACCGGGCCGCGGGAACGGCCGGGATGGAGCTGGCGCAGCGGCCGGAGCCGCAGGCGTCGATCAACGACGTCGTCGTCCGGGTCCACGCGTCGGGCTTCGTCCCGACCGAGCTGACGTGGCCCTCGACGTGGACCGATCGCCTCGGCCGTGAGCGCACCCCGACGATCCCCGGGCACGAGCTGGCCGGAGTGGTCACCGCCCTCGGCTATGGCACGAGGGGGCTGTCGGTGGGGCAGCGCGTGTTCGGCCTCACCGACTGGTATCGCGACGGCACCCTGGCGGAGTACGTGGCGGTCGAGGCACGCAACCTGGCGCCGCTGCCGGGCGACGTCGACTTCACGGTGGGCGCGAGCCTGCCGATCTCGGGCCTGACGGCGTGGCAGGGGCTGTTCGACCACGGCCGCCTCCGGGCGGGGCAGAGCGTCCTCGCGCACGGCGCGGCCGGCGCGGTGGGGTCGATCGTGACGCAGCTCGCACGTGAGTTCGGCGCGTACGTCATCGGCACCGGTCGTGCCGCCGACCGTCGGAAGGCGCTCGACTTCGGCGCGCAGGAGTTCGTCGATCTCGACCACGACGCGCTGGAGGACGTCGGCGGCGTCGATCTGGTGTTCGACGTCATCGGCGGCGACGTCGGGAAGCGATCGGCGGGCCTGATCCGGGGCGGAGGAACGCTGGTGTCCGTCGTCGGGCCGGTCGAGGCGCGGCCCGCCGACGGCGTGGCGATCGATTTCGTCGTCGAGTCCGATCTCGCCCAGCTGGGCGAGATCGTCCAGCGGGTGCGGGACGGACGGCTGCGGACGAACATCGGCTTCGTCTCGACCCTCGACGATGCCGTCGCCGCCTTCAACCCGACCGAACGGCGCTCCGGGAAGACGATCGTCCGCGTCGGTAGCCGCTCAGTGGGGTAGCCTGGGACGCAGGTAGCCGTAGGTCCAGGTGCCGAGGAGTGCGCTGAGGATGGCGACCGAGATCACGCCGATCCCGCTGCCCAGGAGCGCGAACAGCGGTCCCGGGCAGGCCCCGGTCAGCGCCCAGCCCGTGCCGAAGAGGACGCCCCCGGCAACGTAGCGTACCCCCCTCCCCAGAGACTTCGGAGGAATCGCGATCGGATCTCCCCCCAGGGTGGGCGTGCGGAGCCGCTTCATCGCCTGAACGGAGAGGATGGCCACCGGAAGGGCCGTGGCGAAGACGCCGTACATGTGGAAGCCCTGGAAGCGGAACATCTCCTGAATGCGGAACCAGGAGATCACCTCTCCCTTGACGAGTACGAACCCGAAGAGGATGCCCACCACCAGGTAGGCGGTGAGGCCGGGGCCGCGACGCAGGGTTCCGGCGCCCTGAAGGGGCGCCCGGGCCGGCGCGGGGGCCGGTGTCCGTAACGAGGTCGGCATGCGCTGTCTCCTACAGGATCCAGGGGAGGAGGACGAAGGTACCGAAGATTCCTCCCACGAAGAAGGCGATCAGGGCGATCAGCGAGGCGAGCTGGAGATCGGCGATCCCCGAGAGCCCGTGGCCGGAGGTGCAGCCGCCGGCGTAGGCCGTGCCGAAGCCCACGAGATACCCGCCGAGGACGATGACCCCCAGGCCCCGGACGCCGAGCAGGGCGCCCCAGTGGAAGAGGTCCGAGGGGACGAGGCCGGTGAAGTCGTGGATTCCGAGCGCGGCCAGGTCCGACCGGGTCGCGGCCGAGATCGCGACCGGATCCGGGTTGGCGAAGACCCAGCCGGCCAGGAACCCCCCGATCACGATGCCGAGCGCGAAAGCGAGGTTCCACTGACCCTCCTCGCGCCAGTCGTAGCGGAAGTAGTCGATGTTCGTCGGCAGCACGGCCGCGCAGGTGTGGCGGAGATTGTTGGAGACGCCGAGGACCTTGTTGCCCAGGAACAGGAGTAGAGGAACGGTCAGGCCGAGCAAGGGACCGACCACGTACCAGGGCCAGGGGCGTCTGAGTAATTCGAGCATCGTGACGCGGGATGGAGTGTGCACCGGGGAACGGCCCGGATCGCGAGAAAGGTACGGACCGGGACACGGACGGGGAAGGTGGCGCGAGCGGCTCGACGCGCACGATACCGGTCGCGAGGGCCGGTGGGGAATCGCGTTGTGGGTGCCACGCAGGCTCCGCAGACCCCGAGCCGCATCATCGCGAGTGACGCCACGGGCGGGGCTCAGGCGGCGACGTACTCCGCGAGGTGCCGGCCGGTGAGGGTGCCGCCGGCGGCGACGAGCTCCCGGGGCCGGCCCTCGAAGACCACCCGGCCGCCTTCGTGGCCCGCGCCCGGCCCCAGGTCGACGATCCAGTCCGCGTGCGCGATCACCGCGAGGTGGTGCTCGATGACGATGACCGACTTCCCCTCGTCCACCAGCCGGTCGAGCAGCTCGAGCAGCTGCTCGACGTCCGCGAGGTGCAGACCGCTGGTCGGCTCGTCGAGCACGTAGACGCCGCCGTCGGTGGCCATCTGAATCGCCAGCTTGAGCCGCTGCCGCTCGCCGCCCGAGAGCGTGGTGAGCGGCTGGCCGAGGGTGAGGTAGCCGAGGCCGACGTCCGCCAGCCGGCCCAGGATCCTGCGCGCGGCGGGGATCCTGGCCGTCCCGTCGCCGAAGAACTCCAGCGCCTCCGCGACGGGCATCGCGAGCACCTCGCTGATGTCGCGCCCCGCGAGCCTGTACTCGAGCACGGCGGCCTGGAACCGCTTGCCCTCGCACTCCTCGCACACGGTCGCCACGCCGGCCATCATCGCCAGGTCGGTGTAGACGACGCCATTGCCGTTGCAGGTGGGGCAGGCGCCCTGGGAGTTGGCGCTGAACAGCGCCGGCTTCACGCCGTTGGCCTTCGCGAACGCACTGCGGATGGGGTCGAGCAACCCCGTGTAGGTCGCGGGGTTGCTCCGCCGCGAGCCGCGGATCGGGGCCTGGTCGATCGACACCACGCCGTCCCGGCCCGAGACGGAGCCGTGGATCAGCGAGCTCTTCCCGGAGCCCGCCACGCCGGTGACGGCGACGAGCACCCCGAGCGGGATGTCGACGTCGACGTCGCGCAGGTTGTGCGTCGTCGCGCCGCGGATCTCCAGCGTGCCGGTGGGTGCTCGCACCGTCTCCTTGAGGGCGGTACGGTCGTCGAGATGGCGCCCGGTGATGGTGCCGCTGGCCCGCAGCCCCTCGACCGTGCCCTCGAAGCAGACGCTCCCGCCCGCCGCGCCGGCGCCGGGCCCGAGGTCGACGACGTGGTCGGCGATCGCGATCGTCTCCGGCTTGTGCTCCACGATGAGCACCGTGTTGCCCTTGTCGCGCAGCCGTAGCAGCAGATCGTTCATCCGCCGGATGTCGTGGGGGTGCAGCCCGACCGTCGGCTCGTCGAAGACGTAGGTGACGTCGGTGAGCGACGAGCCGAGATGGCGGATCATCTTGACGCGCTGCGCCTCTCCGCCCGACAGCGTGCCCGACGGCCGGTCGAGCGAGAGGTAGCCCAGCCCGATCTCCACGAACGAGTCGAGGATCTGCCGCAGGGAGGCGAGCAGCGGCGCCACCGACGGCTCGTCGATGCCGCGCACCCACCCCGCGAGCTCGCTCACCTGCATCGCGCAGGCGTCGGCGATGTTGATCCCCCCGATCCTCGACGACCGGGCGCCTTCGCTGAGCCGCGTGCCGGCGCACTCGGGGCAGGTGGTGAAGGTGATCGCCCGCTCCACGAAGGCCCGGATGTGCGGCTGCATCGCCTCGGGGTCCTTCGAGAGCATCGACTTCCGGATCTTCGGGATCAGGCCCTCGTAGGTCAGGTTGACGCCGTCGACCTCGATCTTCGTCGGCTCCCTGTGCAGCAGGTCGTGTAGCTCCTTCCTGGTGTAGTCGCGGATCGGCCTGTCCGGGTCGAAGTAGCCGCAGCCGCGGAAGATGCGGCCGTACCACCCGTCCATGCTGAAGCCGGGGACGGTGAGGGCCCCCTGGTTGAGCGACAGACGGTCGTCGTACAGCGCCGTCAGGTCGAAATCGGTGACCGAGCCGCGACCCTCGCAGCGCGGGCACATGCCGCCGGTGCGGGTGAAGGTGGCCTTCCGTGCCCGGGTCCGGTCGCCGCGCTCGACCGTGATCGCGCCGCTCGCCCGCACCGAGGGGACGTTGAAGGCGAACGCGCTCGGCGGGCCGACATGCGGCTGCCCGAGCCGGCTGAAGAGGATGCGGCGCCTCGCGTTGGCGTCGGTCGCCGTGCCGACCGTGGAGCGCGGATCGGCGCCCATGCGTTCCTGGTCGACGATGATCGCGGTCGTCAGCCCGTCGAGCACGTCGACCTCGGGACGGGCCAGCGTCGGCATGAAGCCCTGCACGAAGGCGCTGTAGGTCTCGTTGATCAGCCGCTGCGACTCGGCGGCGATGGTGCCGAACACCAGCGAGCTCTTGCCCGAGCCCGAGACGCCGGTGAAGACCGTCAGCCGGCGCTTCGGGATCTCGACGCTGATGTCCTTCAGGTTGTTCTCGCGAGCGCCGTGGACCCGGATCCGGTCGTGGTCGTCGGCGACGTGCTGGCTGGAAGGGGGCATGTTCGCGATCAACCCTGCTCGATGCGGATCAGGTTGCCCGCGGGGTCGCGCACGGCGGCGTCGCGGGCGCCCCAGGGCCGGCTCGCGGGCTCCTCCAGCACCTCGACGCCGTGCGCGGCGGCGACCTTGGCGAAGGTCGCGTCGAGGTCGTCGGTGCGGAAGTGGACGGGTCGCAGCTCACCCTTGGCGAGCAGCGCCGCGAGGACGTCCCCGTCCTCCCGGGAGCGGCCGGGATGCGGCTGCGACAGCACGATCGCGATCTCGGGCTGGCTGTCGCTGGCGAGGGTGATCCAGCGGAAACCCGCCTGGGCGACCTCGTGGCGCACCGTCAGGCCCAGGGCGTCACGGTAGAAGCCGAGGGCGGCGTCGGGGTCGTCGACGAGGATGTGCACGGTGCTGAGTGAGACGGTCATGGCACCTCGCTGGGTGGAAGGCTGAGCAGAACGGTCACGGCATGGAAGCTAGGCGGGTGCGGCGGCGGATGCTTCTCCAAAACTGCTCTATTTCATGCCCCCCTCGCCCCCGCGCCTGCGGGGCCGGGTGAGGACCATCGCCTGGCAGGCGGGACCGACGCGCAGCTCGCCGTGGTCGCGGGCGCGGTACAGCCGGCGCAGCTCGTCCAGGTCGGTGTTCACGTGTTGGCCTTCCTCGTCGACGCGTCCCCTCGTGAGACGAAATCCGGGCCTCGCCTCGGCCGCTACTCGCCGGCCGCCCCCGGACCCACGCCGGGGAGCCAGAGGGTGAAGCACGATCCGCGGTCCGGCTCGCTCTCGACGGTGATGTCTCCCCTCATGAGGCGGGCCAGGTCGCGGCTGATCGAGAGGCCGAGGCCGGTCCCGCCATGCGTGCGGGTGCGCCCGGTCTCCACCTGCACGAAGGGCTGGAAGATCGTCTCGCGCTGCTCCGGTGCGATCCCGATCCCGGTGTCCTCCACCCGTACCCTGACCCACGGCCCGGGCCGGCGAAGATGCGCGCTCGGCCCGGGGCCCCGTGCGGTGTCGCAGCTGACGGTGATGCGGCCGCCCTGGTGGGTGAACTTGACGGCGTTCGAGAGCAGGTTCGCCACGATCTGGCGCACGCGCAGCGCGTCGCCGATGAACTCGATCCCGGCCCCGTCGTCGCAGTGGCGCGCGAGCGTCAGACCGTGCGCCTCCACCTCCGGGGTCAGCAGGGAGATCGCCGTGTCCACCACACCCGGGAGGGAGGCGTGCGCGTGCTCCACGGCCACCCTCCCCGCCTCGATCCTGGCGAGGTCGAGGATGTCGTCGATGAGGGTGGCCAGGTGCTCGCCGCTCCCGCGGATCCGCTCCATCTGCTCCTTCTGCGCCTCCGTCGCGGGGTCGGGAATCCCCATCGTCAGGAGCTCGACGTAGCCGAGGATCGCGTTGAGCGGGGTGCGAAGCTCGTGGCTCATGTTCGCCAGGAAGTCGCTCTTCGCGCGATTCGCGGCCTCCGCCTCCCGCGTGCGCTCGTCGAGCTCCTCGTTGGCGAGCCGCATCTCCTCGTTGAGCGCCTCGAGCTCGACCGCCTGCTCCTCGAGGTGCGCGGCCTGGTTCCGCACCTCCTCGTTGAGCTCCTCCGCCTCCCGTCGTGCCTCGCGCTCGCGCTCCAGCGCCTGCCGCTCCGCGTCGGCCCTCGTGCGCTCGGTCAGATCGCGCGTCACCTTGCCGAAGCCCACCAGCTTCCCGGCCCGGTCGCGGAGCGCCGTGATCACCACGTCCGCCCAG
>DASSTO010000162.1:0-24961 GCA_035707865.1 Longimicrobiaceae bacterium | reverse complement strand
GGTCTTGCACGGCGACGGCTCCGGTGCGCTCCCTCCGACCGACGACCGACGACCGACGACCGACGACCGACGACCGACGACCGACGACCGACGACGAGGCACCACCATGGCCATTGCTGACGAACTCGCCGAGCTGACCCTAGCCCTCTGCCGCATCCCCAGTGAAACGGGTGAGGAGCGCGAGATCGCGGACTGGGTGGAGGCGCGCTGTCGCGCGACACTGGAGGATGGCGTCCACCGGGTCGGAAACTCGGTCGTCTGCGTCGCTCCCGCCGCCGGGGAGGATCGGCCGACGGTCGCGCTCGTCGGGCATCTGGATACGGTAAGATGTGCCGAGGACCAGCCCTATGAGATCCGGGACGGGCGGGTCTACGGCTGCGGCGCCACCGACATGAAGGCGGGCGACGCCGTGATGCTGGCGCTGCTGGAGCGCTGGCGGTCGCTGGAGGCCGTGCGGCCGGTGTGGATCTTCTACGACGGAGAGGAAGGGCCGGAGGAGGTGAACGGGCTGGAGCCGGTACTTCGGAGCGGCGTGCTTCCACCGCTCGACCTCGCGTTGGTGCTCGAGCCCACGGACCGGAGCCTGATGATGGGTTGCATGGGCACTCTGCACGCCACGGTGACGGTGCACGGGAAGCGGGCCCACAGCGCACGCCCGTGGCAGGGAGAGAACGCGCTCTACCGGTCGATTCCCCTCCTCCAGCGCTTCTCCGATCTGCAGCGGCGGGAGGTGCGCTTCGGCGATCTGACCTACTACGAGGTCATGGGGATCACGCAGGCGCGTACGGAGAACTCCAAGAACGTCGTGCCCGACCACGTCTGGTTCAACGTGAACGTGCGCTTCGCGCCCGGTCGCACGCCGGAGGAGGCCGAGGCGGAGTTGCGCTCGCTGGTCGGTAACCTGGGTGACGTGGAGATCACCGACCGGGCGCCGGCCGGCGACGTCTACCTCGACCATCCGCTCGTCGAGCCGTGGCGCGTGCGGGAGGGAATTCCGATCGAGCCCAAGCAGGCCTGGACGGACGTCGCGCGCTTCACCGCGCGCGGGATCCCCGCCGTGAACTTCGGCCCCGGCGAGACCGCCCAGGCCCACCAGTCGGGCGAGTGGTGCTCCATCGGATCGCTGGAGTACGTCTGGGAGAAGCTCTGGGCCTACTTCCGGCGCCCGACGCCATGAACCCGGCCGTCTCCGAGATCCCGCCGTCGCTCATCCGCGCGATCAACGCCAGGAAGCGGCCGGGCGACATCGACCTGGGGCTCGGCGAGCCGACTCTCCGCCCGGACCCCGCACCCTTCGAAGCGGCGGTGGAATGGGTACGTGGGCACGGCTGTCCCTACACCGCGAACGCGGGCGACGCCGAGCTGCGGGAGCGGATCGCGGGCTATGCGGGCGCGGGCCGCTTCTCGGAGGCCGCGAACGTCTGCGTGACGGTTGGCTCGGAGGAGGCGATCTATCTCGCCGTCAAGTCGCTCCTGGATCCCACCCGCGACGAGGTCCTCGTCGTGGAGCCGTGCTACCTGGCGTACCCGAAGCTGTGTACCCTGGAGGGAATCGCGCACCGGTCGGTGGCGCTCGACGCGGCCGACGGCTTCCGGCCCGACGCGTCCGCCGTCCTGGCGGCCCTCGGCCCGCGGACCCGGCTGGTCGTGCTCAACTCCCCGGGGAATCCCACGGGTCGAGTCTGGCCGGCGGAGGAGCTGGAGCGGCTCGCCGCCGGCCTCGATGCGCGCGGCGGCGAGCCGGTCTACATCCTCTCGGACGAGGTCTACCGCGAGCTGTACTACACGGCCGCACCGCCCGCGTCGATCGCGCGGTGGCATCCGTACTCGCTCGTGGCGGGGTCGCTCTCCAAGAGCAATGCGCTGACCGGTCTGCGCCTGGGCTGGCTCGTGGGGCCGGGGGACGTGGTCGGCGCCGCGGTGAAGGTGCACCAGTTCGTCAACACCGCGGCGAGCACCCTCTCTCAGCGGGTAGCCCTGAACATCTTCCGCGAGCCCGTCCGACTGGCCGAGCACCGCTCCCACTACGAGGGAGCTCGCGAGGCGCTGCTCGCCGGGGCCGAGCGAGAGCGTCTCGAGGTGCTCCCGCCCGAGGGAGCCTTCTACGCGCTACTCCGGCTCCCGCCGACGCTGGCGCACGATTCGGTACGGGCTGCCGAGCGGCTGCTGGAGGAGAAGCGAGTGGTCACGGTTCCCGGCCGCGCTTTCGGCGAAGCCGCGGAAGGGTGGTTACGCCTCTCGTGGGTAGCGCCACAGGGGGCCGTGGAAGACGGTCTCCGCCGGATCGCGCAGTTTCTCAAGGGCAAATGAAAAAGCGGGCCCGACCCGGAGGTCGGACCCGCTCGATCGTACCGTGGTACGACCGGCCGCCAGATTACATCGTCGTATCGGCGCCCGCGGCACCCGGAGCCGAAGTCGTGCCGGCCGCAGCCGCACCCGTGTCCATCGGCGCCATCGTGGTGTCGGTCACCGCCGGAGCCGTGGCAGCCGGAGCAGCGGTCGTGTCCGTCACCACCGGCTCGTCGGCCGGAGCGGAGTTGTCGCTCTTGCTGCAGGCGGCGAAGCTGACGACGCCCGCGAGGGCCAGGGCGAGGAAATAACGGTTCTTCATGATCTCTCCAGTTGGGCGGAGTGTTTCTCGCCGGGCGGCGTGCCCGACGCAGGAACGGACGCTCTCAGGTCCGGTCGCGTCCTCGGAGCCGGCGCGGACCGTGCCCCGTTTGGGCGGTTCAAAAGGCAACGGGTGTGCCATGTGTCGTTCATCCCCCTTCGGGTGGCGGAAACCCGCTCCGGGGCTTAACTTTCGTACGGTACTCTACGCGCCGGGCGGGTCTGCGAGAACCGTTCGGTTCTGGAATAAACTGTTCACTGAACAGTGTCTCCCGTTCAGTGAACGATTCGCGGGCCGACCCGGTCCGCGGCTCCTGTAGCCATGCGCGGGCTCTCTTCCGTTCGCACCAAGGTCTTCCTCCTCTTCGCCGGCGCGGCGCTGCTCACCGTGTTGCCGGTGCTCGGCCTGGTCCGCCGCGCCGTCGAGGACCAGGTCTACGAGCGGGCGACGCGGGATCTCCTCAACGCCAACGACGCGCTGCACCTGTACTGGACGAATCAGGACGACGCGCTGCAGGAGAGTGCCCGCCGGATCGCGGGCACTCGCTCTCTCCCACGCCTCCTGGCGGACGGTGATACGGCCGGCCTGCGGCGCCTGCTCTCCGACCAGGCCGAGGGGCGGCCCTTCCTGGCCGCCGATTCGCTGGGGAACATCCTGGTCGGGCCGGCGCTCGACTCCGCGACGCTGCACGAGGGTGGAAGCGTGGTGGTGCTGCCGGAGGCCGGCGCGCCACCGGTGCGGATGGCGGTATGGCCCGTCTACAGCGACAGCGTGGTACACGCACCGGGCGATACGCTGGGTCCGGCCGTAGCGGACAGCGTCCGGGTCGGGCTCGTCGGGGTGGGGCGCCGGCTGGACGCGGAGACGATCGGGGCGCTGAAGAACGCCACCTCCCGGGACGTGGCGCTCATCTCGGGCGACTCGGTGGTCTCCACGACACTGCCGGACAGTCTCGCGCGCGTGTTGCCGCACCTCGACCTCGCGGCCAAGGTGACGAGGAACGGGACGATCTGGCGACCGCAGATCGACGGGCTGCCGTACCTGTACTCCGTGAGCGCGCTGCCCACGACGGAGAAGCCGACCGCGATCTTCCTCTTCCGTTCCGTGGCCGAGGAGCTCAAGATCGCGCGGGGGATCAGGCGATCGGTCGTGGCGATCGGTGTGGGCGCCCTGGTCATCTCTCTCCTGCTCGCGTTGCTGGTGGCCCGCATCGTGGCCCGGCCCGCGCAGGCGCTGGCGGCGGCCGCGACGGACCTGGCCCGCGGGCACTTCGGCGCCCCCCTGCCGCATGCCTCCGACGACGAGATCGGGCAACTGACGCGCGCCTTCGGTGAGATGCGCTCCGCCATCGCCGAGCGGGAGGCAAGGCTCCGCTCGGCGCAGGCGGAGCTGATCCACCGGGAGAAGCTGGCGGCGATGGGTCGCCTCGTAGCGCAGCTCTCGCACGAGATCAACAACCCGATCTACAACATCCAGAACTGCCTGGAGGTACTGGAGCGGCGGGGTAGTCCGGACGACCCGAACCGGGAGTTCCTCGACCTGGCGCGTGAGGAGCTCGATCGCATGGCGGTCCTCACCCGCCAGCTCCTGGACCAGAGCCGGCCGCTCGCGGACGCGGCGCGACCGGTGAACCTGAACCACCTGATCCAGCGTGTGGTGACGCTCGCGCAGTCCGAGCTCGATGCCCGGGGCATCGAGAGCTCTCTTCGGCTCGCCAGCGAGCTCCCACCGGTGGTGGTGCACCCGGACGCGATCCGGCAGGTGCTCGTGAACCTGGTCGACAACGCCATCGACGCGATGCCGGGCGGTGGGATCCTGCGCGTCCATACCCGCGCCGACGACGACGCGGTGGAGATCGCCGTGGAAGACACCGGCGCCGGTATCGCGCCGGAGCACCTGCCGCACATCTTCGAGGCGTTCTACACGACCAAGCCGGGCGTGCGCGGGATCGGGCTCGGCCTGTTCGTCTCGGAGGGGATCGTCCGGGGTCACCGGGGTCGGCTCGTGGTGGAGAGCCGGCCCGGCGAGGGCAGCCGCTTCGTGATACAACTTCCGCGAGAGACGCTCGACGCGAGCGTGGCCGCTCCGGCGGTCGCATAGGAAACGGGATGGGAATGCCAGTCATCGATACCGCCAGGATCCTGATCATCGACGACGACCGTGCTTTCCGGGTGAGCACGACCGCGCTGCTGACCGACGAAGGCTATGCCGTCGAGGCCGTTACGGGGGGAGAGGAAGGCCTCGCCGCCCTGCGGCGGGAGCATTTCGACCTCGTGCTGCTCGACCTGAAGATGGCCGGGCGGACGGGGCTCTCGGTGCTGGAGGAGCTGCGCCGGAGCGGGATCGCGGTGCCGGTGCTGATGCTCACCGGATATGCCACCGTGGATTCCGCGGTGCAGGCGCTCAAGCTCGGTGCCGATGATTACCTGACGAAGCCGTGCGATTACGAAGTCCTCTGCGCGAAGATCCGCTCCATCCTGGCGGCGCGTGCGCCGGTGCTGGGGCGGGGAGCGGCGCAGATCGTGGGCAAGGACGTGGCGATGCAGGGAGTGCTGCGTGCGATCGCGCGTGTCGCGCCCACCGACTCCACCGTGCTGCTGCGCGGCGCGACGGGAACGGGGAAGGAGCTCATCGCGCGAGCGATCCATGAGGAGAGCCCGCGCGGCGGCCACCGTTTCGTCGCCGTGAACTGCTCCGCGCTGGCGGAGGGGCTGCTGGAGAGCGAGCTCTTCGGTCACGCTCGCGGCGCCTTCACCGGCGCCGTGGCGGAGCGGCGGGGCCTCTTCGAGGAGGCGAACGGCGGGACGCTCTTCCTGGACGAGGTCGGAGACGTGAGCCCGGCGATGCAGGCGAAGCTCCTGCGCGTGCTACAGGAGCGCGAGGTCACGCGGGTAGGCACTGCGAAGTCGATCCCGGTCGACGTGCGGGTGATCGCCGCCACGCACCAGGACCTCGAGGCCATGGTCGACGCGGGCCGGTTCCGGGCCGATCTGTACTTCCGATTGAAGGTCTTCCAGGTCCGGCTTCCCGACCTGCGCGAGCGGCGGGCCGACATCCGGGCGCTCGTCGGCGCGGCGCTCGACCGGTGGAACGAGCGGACCGCCGACGCGACCCGCCGCGTCGCCGGCGTATCGGAAGAGACCATCCAGATGCTCGAGGCGTACGACTGGCCGGGCAACGTGCGCGAGCTCATGGCGGCCGTCGAGCACGCCTGCATCGTCTGCGAAGGTCGCCGCATCCTCCCGTGTCATCTGCCGCCGGAGATCCGCGAGCGAGATCCGCAAGTCGAGGCCGAGGTGGACCGGAGCGACGGCGGGGGGAGCGAAGTCGGCCGCCGCTACCAGGCACCCGACCCCCTTGCCGAGCGGGAGGCGATCCTCCAGGCGCTGGAGCAGGCCGAGGGCAACCGCACCCGTGCGGCGGCGGCACTGGGAATGGGCCGCACCACCCTGTGGCAGAAGCTCAAGGCGTACGGACTCGACCGCTCCTGAGCCCGGCTGTCCCTCCCCTCGCGTCCGCCCGTCCCCGGGAGAGGACGGCCACTCGCCCTCCTCCTGCCGTGATACACACCGAAGGAATTGCTCCTTTTCGACTTACGGATTCTGGCCGGCGAGGCATGAGCCGTGCCCTGCCGTGGAGTGCAGCCCGGCTCCGGCGGAGGCCGGGTCCGAACCGACGCCGTGGAGAGCTTCCATGAGACACGCACCCGCAGTCGCCGCGCGAGCGGTGCTCGTCCTCGCCACCGTGAGCCTGGCCTTCGCCGCCTGCGCGCCACGCGTCACCCGCGTCGCGCCCGAGCAGGCGATCGACCTCTCCGGCCGCTGGAACGACGTGGACAGCCGGATGGTCGCCGAGGCGATGATCAAGCAGAGCTTCGAGGCCGCCGGCCCGCAGAACTGGGCGATGCGGTACGCGCGCCAGCACGCCGGCGACCTGCCCACGGTCATCATCGGCACGGTGCGCAATCGCACGATGGAGCACGTGCCCGTGAACACCTTCGTGAACGACCTGCAGCGGGCCTACATCAACAGCGGGCTCGTGCAGGTGGTGGCGAGCAAGGGCGAGCGCGACGAGGTGCGCGACGAGCGCCTCGACCAGCAGGAGTTCGCCTCCGCCGCCAGCCGCGCGAAGCTCCACGACGAGACGGGCGCGAACTACATGCTGCAGGGCGAGATCCAGTCGATCGAGGACAGCGAGCGCGGCAAGACCGTCGTCTACTATCAGGTGGACCTCACGCTGACCGACCTGCAGACGAACGCCAAGGTCTGGGTAGGGCAGCACGAGATCAAGAAGTTCATCGACCGCCCGCGCTTCGGGCTCTGACCCCCCCGGAGGACCCTATGGACCGGAGAATCGGCCTCGTTTCTCTGCTCGCCGTCGCCGCGGCGTGCGCCCCGCGCGTCGGACCGCTGGCGAAGGTGATGGACAACGGCGAGGTGCTCCACCCGCGGTCGGAGCACGTGGTGGAGCAGGCGCGCGCGGCCGGGGACGAGCAGCGCGGGCAGCTCGCGGAGGAGAGCGCCGAGAACACCGCCGCCGCCCTGGCGACGTGCGCGCCGGACGTCTGCGCGGCCATCTCGCGCGGAGAGCTGGCGCTCGGGATGAGCGAGTCGCAGGTGCTCGCCGCCACCCGTACCACGACGGAGGCGTGGTCCACGCGGCGGAGCGGCCGCGCCACGCTGATGACCGCGCTTCCGGGCGAGCAGTCGCCGGCGGACGCGGTGAGCCCCATCGCCTTCGTCGACCTGCAGGACGGGCGCGTGGCGGCCTACACCTACCGCGAGGCGCAGGGGCTGCGGACCGTGACCCGGCCGCAGGAGGCCACGCTCGCCGGAGCGGCCGCGGCGCGCGCGGATGCGCTGCTGCGCCAGGGTGACCAGTACGCCGCCGCCGGCCGGCTGGACCTCGCGCTCGCGCAGTACGACCGGGCCGACATCCTGCGCCCGGACGACCCGCAGACCACGCTCCGCATCGCGACGACTCTCGACAAGTCGCTGCGTCCGGTCGAGGCGGCGCTCCGCTACCGACTGTTCATCCACCAGATGGAGCTGGAGAAGATCAACGCCGAAGGGGATGCCGCGGCGAAGATCGCGGGCGCCATCGCGAGCGCGCACGAACGGATCATCACGCTCGAGAAGCGGTGACCACCACCCGGCGGGGACCGGAGCGCGGGGGGGCGGCGTCGGTCCGCTTCCTCGCGCTCGCGCTTCTGCTCCTCGCGGGGTGCACACCCGCGCGCACGCTCCCCGCCTTTCCTGCGCCCGAGGCGCTTCCGCCCGGCTCGCCGCTGCGGAGCCGATCGCTCGATCCCGGCACCGCGTGGCTGCGCTACTACCTGATCACCGGCGAGGACTCCGCCGCGCTCGCCGCTTTCGGCCGGCACTCCGCGATCGCGCCGGGTGACCACCTGCTGCGCGCACTCCAGCACGCGCTCGTCCTGCGGCGCGCCGGCGAGTACGCGAGGAGCAACAGGGCGTTCGAGTGGGCCGAGAGGGAGATCGAGCGCCGCTACACCCGGAGTGTGAGCCGGGGCGTCGGCTCCATCCTCGTCAGCGACCGCACGCTGGCGTACGTCCCGACGACGGGCGAGCGGATGATGATCCCGTTCTATCGCATGCTCAACTACCTGGCGCTGGGCGATACGGGCGGGGCGGTGGTGGAGGCGCGCAAGGCGAACGAGCTCCGGGCCCGGCTCGAACCCGGTCCCGTGGAGGCGTGCCGCGAGAGCGGCATGGTGCAGTACCTCGCGGGGCTCGTGGAGGCGAGCGCCGGGGAGCGCAACGACGCCCTCGTCTCGCTCCGGCAGGCGGAGCAGGCCTTCGACGGATGCCCGGACGGTGGGGCTCCGCCGTCGCTCGGCGGGGATCTCTACCGCGCCGCGCGCGCTGCCGGAGTGGAGGAGCTGGCCGATTCCGTGCGGCGCCGCTATGCGCTCGCCCCGGACTCGGCCGCGGCTGCGGACGGCGACCTGGTACTCCTCGTGGAGTCCGGTTTCATCGGCTTCCGGACCGAGGAGGCTCTACACGTACCGATTCTCCCGGAAGACGTGCACGGCCTGGGCTACGACGACGACCTGGGGATCGAGCGGGCGGCGGAGAACGTCACCTACCGCATGCGCCGCCGCGCGTGGGAGCGCGGCGGGTGGGACCTCGACGGTGATGCCGGGCGGACGATGGCCGTGGCCGCCATGCTGGGGGGCGACTACGTGCTGCGCCTCGCCTGGCCGGCCTTCCGGCTGGAAGCCGACGCGCCCGCCGGCGTGCGCGTGCTCGTCGCGGATTCCGCCGCTCCCCTCGCGGGCGTCGGCGACCTCTCGCTCGTGGCGCGCGACGAGATGGAGCGGCAGCGACCCGCTATGCTCACCCGCCTGGTCGCGCGCGGGCTGACCAAGTACGTCCTCGCCAGCCAGGTGGAGAAGAAGGCGCGGAAGCAGGGCGGGGACGGAGCGGGATATTTCTTCGGGCTGCTGGCGAACCTCGCGGCCAACGAGACGGAGCACGCGGATACGCGAAGCTGGTCGCTGCTGCCCGATCGGGTGATGATGACTCGCCTCCGCCTCCCGGCGGGTAGCTACGAGGTCCGTGTGGAGGTGACGGGGGAGGCGGGCGCGGTCCACGTACACGACCTCGGGTACGTGCGTGTAGAGCCGGGATCGCTCGCCGTGCTGTCGGACCGCGTCTGGGGTGGAGAGCGCCGTGACCTCCCCGTCGCGCCGATGGAGGAGCCGCCCGCTCCGCAGGCCGATTCGGTCGTGGCGCAGCGGCCATGAACGTGGGGCGATGAACGATGAACGCGGCAGACCCCGAGAGTCCGGGAAAGGCTCTCGGGGTCTGCGTATCTTCGGAGGAACCGGCAGTGTCATCCCGAGCCTGAGAAGGATCCCGTGCCGACCCTTCGGTGCACGCCGCACCTGCCGCCGGGGTCCTTCGGTCGCTCAGTCTCTCTCGGGACGACGACCGGCCGCGGGCCCGGAGAGAGCTCCGCCTCCGCTCCTACATCCCGCTCCAGGGCGTCAGGAACCAGATCATGAGGATCGGGGCGAGCGGGAGCATGAGGATGCCGAAGATCCAGTAGACCATCTCCCAGGTCTCGAAATCCTCGGGCTCTTCGTCGTGGCGGACTTCGATTTCAGCCATGGCGCGGTATCTCCGTGCGACCGATGTGGTCGCGTCATGAGCGGCGATTCGGACGGCGGGTATCATAGCACGCCGTCCGGCGCCTGTCCAGAATCGGGTGCGAGGCGGGTCCCGTCCGCCGCGGTCCGCTGCAGGAGCGGTGCCGGCGCGAAGCGCTCGCCGAAACGGCGGGCCAGCTCCTCCATCCGGTTCACGACCCGCGCGACGCCGGTGCGATCCGCGTGGTAGAGGAGACCACCCCGCACCACGGGGTAGCCGAGTCCTAGCAGCGAGGCGACCTCCACGTCGCGTGTCGCGGCGGTGTGCTCCTCCAGAAGGAGGGCGGCCTCGTTGAGCACCAGCATCTCCATGCGCTCGCGCATCAGCGCGTGGTGCTCCGGGCCGAGCCCCCGCAGCCCCGCCGGGAGGGCCGGGTTGGGCGCGACGGGGTCACCCCGGCGGTACCGGTAGAAGGTGTCCTCGGCGCCGCGCAGGCGCCCGGGGATGCCGCCGGGAAGGAGGCGGGGTCCCAGCGCCGCGGCGATCGCCTCCATCTGGCGAGCCACGCGCGCCGGGCCCATCAGATCCATCCGCCGGAAGGGGCCCAGGAGCCAGCCGGACTCCTGCAGCGCGGCGTCGACGGCCGCGATCGCCGCGCCCTCGTCGACGAGCCGCATCGCCTCCGCGAAGAGCGCGGCGAGGAGCCGCCCGATCAGGTGTCCGGGCCGGTCGCCGGCCCGCACCGGGGTACGGCCCATGCGCCGGGCGAGCGCCAGCCCGACCTCGATGGCCGATTCCGACGTCCCGGCTCCCGGGACGACCTCGATCACGGGGAAGAGGTTCGACGGAAGCACCGCGTGGAGCCCCAGCACCCTCTCCGCGTGGGGAATCTCGCCCTGCAGCGCGGTGATGGACACCAGCGGGGAGCTCGCGGCCAGCAGGCACACGTCGCGCGTGTGCTCCGCCGCCTCCCGCAGCGCGAAGCGGACCACCTCGCTCCGATCACCGACGCAGGCGACGACGAGGTCGGCGATGCCGAACCCCCCGAAGCCGGGCGCGCCGCTCAGCATCTCGACCGGGTCGCGCCCGGGGCCCGCCGTGCCGTCGCCGAGGCGGCGGAGACGCTCCGCCGCGGCGTACACGGCCGCTCCGATCGCCCCACGCTTGCGGTCCTTGAGGCGGACGGCAACGCCGGCGCGGCTGAGCAGGTACGCGAACTCGCTTCCCATCTCTCCCGCGCCGAGAACCGCCGCCTGCGCGACCGAGTCCGCCGCGCGCGGCACCCGGCTCGCCTCGTCGATCACCCGTGCGGCGTACAGGCGGGCGCGCGCTTCGTCGCTCGTCGCGAGCTGAGCGAAGATCCCGGCCTCGCGCTCGAACGCCCGGTCGAGCGGCAGCATGAGCCCCTCGGCGACGGCGTCGATGAGGCGCTCGACCGCCGGGGCCGCGCCCCTCTCCCGCAGGCGCGCGGCGCGTCGGAAGACCACCCTGCGCCCGGGTGCCGTATCTTCCAGCAATCGTCGGGACACCCGGCGGCGGGCGCCCCTGCGGCGCCGGCCGCGCGTCAGCCGCGCCGCGATGAACGCCTCGACCCGCTCCACGAAATGCTCCGCGTCCAGCACCTCGTCGACCAGGCCGAGCCGTTCCGCCGCCCGGGCGTCGAGCGTCTCGCCCGAGAGCAGGAGATCGAGCGCTGCCTGCGCTCCGAGCAGCCGCGGCAGGCGGACCGTGCCGCCGAGCCCCGGGGCCAGGCCGAGGCGGAGATCGGGAAAGCCGATCCGCGCGCGGGGCGAATCCGAGGCGAGGCGGTACGAACAGGCGAGAGCCAGCTCGGCTCCACAGCCGGCGCAGGTTCCGTCGATCGCCGCGACGGTGGGGATCGGGAGGAGCTCGAGACGACGGAAGACCTGCTGGCCTCGCTGCGCGAAGGCATGCGCGGCGTCCCCGTCCGCCAGCGAGACCAGCTCCTCCTGGGCGAACCCCGGGAGGAAGGCGCCCGGCCGCCGGCTGCGGATGACGAGCGCCCGCCCGCCGCCCGCGGCCGCGAGCGTCTCCACGCTTTCCAGCGCGCCGTCGAGCGCGTCCAGAAGGGCGGCGGTGAGGGAGGTGCCGGCCAGGAGGAGCGTGAGCAGCCCGTCGGGACCGGGCTCGACGGCGACGCCGGCGCCGAGGTCCCCGGCGCCGTGCGAGGGTGCCGCGTCCTGCATCAGACGGCCGGCCCGGTGGCCAGGCCGCGATAGAGCGTGGCCGCGACGTGCGGGGCGAGAGGGGTGAGGGGGCGCGTCCGCTCGCTGAGGAGCCAGTCGAGCTCGATCTCCTCCAGCGTGCCGATCACGATCCGCCGCGCGAGCGCGACGTCGAGGTCGGCGCAGAGCTCGCCCTCGTCCACGCCGTTCCGCAGCAGCTGCTCCACCGCGCCGGCGTACATCCGGAGGACCTCGCGCACCGCGCCCGCGTAGAATTTCCTGGACTGGCGCGATTCCACCAGAAGTACCGTCGCCAGGGCCGGCTCCCGCTCGATGCTCTCGAACTGCGCGGCGATGAAGCGCGTCAGCCGCTCCGGGAACGGCAGGCCGCCCTCGAGGAGTGCGCCGACCCAGCCGCAGAACTCGTTCACGCGGTCCCGGAACGCCGTCAGCAGCAGGTCGTCCTTGCCGTCGAAGTAGAGGTAGATCGTGCCCTCCGCCACGCCCGCGCCGGCCGCGATGTCGCGGGTGCGCGCGGCCGCGAAGCCGTGCTCGGCGAAGGTCTCGATCGCGGAGCGCAGGATGGCGCTCCGGCGCGCCTGCCGTTCTTCGGTGAGAGGCTCCTGGTTCATGGGCGGGAGCTTAGGGCGGGTGGGAGGCACAAGCAAGGCCGGGACGTCGCCCATCGACGACGCCCCGGCCCACGATCGACACGCTGGCTCAGAAGCCCGGCTGCAGCGCGAATTCCCAGTGCCAGCCGTTGTGGAGCTCCAGCGGCTTCACGTAGTCGACCTCGAGCACCACGTAGCCGAGGATGTTCACCCGGCCGCCCACGCCGGTGCTCGTCAGGAACGCTCGCTTGTTCGCGACGACGTCACCGCTCTGGTCCACGATCACGCCCCGGCTGAAATCCAGCTTCTGCCCCCTGTTCCATGCCACGCCGCCGTCGAAGAAGGCGAAGCCCTCGATCGGGGGGAAGGCGATCGGACCGATCACGAGCGCCCGGACGAGCGGGAAGCGTACCTCCGCCTTGCCCACGAGGATGCGGTTCCCGAAGAGGTAGTTGACCACTCTCGTCTCCCGGTTCGCCTCCGCCGTGTCCGCCGGGAGCCGGCCATTGTAGTAGTCGCTGTAGACGTTGTAGTAGCCGCGGACGAGCGAGGGGTCGCCGAGGAAGATCGGGTAGAAGAGCTGGCCCTGCCGCGTGGCCTGGTCCTCGGAGAAATAGTCACCCGTATTGGCCCCGTAGCGCCCGAAGTGCAGGCCCTGTACGGCGAGCGTGAACGGCCGGAACCAGAAGTAGTGTCGGAAATCCGCGAGCGCCTGCGTGAAGCTCGAGGAGCCGACCGTGGGCGTGATCTCGAAGCGGTACCGCTGGCCGGCGAAGGGCGAGGTGTAGTTGAAGAGCGCATTGTCGTACACCAGCGCCGCCGATGCCTGCGCGAGGTTCCAGGTATGCGAGAACCCGGGCAGCTTCGACCGGTTCACCTGGCCCGTCGTGTAGTTGATGTCGAAGACCTGCACGTCGGTGGAGAGCCGGCGCAGGCCGGCGGAGAACTCCACCCGCTGCGCCTCCGAGAACGGGTACTGTACCAGGCCGAGCAGCGAATTGTCGAAGAGGCGCTGGCGGTAGATGACGTCGTGCAGGTTCCCGTTCTGGTCGAAGCCGCGCTGCAGGAACGGCTGGATGTACGGGAGGCGCGATGCCGCGAGGCCCCAGTTCCAGCGGTTCTTCTGGTTGAGGTACTGAACGGCGAAGCCGATCTCGTCGAACTGTCCCTGCGCCTGGACGGCCGCGAAGAGGGTGTGGTAGCCGAGAATGTCACTGAAGACGGCGGACACCGCCCCGTAGAGGCCGTTCGTCCCGTAGAGATTGCTCGTCCCCACCTGGACGCCGACCGTCGGCTGGCCGACATAGTCCAGGCTGAGGCTCGGGCGGTAGCCGTGCGTCGGCCACTGCATCGCGACGGACGGCGACACCAGCCCCGTCTCGGGGTCGTGGATGAGCGTGTAGACGAGATTGAACGGCGACTGCATCGGCCGCGGCACCGGCGGAAGCTGCGCGGCCAGCGGCGGTGTGGCCGTGGACGGCTGATCCCCGCCACCGACGGCCACGTCCACCGTGCCGGAGTCCGCCACCAGCGTCCCCGCGAGCTCCTTCTGCGTGCTCAGGGCGTAGATGTTGTAGCCGCCCTTCTCGTACGCCGTGAAGAGCAGTCGCCCCGTGCCCCGCGACACGGATATCGCGGGGCTCGTGTCGGTGATCCCGCTCACCCCGCCGAAGAGCCGCGTGACCCGGTACAGCTGCCCGCTCGCGAGGTCGAGTCGGTAGATGTTGGGGATTCCCGTCCGGTTCGAGATGAAGTAGAGGCCGCTCCCGTCACCCTTCCACTCGGGGTTGATGTTCTCGCCCTCGAGCGTCGCCGGTAGCAGCCGCGTCTGGCCGGTGGCGAGATCCAGCAGCGCGATGTGGTAGCCGCCGTAGCGCAGGGAGGTGAGATCCGTGCGCGGTCCCTGGTCGGTGACGTAGGCGACCGTCTTGCCGTCGGGCGAGAAGCTCGGGTGCAGCTCGGCGTAGAGGTCGTTCGTGATCCGGCGGCTGTGGCCGGTCTTTGTGTCGTAGGTGTAGAGGTCGGAGACGCCGCCGGAGATGCCGGCGAAGACGATCGTGTGCCCGTCCGACGACCAGCTCGGCGTGGCGATCTCGATCACGTCGGGGATCGTTACCTCACGCGTGATGTTGCCGTTGCGCGTGTCGAGGAAGACCAGCTCGTCGTGACCTTCGCGCTGCGCGCTGAAGACGAAGTGCACGTTGTCCGGCGACCAGCTCCCGGCGGAGTTGATGAATCGCAGGCTCTGGAAGTGCGGATCGAAGGCGGTGCCCTTCTGGAGCCGGCGGATCACCTCGCCCGTCTGCGCGTCGGCGAGCCACAGCTCGATGTCGAGGTCCTGACGCTCCGAGATGAAGGCGACGAGCCGCCCGTCCGGCGAGATGGCGGGCCCGAGGTTCAACTGCCCGCCCTCGCGAGCCTCGGTGATGAGCGGCTTCGCGACCTCGCGCGCCTCGGGCCGCTCGGCCAGCATCGGCAGGTACGCGTGGCGGATGGCGACGTGCCAGTCCTCGAAGAGGTCGTCGAGCGAGATGCCCAGCGTCCGCTGGAAGGCGTCGGGGTAGGGGACGCCCTGCCCGACGAGCGCGAGGATCTGGCCGATGACCGGGTCGCCCCAGCGACCGCCCACGTAGGCCCAGAGCGCCTGGCCCCAGCGGTAGGGGAAGAACTCCGGGTCGTTCTCCAGCTGCTCGCGGTTGGGCAGCTTGCCGGTGAGCACGGCGTCGCGCAGCCACATCGTGGTCAGCGGGTCCACCGGGCCCTTCGAGAAGTACTCCGCCATGCCCTCGACGAACCAGAGCGGGGCGGTGGCGAAGTTCCTCGCGCCGGCACCCAGCGCACCGGCGGAGCGGCCGAGGCCGCTGATGTCGTACTGGAAGGCGTGCACCAGCTCGTGCCCCAGTACGTGGTCCGTCTCCTGGTACGATCCCGTGAGCGGCAGGATCACGCGCTGCTTGAGCATCTCCGTGACGCCGCCGGTGCCCTCCCCGATGGAGCCCTGCAGCGTCGTGGTCTGCTGGAAGGCGGGGGTGCCGCCGTAGAGGATGATCGGCTGCCGCTGATCGAAGTCGTGATCGAGGAGCCTGGAGAGGCGTGCGTACCAGCGCTCGGCCATCCGCGCAGCGTCGCGGGTGGCCACCGCCTCCTCGGGATAGTAGTAGATGTCGAAGTGGGGCGTCTGCAGGACGTGGAAGTCGAAGGTCTGATACTGCACCTTGTTACGGCCGAAGTACTGGGCGGCCGCGGGGGTGCTCGGAATCAGCGCCGCGGCCAGACCCAGAAGGGCGAGCGCGAGGAGGGTGGGGCACTGCAGCCTGGTCCTGTTCATTGCGGCCTTTCCGGATCCGGAACTCTGCGGAGGTGCGGGACACCAATCCCCCCGCCGTGCGGCGGAGGTGTTCGCTGCAACATGAGAGGGCCGCGGAGCGGGGCTCGCGCACATCCGCCTGCACACGAATACCAACGCGCCCTGGGAAGCGTTGGTTCCACCCGGCTGCGGCGCCGGAGGCGCGCGGGCTGCCGGAAGACCCCGGCGTGTGCTGCCTCTATGGCCCCGTGCGCCCGGGGTTTCGCAAGGATCGCGCCCGGTTCGCCGGCATTTCCGGCCGGTGGCCCTCCGCTGGTCCGCAGCTTGCGCCGTTCGCGCGCGGCCGAATCGGCCGGAGCCGAACCGAAACGCGGGGGCGAACGTGGACGAGCCGGTTCAGAACGAGGAGCGCAGAGTCTGCCGGATGAGCGCCGAGCGCGTGCTGCACGCGTACCGGGAGCGCCGCCGGCAGCTGCGCGACGACGAGACCTTCCTCGGGAGTCCCGAGGTGCTCCTCGGCGGCCTGGAGCGGGACCTGACCGAGCACGAGGTCACCCGCCGGCGCGACGAGCTGGTGGAGGAGGGCGAGGCCCGGGGAATGCCGCGCGAGCTCGGGGAGTTCGTCTACGAGGTGGCGCGCGAGGAGGGTCTCGATCCCGCGCTCGCCTTCGAGCTCGTGCTCTCGGGGCTCGCCGTCTGCCCACCGGAGGGAGGAGTGAGCAACGCCACCACCGCCCCGGCCACCGACAAATATCTCCCCACCTGGATGTTTCCGCCATCCCCGCCCGACCGGGTACTGCGCGAGCGCAAGCTGCACTTATCTTTCCGGCGCCTGCGCTCCTTCCTGGAGCGCCACCACGACATCGACGAGGCCTTCCGCCGCTTCGCCGACGAGCCCGACGTCGGGGTCTGCGGCTACTAGCGCCGCGGCTCCGCAATCGGGCCGGGCGGCGGTGGATGCCGACGTGATCAAAGGAGACCGACGTTGAGTGATCCGGAACCGAACGAGACGGACTTCGCATCCCTGGGGCTCAGTCCCGATGTGCTCAGGTCCCTGGACGAGCTGGGCTACGAGGAGCCGACACCGATCCAGTCCGCGACCATCCCGCTGCTCCTCTCGGGGCGGGACGTGATCGGGAGTGCCGCGACGGGCACGGGCAAGACGGCCGCCTTCGCGCTCCCGCTCGTCGAGCGGATCGACGCGAGCGAGCGCCGGGTGCAGGGCCTGGTGCTGACGCCCACGCGCGAGCTGGCGGTGCAGGTGGCGGAGGCGATCCATCGCTACGGTCGCCGCCTGGGCGTGAGCGTCCTTCCGATCTACGGCGGCCAGGCGATCCAGCGGCAGCTGAGCGCCCTGAGGCGCGGGGTGCAGGTGGTGGTGGGGACGCCGGGCCGCGTCCTCGACCACATCCAGCGCGGCAGCCTGGACCTGAGCGGCGTGGGCTACACCGTGCTCGACGAGGCCGACGAGATGCTCGACATGGGCTTCATCGACGACCTCGACGCCATTCTGGCGGAGGTGCCGGAAGAGCGTCAGACCTCGCTCTTCTCGGCGACCTTCCCGGCGCGCATCCGCGACCTCGCCGTGCGGCACCTGCGCGATCCCCAGCGCGTGGCGGTGCAGCCGCCCAAGCTGGAGACGCCGCGCGTGCGGCAGATGGCTTACGTCGTACCGCGTCCGTACAAGCTCGAGGCGCTCAGCCGCGTGCTCGACCTCGAGGCGCCGGCCGCGGCGATCCTCTTCTGCCGCACCCGCAACGAGGTCGACGAGCTGACGGAGTCGCTCGCGGTACGGGGCTACCGGCCCGAGGCGCTGCACGGCGGTCTGGCGCAGGCGCAGCGCGACCGGGTGATGGGCCGCTTCCGGGAGGGCGTGGCCGACCTCCTGATCGCCACCGACGTGGCGGCGCGCGGGCTCGACGTGGAGCACGTGACTCACGTCATCAACTACGACATCCCGCAGTCGCCCGAGGTCTACGTGCACCGGGTGGGGCGCACCGGGCGCGCGGGTCGGGAGGGGACGGCGATCACCCTCGTGCAGCCCCGCGAGCAGAGGCTGCTGAAGGCGATCGAGCGGCTGATGGGCCAGCGCATCGAGAACGCGCGCATCCCTACCATCGCGGACCTGCGGGCGCGGCGGCTGGAACTCTTCCGCGCGGAGCTGCGCGAGACGCTGCTGGAGGGCGAGTACGAGAGCTACGGTGTCGCTGTTCAGTCGCTCGCCGAGGACTTCGAGCCGCTCGACATCGCGGCCGCGGCGGCCAAGATCGCCGACGAGGCCCGGCGCGGACAGCAGCCGGAGGACGGGGAGGACCTGCCGCAGTGGGAGCCGGATCGCCGCGGATCGGAGCGGGAGGGGCGCGGCCCGCGGGGCCGGCGCGACCGTCAGGAGGGGTCGCGCGGCGGCCGGGGCCGCGGGACCAGCACCGGAGAGGTCACCCGGCTCTTCGTGGGGGTGGGGCGCCGACGGGGAGTGCGGCCCGGCGATCTCGTCGGCGCGATCATCGGAGAGGCACACATCCCCGCCGCGGCCATCGGTGCCATCGAGATCGCCGATCAGTTCTCGCTCGTGGAGATCGCCGAGGAGCACGCGGAGCGGGTGGTCCGCGCGCTCTCACGGGCCACCATCAAGGGGCGCAAGACCGCGGTCCGCATCGCCCGCGAGGAGTAGAGGGGTAGCGGCTCAGGCGGCGGGGAGGGCGGGGCGCTGCACGGGCGGGGTGAGCCCCACGTCCGCGGTGCGGCTCAGCAGCTCGCGCACGGCGCGCTCGCCCTCCTCTCCCAGATCGATCGAGAACTCGTTCACATACAGGTCGATGTGCCGCTGGCAGACCTCGGGCGACATCTCCTGCGCATTGGCGGCGATGTATTCCGCCGCCACGCCGGGGTGCGCGTAGGCGTACTCCACCGACTGGCGGATGGCCCGCTGGATCTCGCCGATCCGCGCCTCGCCCAGGCTACGGCGCGCGAGGATGCCCCCGAGCGGGATCGGTGCGCCCGTCTCCCGCTCCCACCACTCGCCCAGGTCCACGAGCTGCACGAGACCGTGCTCGGGATAGGTGAAGCGCGACTCGTGGATGATGAGCCCCGCCGCGACCTCGCCGCGCGCCACCGCCGGCATGATCTCGCTGTAGAGCACCTCCTCGCCGGCCGGCAGCTCGGGCGCGAAGAGACGCAGCAGCAGGTTGGCCGTCGTCATCCGCCCCGGGATGGCGATCCGCTGGCCGCGCAGCGACTCCACCGTCGTCCCGGGCCGCGCCACGAGCAGCGGGCCGCACCCCCGCCCCAGTGCGCCGCCGCTGCGCAGCAGCACGTACTCGTCGAGCAGGTAGGGAACGGCGCCATAGGAGATCTTCGTGACGTCCAGCTCGCCGCGCCGCGCCAGCTGGTTGAGCGTCTCCACGTCCTCCAGCCGCTCGCGGAAGCGCACTCCGGGGACCTCCACGAGCCCCTGCACCAGCGCATGGAAGATGAAGGTGTCGTTCGGGCAGGGAGAGTAGCCGAGGGAAAGAAGCATGGGGACTCCGGTTTTGAATGGTGAACATTGAATTTTGAATTACGGCAGCACCATGCCGGGGCTCGGGAGCCAGCGGCAGTGCCAATTCAAAATTCAAAATTCAAAATTGAGAATTGTACCGCTCTCGCCGCCGCCTCCGCCGCTTCCTTCAGCCGCCAGCGGGCGAGGTCGCGGTTCTCGACGAGGTTGCTGATGCCGCGCAGCTCCATGAACGGAACGCCGTAGATGGCGGCGACGTGCGCGTACGCGGCGCCCTCCATGCTCTCGCAGACGGCCGAGAAGCGGTGCGCGAGCGACTCGCCGCGCGCGAGGGTGCCGGAGCAGCACGAGACGGTGACGAACGGGCCCGCGACGGCCGGCATCCCCGCGCGCTGAAGGGCGCGCCGCGCGCGGGAGAGGAGCTTGGGGTCCACGGGGAACTCGTTGAAGAGCCGCTCGCCCTCGCGCTCGGCCAGCGCGATGCCGATGCTCTCGGTGGAGATCCAGCCGGCGGGCGTGTCGGCGCCCTCGTCGCCGTAGATCTCGCGCGTGGCGAGCGCGACCGCACCGACGTCCAGGCCCGCACCGGGGTAGGCGCCGCCCACGCCGAAGCCGACCACCGCCCGGACAGGGCGCGCTTCCAGGAGGGCGGTGAGGCCGTGGGCGGCGTTCACCTTGCCCATCCCGGCCGCCAGGAGCACGACGCGGGTCGTGCCGAGCACGCCCTCGACGGCCTCTTTCCCGCCCACCCGAGCCGTGCTCGCAGCGCGGAGCGCGCGCCGCACCGGCTCCGCCTCCAGCGGCACGGAGCAGACGAGCGCGACGGGTGTGGTGGGTCCTGTTTCCAACCAAACCATCCGGCGTGGTGGCGATCGATACCGAGGCGGCCCCAATGTAGCGGACGCGGCGGCCGTCCGGTACGGCCGGATGCACACGAACCGTTGCTCTGAACAGGACGATGATGCGACACCTGTCCGGCTGGATCCCGTTGGTGCTGCTCCTCTCGGGCTGCACGTCCGCTCCGGTCCCACCACCGTCCCCGGCGCCTCCCCCGGCTCCGACCCCGCCTCCGCCCGCGCTCGTCTGGACGGCCCGGCCGGACGTCGTGCTGCGCCGCGACTCGTCGTCCCTCCGGCTCCCTCGCCCCTTCACGCGCCTCGACGTGCGCGGCGCCGACTCGGCGAGCTTCGTCGTGCGCTGTCTCGTCTGCGCGGACACCGCACTCGCGCGGGTCGACACCGCCGAGGTGATCTTCCGACCCCTGCCGCCGGACTCGGCCGCGCGAGGCTCACTCGCGGAATTCGCCCTCGCGTTGCGCACGGCGGCGCTCGGCCACAGCTGGGTCGCGCTCCACGACCTCATGACGCCGGACTTCTTCTACTCGTTCCGCGGCGCCGATGGGCGCGACAACGCGCTGCGCGCGTGGGACTGGAGCGACGGGAAGGCGCTCGACGAGGTCCCGGTCCTCCTCGACCGAGGCCTGGGCACCGCGCCCGACGGAATCTGGGCCGCCCCGCCGGAGTATCTCGCCGTGACCTCGTACGCCGGCACGCGCCTCGGCATCCGGCGCTCGGACGACGGACGCTGGCGCTGGATCTTCATGGTGAGCGGAGAACGATAGTCCGACGCCCGCTCACGGCCGCGCGAACGCCTCGCCGGGATAGAGGCTGTAGCGCTGCCGGATCTTCCACCAGTCCTCCAGCTCGCCCTGCCAGCGCTTCCAGATCTCGCGCGGGTCCGTGCCCCGGTCGAACGCCTGGCGCGCCCAGCGCGAGCCGAGCATCTGCGTGAAGCCGTCGTCGGTGATCTTGAAGCTGTCCGGCTGCAATCGCTTGATCTCGCTCAGCAGCACGAGGGCCGTCCACACCGGCCGGTAGGCGTCGCGATCGGTGACGTGCAACTCGACGGCGTGTACCCGCTCGCCGCGGTAGGGCACGTAGCCCTCACCGGTCGGCACGAAGGTGGTGGAAGCCAGCCGGACGCCGGGGACGTCGTACCGGGCGACGGCCTGGAGCAGCCTCGGCACGTCCAGCCAGGGGGCACCGACGTAGGAGAAAGGGCGGTCGGTTCCGCGGCCGACGCTCACGTTGGTGGCCTCGAAGAGGACCAGCCCGGAGTAGTTCAGCGCCGCCGTGAGCGAGCGGATGTTGGGTGACGGGTTCACCCACGGCAGCCCCGTCTCGTCGTACCACATGTCACCGCGCCATCCGGCGGCCGGCACCACGTGCAGGTCCGCCCCGACGTGGTACTCCTGGTTCACGTACTTCGCGACCTCGCCCACCGTCATCCCGTGGCGCAGCGGCACCGGGTAGTAGCCGGTGATCGGCTGGCCTACGTCGCGCATCGCCATCTGCATCAGCGGCCCGCCCACGCGCGCGGTGATCGGGTTCGGCCGGTCGAGGACGATGAAGGGGATCCCCTGCTTGGCGGCCGCCTCCATCGCCATCGCCATCGTCCAGACGAAGGTGTAGGGGCGCGCGCCGATGTCCTGGATGTCGAAGAGGAGCGCGTCGAGGCCGCGGAGCATCTCGGGGGTGGGGCGCTGCGTCTTACCGTAGAGCGAGTAGACGGGGATCCCGGTCTTCTGGTCGACGGCGTTCGCCACCGCCGCGCCGCCCTCCGCGGTGCCCCGCACGCCGTGCTCGGGGCCGAAGAGCGCGACGAGCTGCACGCCCGGGGCGCGGTGGAGCACGTCGACCGCGCTCTCGCCGGTGGACGTGATGGCCGTCTGGTTGGTGATCAGCCCCACGCGCCTTCCGCGCACGAGCTGCATCGAGTCGCGCAGCAGCACCTCGAGGCCGGTGAGCACGCGCGGTCGCGGGGCGGCGGTGCGGACGGCCGGGGTGTCGGCCGGCTGCCCGCCCGGCTGCGCGCCGGAGTGGCACGCGGCGAGCAGGAGCATCGCGAGCGAGAGGGCTCCCGCCGCGTGCGGGCCGATTGGTTGGCGCTGTCTCATGTCGTTCTCTATCTTGGCGGCGAGTGCCGGGCGCGGGGCGGCCCGGGACTCGTGAGCCTTCCGATCCGATGGGCGGAGGGCCTCCTGCGAAACCCGCACCAGCGCACACCGTGAGCGTTTCCTTCCGCTTCGCCCGGCCGGACGAAGTCCACGACGTCGGGCGGCTCTCCGCGCACAGCTTCCCGGGCCTGGCGCGCACCCCCGACTGGTGGGCCGACCAGCTCGCGACGCCGCGCTTCGGCGGAGGACCGGAGATCGCGTGGGTGGGCGAGGACGACGGGCAGCTGGTCGCCTCCTGCCAGCTCCACCCACTGCGCGAGTGGGTGAGCGGCGCGCCGCTGCCCACGATGGGCCTGGGTACGGTGGCGATCGCACCGACGCATCGCAAGCGCGGCCTCGCGGGCCGCCTCGTGAGCGCCGCGCTGCGCGCGGCCCGGGAGCGCGGCGACGTCGCTTCGGCGCTCTACCCGTTCCGCGTCTCCTTCTACGCCCGCCTCGGCTACGGTCTCGCGGGCGAGGCGCTGCAGTACCGCATTCCGCCCGAGGCGCTCCCCGACAGCGACGAGCGAAAGCGCGTGGAGCTGGCGGAGAGCCCGGAGGCCCATGCCGAGGTCCGGGCGCTGTACGCGGCCTGGGCACCCACCCAGACGGGGATGCTCGTGCGAGGGGAGCGCGCGTGGGAGGGCCTTCTCGCGCCGCCGGACCGCGGCCTGGTGGCGTACCGCGGCGCGGGCGAGCGGCTGGAGGGCTACGCGCTCGTCGCCTATCGAACGGACCTCCCGCCGCAGGAGCGCTTCCTCGAGGTCGAGGAGATGGTGTGGACCACCGACTCCGCGCGCCGTGGCCTCTACGCCTGGCTCCTCTCGCTCGGCGACCAGTGGCGGCAGATCGTCCTGCGCTCGCTGCCCGCGCACCGCCTCGGCGACTGGATCTCCGAGCCGCGTCTGCCGCTGGGCAGCGCGCCCGGCTGGGGTCTGTGGTTCCCCTCGGCCATACTCGTGCGCGGCCCGATGTTCCGACTCGTCGATTCCGCCGCGGCCTGGGTGGAGCGCACCGTCGCCGCCGAGTCCGCGCTCACGCTGGCCCTGGAGGTGCAGGACCCGCAGCTGCCGGAGAACTCCGGCAGCTGGCGCCTGAGGCTCGAGGCGGGGCGGGTGCACGTGGAGCAGGGCGTGGGCGGTCCGGAGGACATGACGCTCCGGCTCGACATCTCCGCCCTCTCGCGGATCTACGTCGGCGCGCTCCCGCCCTCGGCCGCCGTCGCGGCCGGGCTCGCCGAGACGGACCGGCCGGAGCGGCTGGCGGCGCTCGACGCCGCGCTCGCTCTGCCCGAGCCGTGGACCTTCGACCGGTTCTGAGATGAAGAGACTGCTCCCGTCGTGCGCGCTGCTCCTGCTCCTCACCGCCTGCGGGGGAGGCGAGCACGGCAAGCAACCAGCGCAGCAGGCCGCGCCGGGCGGCCACTACGATACTTTCTCGGGCGGCCCCCCGGGTGGCGTGCTCGTCTTCCTCTCCGAGCGCGAGCCGGACGAGCTCAATCCGCTCACCTACGACAGCAACCCCGCGTACCAGGCCGTACACCTGATCTTCCGTGCGCTGGCCCGCCGCGACAGCACGCTGAGCCACTATGCGCCCGACCTGGCGCGGTCGTGGGAGCTGAGGCCCGACTCCACGCTCGTCCTCCACCTGCGCCACGACGTCCACTGGCACGACGGTGCCCCCGTGACCTCGGCGGACGTGGTCTACACCATCGAGATGCAGCGGGACAAGGCCACCGCCTCACCCCGGCAGAACGACGTGGCGGCGGTGCGGAAGGTCAGCGCGCCGGACAGCTTCACCGTGCTGGTGAAGCTCGACAACATGGGCGTCTACACCGTCAACTCGCTCCTCGAAGTGGTGCCGGTTCCGAAGCACCTCCTTCAGGACGTGCCCGCCGCGATGATGCGTCGGACGCCCTTCGACACCCACCCGGTCGGCGACGGCTTCTACAAGTTCGAGCGCTGGGACCGAGCGCAGCAGCTGGTCCTCGACGTCGACGCGCAGAAGCCCGACGGGCGCGCCGCGCTCGACCGGGTGATCTTCCGCTTCGTCCCGGACCTCAACGCGGCGATGACCGAGCTGCTGGCGGGGCAGGGGGACCTGATGCAGAAGGTGCCGCCCGACCAGCGCCAGCGCATCGTCGCCTCCCCGGACGTGAAGCTCTACACCGCGCCACGGGTCCGGCCGGCGTGGATCGCCTGGAACACGCGCCGGCCGCCGCTGAACGACGTGCGCGTGCGCCGCGCGCTGCTCATGGGCATCGACCGGCCCAGGCTGGCGAAGGGCCTCTTCGGCGACGTCGGCGAGCCGGCGCTCTCGCCGATTCCCGATGCGTTGAGCGAGCACGATCCGAACGTGCGCCCCATTCCCTACGACCCCGCCGGGGCGAAGCAGCTCCTCGCCCGGGCCGGATGGACGGACAGCGACGGCGACGGCATCCTCGACAGGAACGGACAGCCGCTCCGCATCCAGATCGACTTCATCTCCGGGAACCAGACGTACCAGGACGTGCTGGTGGCGATCCAGGCGATGCTCAAGCAGATCGGCGTGGACATCGTGCCGCGCGCCTACGAGAGCACCGCGTGGGTCGACCGCCTGCGCAACCGGCAGTTCGAGGGCTCGATGTGGGGCTGGGGATGG